>JAZOUX010000027.1:0-32379 GCA_045658325.1 Christensenellaceae bacterium | reverse complement strand
TAATATAATTAAAAATATAAAAGCAATAGTTTGAGGGGAATATGGCTGAAATTTTATTAGAATTTTTAAAAAATATTACTAATGATAGCAAATTGTTGACGATTATTATATCAATTTTTCCGTTAGTTGAGTTAAAGGGCGCTATTCCTATAGGTTTAGGCTTGGGGGAAAGTCTTTTAACTTCGGCAATGCTTGCGTACGCTGGCTCAACGCTAATATGTATACCTATATACTTTTTGTTAATTCCTGTTTTTAACCTTTTAAAGAAAATCAAATTTATTAAAAAATTGGTCGAAAAGGTAGAATTAGTTTTAAAAAACAAAGCGTTAAATTTAAAAAAGGGTAACGAAAACGTTGAAGATAAAAAGGATAAGTTTTTAGCGTGGGCGTTATTTATATTCGTTGCGATACCTTTTCCTGTAACGGGGATATGGACCGGTACGGCAATAGCAGTCTTTTTACAAATAAAATTTTCTAAATGTTTTTTACCGCTTGTTTTAGGCAATTTGGTTGCCGGGGTATTAATAACCTTACTAACGTTACTTTTTAGCAGTTATGTGAATATTATTATAGACGTATTGTTTGTAATTGCTTTAATAATGCTTGTAATTTTTATAGTTAAAGTAGCAAAAACAAAGCCTATAAAAGAAGAAAATAAGCAGTAATTTTAAACGTCAACGCAGTTAAGAGCATTGATAATAATGAAGTTAAAGGCTTTAAATTCTTCAACTTTTAAAAATATATTTTTAAAAAATGTAGTGTTAACGATAAGGCGTTACGATTACGAACATTTAATTAAACTACAAAAATTCGTTGACGTTAAAGTTGAAAACGTTACGATTGAAAAAGGAGAACAACAATGTTAAACGCAATAGTTTTTAATGACGAAATAACGCTATATTGGGATAGGGCGAAAAATTGCGTTAAAGGCGACAAGTATAAAGTTGAAATAAACGGTGAAACTTTTTACGCTATAAAAACTCACTACGAATTATACAATTTAGAAAGTCAAAAAGAGTTTAGTGTAAAAGTAACGCTAATAAACGACAAGGGCGAAGAAAAAGAGTTTGTCGGCGAAGAAAAATACGTTACGACAAAAAACAAAAACAAAATAGACGTAACGAAACCACCTTATAACGCAGTAGGCGACGGCAAAACTTTTAATAGAGAAGCCTTGCAAAAAGCCTTTGACGACTGCACTGAAAACGACTATATTTATATTCCAAAAGGCGTATATTTAACGGGGGGGTTAAAACTTCACTCGAATAGCGAACTATACGTTGAAAAGGGAGCGACAATTCAAGGCACGGCAGACCATAACGACTATTTACCAAAAATTTGGAGTAGATTTGAAGGAACTGAATTATATTGTTATCAGTCACTTATAAATATGGGCGACTTAAATAGAAACGATGGCTATAATTGTACAAACGTAATAATTCGTGGTGGTGGTCAAATTAAAGGTGGCGGTGGCGCTTTAAGAAAAGATATAATCGAAACTGAACAAGTTTTACTAAAAGACTATATTGAAAGTTTAGGCGAAAAGATAAAAGAGTGTGAAACCCCAGTAACTATACCAGGTCGAGCAAGGGGTAGGCTCGTAAATATGAGTAATTGCCAAAATATCGTTTTAAGCAATATTGACTTTTTTGAAGGCCCGGCGTGGAATATTCACTTTATATACAGTGACAATATCGTAACGAATAGGTGTTCAATTACGTCAAAAGGCATATCTAACGGTGACGGCTGGAATCCAGACAGTTCAACTAATTGTACGGTGTTCGATTGTACGTTTAACACGGGAGACGATTGTATTGCTATTAAGTCGGGCAAAAACCCAGAAGGTAATATAATAAACCGACCTACTAAAAATATTAGAATTTTTGATATTAACGTACTTTGTGGTCACGCCGTTGCGTTAGGAAGCGAAATGTCGGGTGGTATTGACGGCGTTTATATATGGGATAGTGATATACGAAAAATCGAGTGTGGAATAAGGGTTAAAGTTACTAAAAAGCGAGGCGGTTACGTTAAAAATTTATACGTTTACGATAGTATGCTATCGTGCGCTGTTGTAACGTCAAAATATACTTGTAACGACGACGGCATAGGTGCTGAAGATAGACCGAACTTAGAAAACTTTTATTTTGAAAACGTAGTATTGACGGGTACTGCTCAAAATGAAAAAGGTAACTCGTACGTCGTGCCTTGTCTTTTATTCGTAGGTATTGACGAAGATGGTCACCACGTTAAAAACGTAACCGTTAAAAACGCTATTTTTAAAAGAAATTTTGACGGCGAGCCTGCAAAAGTTGAGTTTGAACTCGTTGACAACTTGGTAATGGAAAACGTTACTTTTGAATAGAATATAAAAAAGAGTTTAGTGTGTTACTAAACTCTTTTTGTGTTTAAAAGGTTTAGTTTTTTAAAGTTAGCAAAAAATTCGATAACTTTTGAACGATTTTAAATGGTTGCTTTGTTCGTTTTAATTTTATAACGATATTATATAGCGAAAACGAAAAAAGTAAAATAAAAAGGTGGCAACTGTTTTTAATTTAGTAAAGCAATTGCAAAAAAACAGTATATCGTCAATAAAACTTAATAAAATTAAGTTGACAAAAATGTCTAAGCCGTTGTATCATAACAGTAAAAAGGAGTATTATGATTAAATTAGACGTTATTGATATTAAAATTATTAACTTTTTACAAAAAAATGCGCGTATGCAAATTAAAGAAATTGCAAAAGAAGTATTCTTATCTTCGCCAGCCGTTTCAGCGCGTATTGAAAGGCTTGAAAACACTGGAATTATTAAAGGCTATCACGCTTCGATAGATATGGTAAAAATGAATTACTACATTATGGCGTTTATTGACGTTGCTATGCCCCCAAATCGAAAAGAACAATTTTACACTTTCGTTGAAAACGTTAAAAACGTTATTGAAAGTTGTTGCGTTACGGGTGAATTTTCAATGCACTTAAAAACGGTGTTCCACACGACGCAAGACCTTGATGAGTTCGTAGTGGAACTTCAAAAATTTGGTCCAACTAGAACTCAAATAGTATTTTCTTCAAACATTGAGCCAAGGGGACTTGCTTTTACTGAAAAACAACGTTAAGAAGTTTAAAAAAGCGTAAAAGGTAAAAAATAATTGTAACAAACAAACCTGTTTGAAAAGTGTTGTAAAAAAACCTTGTAAAAAAGTGCAATGTATGTTACAATGTAAAATAAGCGTTTATTATTTATGCAATAAATAATTTTTTAAAAAAAAGGAGAATTTTAATGGCTTTATTTAGAAAAAATATTGAATGGGCAGATAATTCTAAAAACCTTATAGTTTACAAATACCCACTTGAAAACGCAGGTAGGGAAATTAATAGAAAATCTACTTTAACGGTTAGGGAATCACAATGCGCAATTTTCGTACACAAGGGGCAAATAGCCGATATTTTTGGGCCAGGACTATACGACCTTAATACAGATATCGTTCCTATTTTAACTAAACTTGCTTCGTGGAAATACGCTTTTGAAACACCTATTACGTTAGACATATATTTTATCAGCACTAAGCAATTTACAGATATTAAATGGGGAACTAAATCTCCAATTTTAATGAGAGACCCTGAATTCGGCGTTATAAGAGTTAGGGGTTTTGGTGCATTTGCGTTTAAAGTAGATATGCCAGACGTATTTTTAAAAGAGTTAATCGGTACGTCAAGCACTTTTGCTACTAGCGATATCGAATCTTTCTTAAAAACAATGTTAATTTCGGCACTTACCGACTGTTTGGGTGAAAGCAAGATTTCAGCGTTAGATTTGGCTGGCAATACTTTAGAATTTAACGAAATAGTTAAAAGGTCAGTTCAAGAAAAATTTAATAAATTAGGTTTAAAACTTACCAACCTATTTATTGAAAATATGTCTGTTCCTGAAGAAGTTGAAAAGGCGTTAGACGAAAGGTCTAAACTTGGTATTTTAGGCGACAAGACTGACGTTTTATTAAAAGTTTCTGCAGCAGAAGCAATGAAAGAAGCCGCAAAAAATCCTAGTGGTGGTATGGCAAGCGCTGGTATTGGTTTAGGCGCGGGTGTTGCAATGGGTAAAATGTTTGCCGACAGTATGCAAGGTCAAGCAAGTGGCTCGCAAACGGCTACGCAACAAACGGCAACTAAAAAGTGTTCGTCTTGTGGTGCGCAAGTTAGCAAAACGGCAAAGTTTTGTAGCGAGTGTGGTGCTAAATTAGACGTTAAAAAATTCTGCACCAACTGTGGTGAAGAAGTTGGTACTGACGCAAAATTCTGTCCGTCGTGCGGGCAAAAATTATAATTAAAGGAGTATTATTATGGAAGAAAAGAAATTAATTACTAAAGACACTCTTATTATTGACGTATTAGAAATTAATCCAAATGCAAAGGAAGTTTTTGATAAATACGATATGCACTGTTTAACTTGTATGTTCGCTGCTGAACCGGTTGAAGCGGCTGCTGCTGTTCACGGTATTGACTTGCAAGAACTTTTAGACGAACTTAACAAATAAGGTTAAAAATGAGTGACGATAAAGGCTTAGATACGGCTTTTGACAACGGTAATAAAATAAATACGGTAACGGCAAGGTGTTCTAACTGTGGGGGAAGTATGGCGTTTTCGCCCGAACATCAAGCGTTAAAGTGTTATCATTGCGATACGCTAGTCGACGTTAAAACGAGCAAGCAAGTTATGGAACTTGCGCTTGAAAACGCTTTTTATAACGGCGAACAATGGGGTGAAGAAGAAAGCGTTTACCGTTGTGAAAGTTGTGGGGCTGAAGTTATAGTTAACAACAAAACCCACGCAACGCACTGTCCGTATTGTGATACGCCACACGTCGTCAAAAGTGAAGATTTGGCTGGGTTAAAACCTAACGCCGTGTATCCGTTTATTATCACGCAAGAACAAGCCGTGTTAAATGCGCAAGCGTGGGCGAAAAACAAGTTTTTTGCTCCACATAAGTTTAAAAAGACTTTAAGGGCAGAAAACGTTAGGGGAGTATATCAACCTTGTTTTACGTTTGATAGTAGCACAATTTCGCACTATGAAGGAAGAATCGGTAAAAGATATACGCGAGTGGTAGGTTCTGGCAAAAATCGTAGGACTGAAACGTATATAGTTTGGCGTAGAATATCGGGAACGTTTACAATGAATTTTGACGATATTATGGTAAACACGACGACTACTTATACTCAAAAAACCTTAGATAAACTAATGCCTTACGATACAAATACTTTAGTTGAATTTGAACAAAAACTTTTAACGGGTTATTTAGCCAAAAGGCACGAAAAGGATTTACCTACTAGTTGGAACGACGCTAAAAACATAATGGACAGCGTACTTCGTAAGAAAATTTTAGGGCAATATTACTTTGACGTTGTAGACTATTTAAACGTAGACACTACTCATAGCGCAGTCACTTATAAATACATAATGTTGCCCGTTTACATTTTAAACTACGCCTACAAAAAAAAGACGTATTCAATATACGTCAACGGTAATACGGGTGTAGTTACGGGTAAAACGCCTATTTCACCACTTAAAGTTGCGTTAGCAGTAATGTTAGGGCTTGTGGTAATTGGTGGAATAGCCTATCTCGTTTACACAAGCGGGGGTTTAAATTAAAATAATCGGCGAAAGTCGTTTAAATATATTCTATGGAGAATTTTATGAAAAATTTTATCAAAAAAATAGCAGTTTTAGTAACGGTATTAACGTTAATATTTTCAATGACGGCGTGTACTTATATTAAAGACGGATATGAGTGGCAAGACGTAACCGTAACTTTTAACTATCAAGACGTAGACGGTGAAGCGCAAACTTTAGAAACAACTTTATCGTTAACTAAAAATATTTCTACAAAAACTACTGAAAGGGTTCTTAGTCTTATTAAAGACGGCTTTTATGAAAATACGGCAGTGGTTATCGACTACGAATTTAAATTTATTGAAATAGGTGCGTTTACTTTTGAAAACGGCGAATATAAAGACATTATTGAAAACATTTCTACTATTAAAGGTGAATTTAGAAATAACGGTGTTTTAGGTTCTTATAAAGCGCAAGCCGGCTCAATCGTAATGCTTCGTAATGAAGATAATGCTGAAGCCGATTATTTAAGTTACGACTCGGCAACTTATAAATTTGCTATTATGTTAACTGACGACGCTCTTGACGGAACTAGATACAGCGTATTTGGTAGAATTGACGACGAATCGTTAGAAGTATTAAGTCAAATTATTGATACTGACCGTGAAGGTGTTGAAGGTAAACTTCGTATGCGCTACTTAGGAGACAAAGACGAAACTACCGGCAACTTAAAATTAAACGCTGAGCAAAACGGTTACGAAAACGCTATGGAATATTGGATGTCAGTTGATTACAATAGCGAAATATATTATATGAACGGAGAATTAATTGGCTCAACTGCAGACGCTAGCGACTTTGATATTTATGAATTAATTGTTGGCGCAACTCGTTTTGAAAAGGTAGCAATGCCAACAAACCCAATTACCGTTAGCAACTTTAAGATTAAATAATAAAAAATTTGTTAAACGCAATAGTTTTTAACGACGAAATAACGCTATATTGGGATAGGGCGAAAAATTACGTTATAGGTATGTCGAAAGAAGGACACCAAGTAAAAAACGTTACTATTAAAAACTGTAAAGTCCTTCCTTACTAAGACAAAAAGTTACAACACTCTTTCATATTTAAGAACGTTAAAAATTTATCCGTTATAGATACCGATATTATGTAATTAAAAATGGCTCTTGAATTATCGGGAGCCTTTTATCACAAAGGTAATTGTATGATAGTTTTAGGAATAGTTGTTGGCGTTGCAATAATGGTTATTGCATACGTTATAACAATGTACGCTTATTTTAAGGCAAGACAAAAATATACTGAAGCAAAATATATGGTCGAAGTATGCACCGTAGTTTTTGCTATACTTTTTAGCGTAGCCGTAAAGTTAATTATAAACTTAGCCCACTCAACCGACAGTTTTGAAAAGGGCTTTGCTTCATTTTTACACGCTATTTATTCAACGATAGGTGGCTTAACTTTTGAAGGCTTAGCCGACTTAACCGATATTGAAAGTGGTTTAGTTCAATGCTTATATACGGCTAGTTCGCTTTATGCTGGCATTATCGTATTAAGTGTTATTACGACAAAAGCAAGTTATGAAATTTACTGTGGTATAAAACTGCATTTTTTAAGCAGTAAATTAAAAAACAATAAAAAATTTGCACAAATAACCGACCTTTATATTTTTACGTCTGCTACGCAAGACTCGTTGATTTTAGCCGAAAGCATTAGCGAAAAGTATTTAAACGAAAAAAAGGATAGACGTTGTGAAATTATTTTTACCGGCGAACTTGGCGTATTCTCGAAAGAAAACGACGTTCACCGTGAAATTATGGCTGACGGTTTTATATTTTGGTCGTACGTTAAAAAGGTTGACGAAGATAAAGAAATTTCAATTTTAAAAAGGCTCGGCTTATATATAGATAACTGTTTTTATAATACAAAATGCGACGCTCCGTTATCAAGAATACATATTTTTGCTTTTAACAACAACGAAGGTTTAAGTGGTCTTGAAAGCGAAAACAGTAACATTGTTTTCAACGAAATGAACGTTTTATTAAAAGAATATAGAAACGCTAAAAAGAAAGTTTTCGTTGATTTTTACTTGCTTGTAGATAACGAAATAAATTATGAAGTTTACAAGTCTAAAATGGACGCAATAAAAGCCGAATACGACGTTATTGCCAAAGAATTAAAAGATAAAAACGAAGAATACGCAGGTTTAACTACTTGCACGCCTTTCGTTTTACATTTAGTAAACGAAGCCGACTATTCGGCTAAAAACTTTATTAAAAAAAGAGACGCTTATTACCTTAATTTATTACCAAATAAAAACTTGTTTAAAGGTGCTAAAGAATATAGGGCAATGGTAATAGGGTTTGGGCAAACGGGTCAAACTGCAACGATGCAAGCCTTTATTAACACGTCAAACGTAACTGACCGAGTTCCCGATAAATTTATCGTTGACGTTTTTGATATAGCAATAGACAACGTTGGCGGTTTATTCTTGCTTAGGCACCCACTCGTTGACGGACGTATCGTTAGTGGTGATTTACATAACGCACTTAATAACGACGATAAGCACTCACTCGGTTTTAACGAAAAACTTAATAGAATTTACGCACCTATTTACTCAAAAGAAGAGACGGAAGCGTTAGGGGGAGATATTAGTCAAGATTTAACTAAAAAAATGACTTTCCCTATTATTAATATGTATAAAACGTCTTGCTTCGGTGCAGAATTTATGAACTATTTTGATAACGTTGCCGGGGCAAAAATCGTTCCAAAATACGACTTGCTAGTAGTAAGTTTAGGTGACGACGAGTTAAATATTGCTATGGCGAACGCGCTTCTTGGGGACATTAGAAACGAACTTGAATATTGCAAAAACACGTCAACTTTTAGAGATTTAACGGTTGCTATTAACGTTAGGGATAAAAAGAACTTATCTCGTATCGACTGGGGCGAAAAAGAAGATAAACTTTTTGATTTAGTTCACGTTATTAAGTTCGGTTTTGCCGAAGAAATTTACTCTTACGATGCTATCGTTGACGACGAGCATGCTATGATGTACAGTTACCCTTATGCTCTTTTAGAACAAGATTCGATAAACGACGTATATTTAGACCTAGTTAAACAACACAATAAATGTATTGAAGAAAACGGTTGTGATTGTTTTGACTATACGCCAAGCCTTGAAAAAATATTTACTCATTTAAATAGAAACCACAGTATTATTGATATTAGAAAAAATTGGGCAAAAGGCAGTTTGTTTGATAGAGAGTCTAACAATTCGGTTGCAATGTTTAGTACGTCTATGAAGGTTTTATGTCAAGATATTAAATTTACTTATGAAAATATGTCTTGGCTTGTAGATATTGAACACGAAAGGTGGGATAGATTTCATATTGCAAACGGTTGGGTGTTTAAAGAGAAAAAATTTAAGCCGTATAGGCAACACGATTGTATCGTTCCAACTGAAAAACTTAAAGACAAGTTTGGTAAATACGATTTAGTAAACGCCGTAAGGTCTATTTTTGAAAAGTAATATGTTAAAACTTAATTTTGAAATTGTGCCTACGTCGTGTTGGTATAATAATTTAAGGCAAATTTTATCTAAACGTGCGTGGGATTATATAAGAAAAGACGCATACCTTAAAGCAAACGGCAAATGTATGGTTTGTAATACGCCAAAAAAACGCCTTGAAGCGCACGAAAGATGGGAATATATTGAAAGCACGCATACGCAAAAATTGCAAGATATTATCGCCGTTTGTCATAACTGCCATAGCGTAATTCATATTGGCAGAACGCAACTTATCGGTAAAGAAGATATGGCAATAAAGCATTTTAAAAAGGTAAATAATACCGATTATCAAGGTTATATTACGGCTTTAAAAAAGGCAAACGAAAGGTGCGCTGAACTATCTAAAATTGACGATTGGCAGTTAGATTTATCATTTTTACAAACTTATATTCAAAATTAAAAAAGATAACGAAAAATTTTTCGTTATCTTTTTTGATTGTTTTTTAAGAGTTTTAAGAATAACAGCCTTTTGCTCCAAAAAAGCAGATTATCATCATAAAAGCAAACATAACAAATACCCAAATTAGTGTAAAACGTGTAGTTTTTTGTTCTTCAATTTTTGCTTTATCTTCGTAAGTTTGGTGAGTATTTTTTTCATTAACCGTTTTATTTATGTTTATTGTTTTTGTATAAAAATTTGTAAAATGAATATAATAAATTTGTAAACAAAATTATATAAAATCGTTGACAAATTATATAATGTGCGTTACAATTAAGTTAAACAAGGGGGCAAATATGTCAAAATCTTTATATAGTTTAATATTAAATGACGAAGTGGTTAGTATAATTGATAAAATGGCAAGGGTAAACGGTATAAGTAGGTCAAGTATGATAGAAAAGATTTTAGCCAACGCCGTAAGTTACGAAACGCCTGAAATTCGTGCTAACAATATATTTGACGAGATAGAAAGGCTGTTTTCAGCAAGTTCAACTATGCGTTATTTAGAAAGTCAGTCGCAATATATGGGAACTATTGTGGGTGCGTTAGATTATAGGTACAACCCTGCAATTAAATATAACGTAGAGTTGTTTCCTAATTCCGATAAATTAGGGCAGTTAAAAGTAACTTTAAGGACTCAAAACGGTATGCTTTTAGAACTTATGAGTGATTTTTATAAATATTATATATATTTAGAAAAGACGTACTATAACCAAAACGCCACCTATTTATTTGAACAAAATAAGTTTATAAGGCTTTTTGATTATCCAAACAGAGCCGTTACGACTAAACAACTTGCCGAACTTTTAACCGTGTACGTTAAAGATTTTGACGAACTTTTAAACGTATATTTTAACAACTTAACGAACGATACAAGCGTGTTTAAAAAAGTAGAAAGAAAGTTTATCGAGTTAAAAAGGGATAATATAATTATTTAAAAGGGGGGAAATAATGAATAATAAAAATTATACGCAAAAAAGCGTAGAAAGTATCAATAATTCATTATCTATTGCCAAAGAAAATAATAACCAGCAAGTAAAGGGATTACATTTACTATATTCGTTACTTGACGAAGGTTCGCTAATTAGCCAAATTTTATCTAACTTGGGTGTAAAAGTTGAACTTTTAAAAGGGGACGTTATAAACAAAATTGAAAAACTGCCAAAGGTAAAAGGTGGCGAGCAATATTTGGGGGCAGACTTTTCACAAATAGTTGATTTTAGTGAAAAAGTAGCCAAAGAAATGAAAGACGAGTTTATCTCGGTAGAACATTTATTTATAGGCTTATTAGAAAAATCGAGTAGCGAAGTTAAAGAATTATTAAAAAAACACAATATTAGTAAAGACGAGTTTTATAAACAGTTAGCAAAAATTAGGGGAGGTCAAAGAGTTATGAACGATAATCCAGAAAGCACTTATGACGTTTTAAATAAATACGGTCAAGACTTAGTTGAAAGGGCTAAGCAAAACAAAATAGACCCTGTTATAGGTAGAGACGAAGAAATTAGAAACGTTATTCGCATTTTGTCACGAAAAACTAAAAATAACCCCGTTTTAATTGGTGAAGCGGGCGTTGGTAAAACTGCTATTGCTGAAGGTTTAGCAATTCGTATTATGAAAGGCGACGTTCCTGAAAAGTTAAAGGATAGAAAACTTTTTTCACTTGATATGGGCTCTTTAATTGCTGGCGCAAAATATAGGGGCGAGTTTGAAGAAAGATTAAAAGCCGTTTTAAACGAAGTTAAAAAAAGTGAAGGCAAAATTATTTTATTTATCGACGAGTTGCACAATATAGTAGGCGCTGGCAAAACTGACGGAGCAATGGATGCTGGCAACTTGTTAAAGCCTATGCTTGCAAGGGGCGAACTACACTGCGTTGGAGCAACGACCTTAGACGAGTATAGAAAATATATCGAAAAAGACCCAGCGTTAGAACGAAGATTTCAACCCGTTTTAGTCAAAGAACCTACTGTTGAAGATACTATTTCAATTCTTCGTGGTCTTAAAGAAAGGTATGAAGTTTATCACGGTGTTAAAATTCAAGACAGTGCGATAATATCGTCTGCCGTGCTTTCAAATAGGTATATAAGTGATAGGTTTTTGCCAGACAAAGCCATTGACTTAATAGACGAAGCGTGTGCTATGATTAAAACTGAAATGGACTCGATGCCAGCAGAAATGGATACCGTTGCAAGAAAAATTATGCAACTTGAAATTGAAGAAACTGCCCTTAAAAAAGAGACGGATACTCTTTCAAAAGAAAGGTTGCAGTCGCTTTTAAAAGAACTTGACGAGTTAAGACAAGAGTATAAAACTATGCAAGCCAAATGGCAAGGCGAAAAAGACGGCATAAATAAAGTGCAAAAACTTCGTGAAGAAATTGAAAAGTTAAATGCTGAAATGGAAAAGGCTGAAAGAGAGTATAATCTTCAAAAGACGGCTGAAATAAAATACGGCAAATTACCAGAACTTAAAAAGCAGTTAGAAGAAGTTGAAAAGCAAACTCAGTCGCAAAAAGAAAGTTTACTACACGATAGAGTTACAGAAGAAGAAATTGCAAAAATAATATCAAAGTGGACCGGTATACCCGTTTCAAGACTTAAAGAAAGCGAGCGTGAAAAAATATTATCGCTTGAAAAGGTTTTACACGAAAGAGTTATAGGTCAAGACGAAGCCGTAACGAAAGTCAGTGAAGCAATACTTCGTTCAAGAGCAGGTATACAAGACCCTAATCGCCCTATAGGTTCATTTTTATTCTTAGGTCCTACCGGTGTCGGTAAAACGGAACTTGCAAAAGCACTTGCTGAAACGCTTTTCGACGACGAAAAAAATATTGTTAGAATTGATATGACCGAGTATATGGAAAAGTTTAGCGTATCTCGTTTAATTGGTGCTCCACCAGGATACGTTGGCTATGACGAAGGTGGTCAACTTACTGAAGCCGTAAGGCGTAAACCTTATTCGGTCGTGCTGTTTGACGAAATCGAAAAGGCTCATCCAGACGTATTTAATATTTTGCTACAAGTATTAGACGATGGTAGAATTACCGATTCTCAAGGCAAAACCGTTGACTTTAAAAACACTATAATAATTTTAACGTCAAACTTAGGTTCAGACTTTATTAGAGAAGGTATAACGCTTGATAACGAAATTTCGCCCGAAGCAAAAGAGCAAGTAAACGAACTGTTAAAGCGTAGTTTTAGACCGGAATTTTTAAATAGGCTTGACGAAATAGTGCTTTATAAGCCACTTTCAAAAAAGGATATTTCAAGTATAGTTGAGTTAATGCTTAACGGTTTAAAAAAGCGTTTACAAGAAAAAGAATTGCATTTAGAAATTACTAAAAAAGCAAAAGACTATATCATTGAAAACGGTTACGATTCGGTTTACGGCGCACGACCACTTAAAAGATTTATTCAAAGTAAAGTTGAAACGCTTATTGCTAAAAAGATTTTATCTTCTTCGCTTCACACGGGTGACGTTTTAGTCGTTGAAGAAATCAATGCCGAGTTAATAGTTGAAATAAAATAATAAAATTAGATACGCTACTTTTGTAGCGTATTTTTTATGTAAAAAACGGTATATAACTTGCTTTTAAATAAAATTTAATATATACTATAAATGTTGAAAAGGAGATTTGTTATGAAAGTTTTTCAAGTTGATTTATACGATTATTTTAACTTTAAAAAACCCGAAGGCGCAGAAGGTATTTTACATTGCTATATTTTAGAGCAGTCACAACATATAAATTTAACTAGAAAGCACCCAGCAATGCTCGTTATTCCAGGTGGTGGTTACGCTCGCACTAGTGATAGGGAAGCCGAGCCCGTTGCTTTAAAATTTTTAGAAAAAGACTATAACGCTTTCGTTTTAAGGTATTCGTGCAAGCCGTTAAAACACCCTACACAATTACAAGAAGCCGCAATGGCTATGGTGTATATTCGTGAAAACGCAGAACAGTTACACGTTAATAAAGATAAGGTTGCTACGGTAGGATTTTCGGCTGGTGGACATTTAGTAGGGCTTGTTTCGCTTTTATATAACGACAAATGTCTTGATTTTTTAAAGGACAAAAAGTCGCTTGTAAAACCTAACGAAAGCGCGTATATTTACCCAGTCGTTTCGTACTTTGGCAAACCAAATTTAGGCTCTTTCACAAACTTGTGTGGCGAAGATGAAGAACTTAAAGCAAAATTAAGTTTAGAAAATTTAGTTACAAGCGAAAGTTCACCTTGTTTTATCGTATCTACATTTGAAGACGTTACAGTGCCTTGTTTTAACAGTTTAAAACTTGCTTTAGCGTATGAAAACGCTAACGTGCCTTTTTCTATTCATATTTTTGAAAAGGGTGGGCACGGTATGAGCGTAGGCGAGCAATGTGCTTATAACACGGGGCTTACTGCTTTATCTACTATGGCAAAAGATTTTCCTAAATGGGTAGATATGCTTTTAGTTTGGCTTGAAGAAAGGAACTATAAAATTGTTGACGCAAATTAATTGTGGGCATGGCGAAATGGCAGACGCGTATGATTCAGATTCATATGGATATCCGTGCAAGTTCAAATCTTGTTGCCCACACCAAAATAAAAAAAGACACCACGATGGGTGTCTTTTTTTATTTGTATTGCATACGCAATACGAGTTGAACTTACAGTTCACCCATTAGCACGGAGCTATCCTTTTGTCGCAATGCGACATCCCTTTTTAAGGGAATCACTTGTTACCTACACCAAAAAATTCCGTTTTGGTAAACAAAATTTTTTTATCCATTACGAAAGCAATGGTATATAATTAGACCGTAGGTCTGTATATCATTAATAATGGCTTGCCGTAATTAAAGATATACACGTCGTTAAATACTTTATTTTAAATTCGTAAAAGTTCAAGTAGTTTTTACGCTAATATTTGTGAGACAAATTATGGTCAAAGTAAAGCCGATATGCTTTGAAAGTTTGAAATTGCTTTAAAAGATTGTAGCGAAACGGAAGGCTGGCTAAAACTATTGTTTAATACAAACGGAACAAATGAAAAACGTATAAAGTTTTATGCAACCTATGTGGAAGACTTAGGCGACTTTTATTTCAAATTGCAAAACGCTAAAAGCCCAAAACGTTTAACAATCAAAACCGTAAAATTAAGCAAAAAGTATGTTATTATAGTAGTAGTATAAAGGCGTGCCATTTTGTTTTTTGCATTAAGTATTTAAAACGTGGTAATTGACAATATTTTAAATATAATATATAATTAAAAACGTTATAAACTCTACTTGTGGTTGAAAATACCCTAACTCAACCAACGGTTCGTAGATTTTTAATAAAATTTCTATTATACTAAAATTGAAAGGAGACACTAATGGACTTAACTAAAATAGGTAATTTTATTGCAAAGCGCAGAAAAGCCGTTAACTTAACGCAAATGCAACTTGCTGAAAAGTTAAACATTACCGATAGGGCTGTTTCTAAATGGGAAACGGGCAAAGCAATGCCCGACTCGTCTATAATGCTTGACCTTTGTGCAATTTTAAAAATTACCGTAAACGAATTATTGTCTGGGGAGAGTTTAAAAATGGAAAATTACGACAAAAAACTAGAAAACAATTTAATAGCAATGGCAAAACAAAAAGAGCAAGCCGATAAAATACTTTTAAGGTTAGAAATTGTAGTTACAACAATTTGCATAACGCTACTTGTGGGTCTTTGCGCGATTGCTGCTTATGTTCAAATGGAAGAATGGTTAAGGTATGTACTTATCGCGATGGGATTAGTGCCGGTACTTGTAGTATGTCCGTTTATGATAAAAATTGAACAAACGGCAGGCTATTACGAGTGCAAACATTGTGGCAATAAATATATTCCGTCTTATAATAGTGTGTTTATGGCAATGCATATGGGCAGAACAAGATATATGAAATGCCCTAAATGCGCTAAATATTCTTGGCAAAAAAAGGTTATAAATAAAGACTAAAGTATTACGACAAAAAAAGGCTAACGAAATTCGTTAGCCTTTAGTTTTTTTAATAAAATCTTTAAAAAGGAGTTTAAGTAGCATTTTTTTGACGATTTGTGAAATTTTTGCTTTTAACATATTTATTTTTATAACTTTTTATGTTACAATAGTCTATAAGGAGAAATTATGTTAAAACGTTTTTTATCATACTACAAACCGCATAAGTTAATGTTTACTCTTGATATGTTGGCTTCACTACTAGTGTCGTTACTAGGAATGATGTATCCAATTATAACAAGGTATATGTTAAACGATTTTATTCCTAATAAAAACGTAGAACTTATAGTAACTTTCGGTATAACTCTTTTTGTAATTTACATTATAAGGATGCTTTTAAACTACTTTATACAATATTGTGGACACATAGTTGGTGTAAAAATGCAAGCAAAAATGCGTAGCGATATGTTTAAGCACCTTCAAAAATTGCCCTACACGTTTTACGACAGTCATGAAACGGGCAAACTAATGTCTCGTATGACTAACGACTTAAACGACGTAAGCGAACTTGCACATCACGGTCCAGAAACGTTAATAATTTCGTCAATATCGTTTATTGCCGCGTTTATATATCTTCTCACTATAAACGTTACGCTTACTTTAATTATATTTTTATGCGTACCTTTCTTGCTTACCATTTCCTTTTTAGTTCGCAATAAAATGCGTAACGCGTTTATGGAAGGCAGAAAGTCGGTAGCGCAAATTAACGCTTCGCTTGAAGGAAGTATCTCGGGTATAAGGGTAACAAAAGCGTACACTAACTCTAAAAAAGAGATAGAAAAATTTGAACAAGGCAACGAAAGGTTTGTTAACGCTAGAAAAAAGATGTATCATTTTATGGGGCTTTTTCACTCGACTTCAACTTTCGTTACCGAAGTGTTTAACGTAGTAGTTTTAATTGCCGGTGGTTTATTTTTATACGCGGGGCATATTGAACTTGGCGATTACTCGGTATTTATCGTATCAATAAATATCTTTTTAGCACCAATTCGTCAACTTATAATGTTTATGGAGCAGTTCCAAAACGGAACTACGGGTTTTCAACGTTTTATTGAAATTATGGATACGCCTATCGAAAAAGACGGAGAACACGCTAAAGATATTGAAAACGTTCAAGGCAAAATAGAGTTTAAAAACGTAACCTACTCTTACAGCGCAGGGGCTGACGTTCTTAACGATTTATCTTTTAAAGTTGATAAAGGTAAAATATTTGCACTTGTAGGTTCTAGTGGTGGTGGCAAAACGACCATTTGCCATTTAATACCTAACTTTTATAAAATTGAAAAGGGAGATATTTTAATAGACGATATTAGCATTAAAGATATTACGATGCAGTCTTTAAGAAAAAATATAGGCATAGTTCAGCAAGACGTATACCTTTTTAATTCAAGTATTAGAGATAACATTTTATACGGCAAGCCAGATGCTACCGAAGAAGAAATTATAATCGCTGCAAAACGCGCCAATATTCACGATTACGTGATGACGCTTGAAAAGGGCTACGATACGGTCGTAGGCGAGCGTGGTGTTAAACTTTCGGGCGGACAAAAGCAAAGGCTTTCAATCGCAAGGGTTTTCTTAAAGAACCCGCCTATACTTATTTTAGACGAAGCGACAAGCGCGTTAGATAATACAACTGAAATTTTAATTCAACAATCGCTTGACGAACTTTGTAAAGGTAGAACGACAATAGTAGTTGCGCATAGGCTTTCAACAATTAAAAACGCAAACACGATAGCAGTAGTTGAAAACGGTGTAATAACCGAACAAGGCACTCACCAAGAATTACTTGACTTAGGTGGAAGATATAAAACTTTATACAGCCAACAGTTAAGAGATTAAAAACAAAATAAAAAAATAAAAGACAGACAACTTTAATTGTCTGTCTTTTGTTTTATAAAGTTATAACGAGCAACACGCTATGAAATAGATAATACATAATAAAACGCTTAAAATCGTTCCTAATACGCATAAAATGGTTTGCAACACTACTTCATCTTCGACATCTACTCGTTTTTTAATCATTAGTATAATGCTACCAACGGCTATTGCTGGTGGAACTAAAACGAATAAACTAAAGTAAAACACTATTGCAAATATTGTATAAACTATACCGTAAATAACGTTAATAGTACCGGTAACTAATACGAGCAACGCTTCAAAAACTAACAAAAGTACGTTGATTGCTAAAAACGGAATAAAGCCAAAGAAGGCAATAAAAAAGTTCGTGTCAGCAAGTTCTAAAGCCCAATTTGAAAAATACTCAAACCACGATTGCCACCTATGAGTTAAGTACATTTGTTCAAATAAATCGCCTATGTGGTTAGGAATAAACACTAAAGTATCGTATTTAACTAACAAATAAAGTCCTAAATATATAAACGCTATCAATACAGGGTACGAATAAAGGAATATATATTTAAAAAACGAGCCTACTTTTTCTAAAAAAGACATATTAAACCCCTTTACATATTATGCAAAAAACTAAATCACGCAACTATTATATACAAAAAACCTTTTAAAAGCAAGCGTATACACCAAAATTCAAAAAAAGTCAATTCTACCGCGAGTAGAACTCTCATTTTTAGTCTACTTTAAATAAAAATTCATTATAGCAATAAAAAGGCTAGGTAGAGCAAACTTTTATAAAAAATGGGGTATAATAAAAATATCAAAGATTAAGGAGCGAAAACAATGTACAAAATTTATACCGACTCTTCAAGCAATCTAACTAATGATATTATTAAATTGTACGATATAGGAATAGTTGAATTATCTTATATAAACAATGGCGAAATTAAAAAAAGTTTTAATAAAGACTCGATTGAACCTATTAAAGAGTTTTATGAGTATTTAAGGGCAAAAGACAATTTAACAACGGCGTGTGCCAACATAGAAGACTTTATCGTGTCTTTTGAAAAAGATTTAAAAGACGGTTACGATATTTTATATATAGGTATGTCGTCGGCATTAAGTTCAACCTATTCAATGGGAGTAAAGGCGTTAGAAATTTTAACTAAAAAATATCCTAAACGAAAGGGATACGCAGTCGACTCGCTTTTAGCGTCGCTAGGCGAAGGGCTTTTAGTTTACTACGCTTGCTTGCAAAAAGAAGAAGGCAAAAGCATTGAAGACGTGTATGCCTTCGTAAACAATACTAAAATGAGTATAAACAGTCTTTTTACCGTTAAAACGCTTAGGTATTTAAAAGCGGGTGGAAGAATTAGTAAATTTACTTACGTTTTTGGTACGGTTGCCGACATAAAACCTATAATGCACGTTGATGAAAAAGGTAAACTAGTGTCAATTAACAAGGTTATGGGAAGAAAGCGTTCACTCGTAGCCCTTGCAGACAAACTTTGCAAAGATATAATCACGCCCGAAGAACAAACGATTTTTATATCTCACGGCGACTGTATTGACGACGCTAAATTTTTAGCCGAGTTAATTAGTAAAAGGGTAAGGGTAAAGGGCTTCGTCTATAATTATATAGACCCCGTAATAGGTGTTCATAGCGGACCGGATACTCTTGCAGTATTTTTCATAGGAAAGTCAAGGCTAGAAAGTCAAGTCTGTTTAGAACACGGTGGACTTATAGATAATAAAGTTTAACCTATTAAGTGCTGAAACGATTAATTTTATCGTTGTGTTAGTAATTTGTTGCCGTTAGAAAGGT
This sequence comes from Christensenellaceae bacterium, assembly GCA_045658325.1. Lineage (GTDB taxonomy): Bacteria > Bacillota > Clostridia > Christensenellales > Borkfalkiaceae > HGM11412. The sequence goes on along the minus strand of JAZOUX010000027.1, from coordinate 13,063 downwards.
TTAAAACAATAATCTTGACTAAAATCTTTTAAAAGCAGAATACAAGCATTATAATTTAACCAGCGTAAATAAAAAATCCCCACATAGCGTGGGGATTTTAATATGCTAAAATTAGATTTCAGCGAAGTATTTAATAGTTCTTACCATTTGTGAAGTGTAAGAATTTTCGTTATCGTACCAAGAAACAACTTGTACTTGGTAAGTATCGTCGTCAATTTTAGAAACCATAGTTTGAGTAGCATCGAAAAGTGAGCCGAATTTCATACCGATAACGTCGCTTGAAACGATTTCATCTTCATTGTAACCAAACGATTCAGTTGCTTGTGCTTTCATTGCTTCGTTAATACCAGCAACGGTAATGTCTTTACCTTTTACTACTGCGATTAAAATTGTAGTTGAACCAGTAGCAGTAGGTATTCTTTGAGCAGCACCAATAAGTTTGCCGTTAAGTTCAGGAATAACAAGGCCGATAGCCTTTGCTGCACCTGTTGAGTTAGGAACGATGTTCATAGCACCAGCCCTAGACCTTCTTAAATCACCCTTTCTTTGTGGACCGTCAAGAATCATTTGGTCACCGGTATAAGCGTGAACCGTAGTCATAATACCAGATTGAATAGGAGCGTAATCGTTAAGTGCTTTAGCCATAGGAGCAAGGCAGTTAGTCGTACAAGATGCTGCAGAAATAACAGCGTCTTCTTTAGTTAATGTTTTGTGGTTTACGTTGAATACGATTGTCTTTAAATCGTTACCAGCAGGAGCAGAAATAACTACTTTTTTAGCACCAGCAGTGATGTGTGCCATAGACTTATCTTTAGAAGTGTAGAAACCGGTACATTCTAAAACAACGTCTACGTCAAGAGCGCCCCAAGGGCAGTTTACGGCGTCTTTTTCAGCGTAAATTTTAATTTCTTTACCGTCAACGATAATAGAATCTTCAGTAGCAGATACAGTGTGTTTACCTTCGCCGTATTTACCAGCAAAACCACCTTGTGCCGTATCGTATTTAAGAAGATGAGCAAGCATTTTAGGGCTTGTTAAGTCGTTAATAGCAACAACTTCGTAACCTTGTGCATCAAACATTTGTCTGAAAGCAAGACGACCAATACGGCCGAAACCGTTAATAGCAACTTTTACATTTGACATTTTTGTGTCCTCCAACAATATATCTAATTATTATTTTTTATAAGTTTGTCAAAAAATTAACAAATATTAATAACCTTAACTACTTTTAGTATTATAATAGTTTTTATTTTTTTAGTCAATTATTTTACGCAGTAAAATTAAATTTTTACAAAAAACCCTATTATTCGTTGGCATTTGAATAATAGGGCATTTTTTGCTTGTTGAAATTAAAGTCTTTCTTTAATTTCGTTAGTGATTTTTGCAATAAATTCGTCTAAAGAGTAAGTTTCAGTTTGAAGCGTATCTCTATTTCTAACTGATACGATATTTTCTTCAACTTCTTTTTGACCGATTATAAGCATATAAGGAACTCTTTCAACGGCTTGCGCTTCTCTTATCATATAGCCGATTTTTTCATTTCTATCGTCAAGTTCAACTCTAACGCCAGCGTCTTTTAAAGCGTTATAAACTTTTTTACCGTAGTCGGCGTATTTTTCTGAAACGAGTAAAACTTTTGCTTGTTTAGGAGCAAGCCATACTGGGAATTTACCTGCAAAGTGTTCGGTGATAATACCAATAAATCTTTCAATCGAGCCGAAGCATACTCTGTGAACCATAATAGGTACTTGCTTTTCGCCGTTTTCGTCAACGTATTCTAAACCGAAGTTAATAGGCATTTGGAAGTCAAGTTGAATAGTTCCACATTGCCAAGTTCTACCTAAGCAGTCTTCTAAGTGGAAGTCAATTTTAGGACCGTAGAAAGCACCGTCGCCTTCGTTAATTGTGTAAGGAACGTTAAGTTTGTTTAACGCTGTGATAAGACCGTTAGTTGCACTTTCCCAATCTTCGTCGCTACCCATACTATTTTCTGGGCGAGTAGATAATTCAATATTATATTTAAAGCCGAACTTAGTGTAAACTTCGTTAATAAGGTTAGCAACGTTTAAAATTTCATCAGTGATTTGTTCCTTTCTCATAAATATATGAGCGTCGTCTTGAGTAAAGCAACGAACCCTAAATAAACCGTGTAACGCGCCTTTTAATTCGTGACGGTGAACAATACCGAATTCACCAACCCTTAACGGTAAATCTCTATAACTGTGTGGACGGCTTCTGTAAACCATAACGCCACCAGGACAAGACATTGGTTTTACGCAATAAGTTTCTTCGTCGATAATAGTTGAGTACATATTATCTTTATAGTGGTCCCAGTGACCGCTAGTTTCCCATAACTTTCTATTCATAATGATAGGGGTAGTTACTTCAACGTAGCCGTCGCGATAGTGTATAGAACGCCAATAGTCGATAAGTGCGTTTTTAATTGCCATACCGTTTGGTAAAAAGAAAGGAAAGCCAGGTGCTTCGTCACAAAGCATAAATAAGCCCATTTCTTTACCAATACGACGATGGTCACGCCTTTCGGCTTCTTCTAAAAGTTTAAGGTAGTTTTCAAGTTCTTCAGTAGTTTTAAAGGCAATACCTTTTATTCTCGTAAGCATTTTGTTATTGCTATCGTTTTTCCAATAAGCGCCAGAAATGCCCATTAATTTAAAGGCTTTAATTTGTTTAGTGTACGTTAAGTGTGGACCAACGCACATATCTATATATTCGCCTTGTTGGTAGAAGGTGATTACGGCGTTTTCATCAAGGTCGTCAATGTGTTCAACCTTGTAAATTTCGCCCCTTTCCTTCATAAGATTAATAGCGTCTTGACGTGAAAGCGAAAAAGTTTTAATAGGCAAATTTTCTTTGACTATTTTTTTCATTTCATTTTCAATTTTCACTAAGTCTTCGTCGGTAATTTTAATTTCACCAAGGTCTACGTCGTAGTAGAAGCCTTTATCGTTAGCGGGGCCGTAAGCAAAAATTGCTTGAGGGAACACCCTTTTAACTGCTTGCGCTAAAACGTGCGCACAAGTGTGGCGAATTATATGTAATTCGTCAGTAACTAAACACTCTTTTACTTCACCGTTATTATAAATTGCCTTCATAGTAGCCTCCAATAAAATATAAAAGCCCTTAACGGCAAAAACCGTCAAGGGCGTTATTCACGCTGTTCCACCCTGATTTATAAATCAAGCAAACGCTTTATCTTTAACGCAGATATACGGTAGTTTTTAACTACGGCTAAGGAGTGGTTTTCAATTACCCGTCTATAAAAGGCTTGCACCGTCACCTTTCTCTCTGTAAAAGACTAAATAACTTACTCTTTCCTATCATTGCCTTATTCGATTAAAAAGATTATAACAAATTACTTTTAAAAAGTCAATTATTATTCAAGAAATTTACTTTTTAAAGTTTCAATATCTTTATCGGTTATTAAAAGAACTTTTTTACAGTAATCGACTACCGAGCCGTACTCTTTTTTAAAAAAGTCTAACATAAAATTAACGTAAATAGGCTTAGCCGTCATCATATTAACTAAAATGTTTTTAAACGCTTTAGATAACGGCGCGATAAATAAGCCGACCTTATTAAGAGTATTTTTCTTTACGCGAAATTTGGTTGAAATTACATAATCTTTAATAATAACGTCTTCACTAACGCCTAAAAGACTTTCTAATAATATTGCAACAAGCCCCGTTCTATCTTTGCCACCGGCACAATGCCATAAAATACGGTCGTACTTTAAAAAGCACGCCATTATTTGTTTTAAAGTTGCTATTGAATATTCGCTAGTAATAAGTTGACGGTACATTTCAATCATATACTCGTCGGCATTTTTGAACTCGCTATTTATACGCTTTGCTTCTTGCATATAGACAAGACGCATACTTTTACCTTCGTAAAGGGTTTCGGTTGCAGTACAAGGAAGCGGAAGGTGTAAATACTTAACGCCGTTTATAATTGTATCGGGACCGCTTTTAACTTCAACGGGAGTTCTTAAATCAATAACTACGTCTAAATTAAAACTTTCTAAAATTTGCTTTGTCGACTTAGGTAAATTTTTAAATTTGCCACTACGGAAAAGACGGCCCTTTTTTATAACTTTTCCGTCCATCGTACAAATTCCACCTAAATCACGGGTGTTATTTAATTTTTTTAGTTTTAATTTAGTGATTTTCATAAGTAAATTTTAAAGCCTTAAATAAGTTGCTTTTTTCTATCCTTTATAGAAGTCGACTGTAAAGACTTTTCTTTTTCAACGGCTTGGTGTTTGCGAATATCGTATTCACATTTAACTGACTTTTTTCTAATAGTGTAGGTTATTTCGTAATGTTTATTGCCAAGAGATAAAAGTGTTTCAAGTGCGTCAATAACGTTATCAATATGTGAATATAAAACTCTTTTTTTACCTTTAGCGTCTTTCCACATAACGTCTAAATTGCCACAGTAAATATTTTCAGGCTTTTCAGTTTTAACCTTTTCTAAAAGAGCGTCGTTTTCACTGTCCCGTTTGCTTGCGGGAAGTTCAATAGTTACCATTATTAAAGTAATATCTTTATATTTTGCGTTTACTTTATCAATAAACATTTCTTTATCTTTAATAACGATAATAGGCTTATTTTTAGTCGGGTAATTTTTAAGTATTGACGGTATTAAAATAAACGGCAATAATAAAAACACAGCGAAAAACGAAGCAAATTCATATTGCTTAGTTGCCATAAAAACCGACGTAGGCCCAGCCATTAATACAAAAAGTAATACCGAAAATATAAGGCCAGACCTTTTTTTGCTTTTGTTGTATTCAATATTAGGGTAATAATTTTTTTCCATAACGTCATTTTAACTTAAAAGGGTGATTTTGTCAACTTGTTTTTAACTTTCGCTGTCCGTTTTGTTTCTTTCTTTGCTTCCTATCAAAATTTTGGCGGTTATAGGTTTATAATAATCTTTTCTTATAAAAATTTCGTTTACCATTTTATCGTTTTTATAATACTGCAAATAGCCTTGGCTTTTTACTCCTTGTTTTTCGTTTTGCAAAACGCATTGTTCGCCAACAAAAAGCGTATCGCTAACTTCGTATTCGCAAGGTGGGGGCAAGACGTTTTCGGTAACTAAACTTATTCGCTTTATTTTATAAGGGTTTTGTTGCCCGTAAATGCGAAAGGTCAGCGTGTTGCCGTTGGCTTTTGCCGTAATATAGATAGGGCTAAACGTATCGTTAGAAAACTTTAAATCTAAATTATTACCGCTGACCATAGCATCGAAAGACGGCTCAACGTAACTAACCATAAGCGAGTGAGCGTGTTTTTCAGTTACTTTTAAATGCGCTAGTAATACGGCGTTATATAGCGTAGTTGAAACTTGGCATACGCCACCACCAACGCCGTCGACGTATTCGCCGTTTAAAATAATTTTAGCAGTTTTGTAACCTGATTTTTCATTTCTTTCGCCAACTATTTTGTTAAACGAAAAGGTTTGATTTGGGCTTAAAACTACGCCGTTTATGCTTTTGCTTGCTAAAAAGATATTGTGCTTTCTTTCGCTTGTAGAATTAGAGTAATTAGTTGAAAACTCGCCCCTTAAATTTATTAAATTTAAGTTAGTTTTTTTCGTTACGTCGGCTTTAAGGGTGATTTTTTTACAAATAACCGAATTTATATTGCCGTTTAAGGCTAAATCGATTTGGTTTTTTAAAAGGGATTTATCAATACAAGCGCCGTCAATATGATTGGTAATGGTAAAAGGGTTGTCAAAATTAGACGGGTTAAAATTTATGATAGAATTAGTAGGCGTAATTATAGTGTCTAAATATATTTTTTCAATTATACCGTCAACGCCGTTTAAATAACGCTTTCCGCTATAAACGGTAGTTTCGTTTTCGTAAAAGTAATATTTTTGATTAAACGCAGTAATCGTCAAAACGGGGGCGTTAGCCGTAGCCGTGTTTACTGAAAAACAAAAAGTCGCAAAAAAAGTTGCGACTAAGATTAATAAAATTTTAACGTTATTCGTTTTTCGTAAAAATATCATACCTTAAGTATGTTTAATTATTAATTAAATATACTCACTTTGCAAAACCGTAATAGTTTTTTTATCGGTTTTTATAATTTTTTGGTCGTTAAGTTTTTTAATTTCACGCATTAAAGCAGAACGGTCAACGCATAAATATTCTGCAAGAGAAGTGTACGACATTGAAAGTTCAAAAGAGTTAGCGTCTTTTTTATATCTATTATTTTTAAGCATCAAATTGCAATAACCTAAAAACTTGTCTTTAATAGTTTTATTTGAAAGCAATTCAATTCGTTGCGATAGCGTTTTAGTTTTTTCAATAACTATTTGCATTAAATTTTCAACTAAAGTAGAGTGGTGTTTACACGCTTTTGAACATCTTTTAAAAACTTCGGCAAAGTCGAACATTAAAACGGTAACGTCGCTAGTAGCGTAAACGCTAATATAGTTAACGTCGGTAGTAACGTACGAAATTTGGTCGCTAAAAATATCAAAAGAGTTTAAGTTTTCCAAAATAAAGTAGTTACCGTTAAAATCAAGTTTTTTTACAAAAGCCTTGCCTTGAAGCACTATGCCTAAAACACCTTTTTTACTGTTAAAAGAGCAAATTTCTTCACCTTGTAAAAATTTGTACTCTTTCGCTTTAAAGCAGAAAAGCAACGCCTTAATTTCTTTTTCGTTTAAATTTTTAAATAACGGACAATTTGAGTATTTCATAAACTACCTATTTTGTTGCAATTACAACATATTTTTCATATTAACATATAAAAACGTGTTTGTCAATACAAAAAAATGCCGTCAAATTATTTAAGTTTAGTCTTGACACCGTTCGTTTTAAAGGGTATAATTTTTATGAATATGAATATTCATAGGAGACTAATATGAAACTAAGGCCGTTAATATTAAAATGTTTTACCCCGTCGAATAAAGAACTCAAAAACCCGTATAGGGGATTTATGTCGTTCAATCATTTTAGGGGGGGTAAATTGTTTTCAAATAGCGTTCAAGGAATTTATAAAGAACGTTATCCTTTAAGTCTAGACGTACCACAAGAAGGTTTAAGCGAGGGGTGGCACCCAGACACCGAACTTGCCTACATTAGAACTTGTTGGCGAGATTTTGAGCCAAAGCAAGGCGAATATAATTTTAAAATGTTTGAAGAAATATTCGACTTAGCAAAAGAGCATAAACAACATTTAATAATAAGAATAATGCCACACACGACTAGGGCGTGCGAAGACGTTCCCGATTGGCTTAAAGAGTTAATTCCTTGTCCAGAAAGACCTGACGAAAAGCGAATTAAAGAATCTCCTAGCGACCCACTTTTTATTAAACTTTTTGCAAAGGCTGTAAAAGTTTTTGCCGAAAAGTTTGATAGCAACCCTATTTTATACGGCGTTGACGTTTCTTTATACGGAGCGTGGGGTGAAGGTCACGGCTACGAAACGGCTTCAAAAGAAGAAATTGAAAATTTAATGGACGTTTACGCAACTTGCTTTAAAAACACTCACGTTTTAGGTCAAGTTTGCGCACCCGAATTAACGCTTCAAATAAACGCTAAAAGTAAAAAGCCAATAGGGCTTCGAGCAGATGGTTTTGGTAATCCTAACCAAATGCAATGGCATTACCCACGGCTTACTAAAAACATTAAAAACTTATGGCAAGTTGCGCCCGTTTCAATTGAAGCGTGGTGGTATATGAGCGAGTGGGATAAAAATAATTTTGGCAATATTGATTTTATTATTGATAACGCTTTAAAATTGCATTTAAGCACTTTTAACAACAAATCGTCAACTATACCACACAAATGGCGTGAAAAGGTACAACGTTTAATAAACCGTATGGGTTATAGATTTTTTATAACAAGTTTTTTCTTTCCTAATCAAGCGAGTGCAGGTGACGAATTAGACTGTAAAATAGTTATTGATAACGTAGGCGTTGCCCCGATTTATAATAGACATCCTTTCACGGTAAGATTAAAAGGCGAAAATTTTGAAAAGGTTTATAATACTGAAATTGATATAACTAAATGGCTTCCAGGCGATACGCTTGAAGATTTGCCTATTACCCTTCCTAGCGATATTGAAAAGGGTAAATACAAAATACAAGTAGGTTTAATAGGTGAATTTCCTACGCCAACCATTTATTTTGCTAACGACTTAGAGTGTGAAGACGGTTATTATACGGTAGCCGAAATTGAAGTAAAATAAAATTTAAAAATACGGAAATTATAATTATATGGAAAATAGTAAAAAGTTATCAAAAAATTTTTGGCTTGCATTAGTAATTTTTAGTTTGGCAGGTCAGGTGGCGTGGGTAGTTGAAAATATGTACTTTAACGTATTTATTTACAACGTGTTCGGCGCAAGCGAAAAAGATATATCTTTAATGGTTGCTTTAAGTGCAGTATCTGCAACCTTAACTTCGATATTTATAGGTGCGCTTTCAGACAAAGTGGGCAAGCGCAAGTTGTTTATATGTGGTGGTTATATACTTTGGGGTATTTCAATATTATCTTTTTCATTAATAAGAATTGACGTAATAGATGCGATATTTCCTATGGCAGTATCGTCGGCATCGGTTGGTATAACTTTAGTTATTATAATGGACTGCGTTATGACTTTTTTTGGTTCAAGCGCAAACGACGCTGCTTTTAACGCTTGGCTTACCGATAGCACTAGTGACGAAAATAGGGGTATGGCTGAAGGCTTAAACTCAATGATGCCACTCGTTGCAATACTCGTAGTATTCGGTGGGTTTATGGCTTTTGATTTAAAGCAAGTTGAAAGTTGGACTACTATCTTTATTATCATAGGCTTAGCCGTATTATTAATAGGTGTTTTAGGTTTGTTTATAATTAAAGAGCCTAAAATTAAAGAAGATAAGTCAAACTATTTTGCAAACATTATTTACGGTTTTTTACCGTCTACTATTAAAGAAAATGGCAAACTTTATTTAACGCTTATCGGCTTTATATTGTTTAATATTTCAATTCAAATATTTATGCCGTACCTTATTATTTATTACGAAGTTTCGTTAAAGATGAGCGACTACGTTTTAATAATGGCACCAGCCATTATAATTGCTTCGGTAGTAACGGCGTTTTGGGGTAAAGTTTACGATAAAAAAGGTTTTGCTTTTTCGTCAGCCTTTTCTCTTTTATGGTTAATACTCGGTTACGTTTTACTTTTTATTTTTAAAGATAAAATTTTAGTATTTATCGGCTCCCTTCTAATGATGTGTGGTTATCTTTCAGGTATGGCTGTATTCGGTGCAAAAATTAGGGCAAATACGCCCGTTGGTAAGGCAGGAAGATTGCAAGGCGTAAGGATAGTTGCACAAGTATTAGTTCCAGGATTAATCGGTCCGTATATAGGTCAGTTAGTTTTATCTAACGCCGAAAAAATCGTCGTAGACGGCGTTACTAAATTCGTGCCTAACGCTAATATATTTTTAGCGTCTTTAATAGTAATTTTAATTGCCCTTCCTTTCATCGTTATATTTTTAAATAAGGAGAAAAAATGAGCAAAAAACTTATTATAAACGACTTAGACACACCTTATAGTGTGGGTGAAATTCCTTTTAACGAATATCCTAGGCCACAACTTAAAAGGGATAGTTTTATAAACCTTAACGGCAAATGGAATTTTAAAGTCGTAAAACAAGATTCAACGCTATACGACGGCGAAATTATAGTTCCGTTTTGCGCCGAAAGTAAACTATCTACGGTTAAAAGGGTTACTAAAAAAGGTGAAGTTTTAGTTTACGAAAGAACTTTTAATATAACCAAATCGAACTTAACTAATTTAATACATTTTGGTGCAGTTGATAGGTTTTGTGAAGTATACATTAACGGTAAAAAAGTAGGCGAAAACGACAACGGGTATATTCCTTTTACTTTTAATATTACCAACTATATCGTCGACGGCGAAAATACCATTTCGGTAAAAGTGTTAGACGATACTAGCGTTGATTATTCATACGGCAAGCAAACTTTAAAAAGGGGTGGTATGTGGTATACGCCCGTTAGTGGTATATGGCAAACGGTATGGATTGAACAAGTTGAGCCTAACTATATTAAAGATATAAAAATAACGCCAACTTTAAATAGCGTTACTATCAAAACGGTAGGTGGCGAAGATAAAAAAACGGTAATTTTAAATGGCAATAAAGAATATAATTTCGTGGGAGACGAAATTACTATTAATATTGACGAGCCTATTAATTGGACTCCCGAAAACCCTTATTTATATCAATTTGAATTAATTTCAGGCAAAGATAAAATCTCATCGTATTTTGCTTTAAGAACGGTTGAAATTGATAGTAAAAAATCAAACGGGATACTTTTAAACGGCAAACCTTATTTTTTTCACGGTTTGCTTGACCAAGGCTATTACCCAGACGGAATATTTTTGCCGGCAAGCGAGCAAGGTTTTTTAGGCGATATTTTGAATATGAAATCTTTAGGCTTTAACACTTTAAGAAAACATATTAAAATCGAGCCTATGCTTTACTACTATTACTGCGATAAATACGGTATGGTGGTATTTCAAGATTTTATTAACAACGGCAAGTACAGTTTTTTATGCGATACTGCGCTTCCTACTATCGGCTTTAAGAAAAATAGACTAGTAAAAGTCAGCGAAAAACAGCGCAAAATTTTTAAAGAAACGGCTAAAAAAACCGTTGACCTTTTATACAATTCGCCGTCGGTAGTTTATTACACTATTTTCAACGAAGGTTGGGGGCAGTTCGACTCTACGAACGTGTATAACGAGTTAAAGCCACTTGATAAAACTAGGGTTTACGACACGGCTTCGGGTTGGTTTAATAATTGCGAAAGCGACGTTCAAAGCGAACACGTTTACTTTAAAGAGTTAAATTTAATTAGGAAAAATAATAAACCGCTTGTTTTAAGTGAATTTGGTGGGTATTCGTATAAAATACCAACTCACTCGTTTAATTTAACAAAAACTTACGGCTATAAAAACTGTAACGAGCAAACTTTTATGAACGCTATTGAAAACTTGTATTATAATCAAGTTATCCCGTCAATTAAAAAGGGGCTTTGCGCTACTATTTTAACGCAAGTGTCAGACGTTGAAGACGAAACTAACGGTCTTGTTACTTACGATAGAAAAATTATAAAAGTTGACAAAGAAAAAATGCAAAAAATAGCCGACGCGCTTTACAAAACTTATAACCAAAACTGTAAAAACTAACTGTTTTTGTTTTAACGTGCAGTCTTGAAAGTTTTAAAAATTTATGCTACAATATATAAAAAAGGATATTATATGATACAAAAATCTAATCGTGGTGCTTTTAACGACTTTATACACTTTTTACTTATGACGCTATTATCGGGTGCAATGATAGGCATTTGCGCTACTTCGTCGCTCACGGCAACTGCTTTAAGTAATGACGGCGGGCGTATCGTAGGTGCGTTACTTTTTTCGCTTGGTATGTTCGTTATTCTTGCTTTTGAAATGAAATTATTTACGGGGCTTATTCCAAAAATTCCACACACAAGTCCTAAGTCGTATTGGCAACTTCCCGTTTGCTTGCTTGGTAACTTTGTAGGCGTGTTTATCGTTTACGTTTTAGTTAGTCAAACTTTTTTTGCAGAACAAATTGTTTTGGCTGGCAGTACGCTAATTGGCAACAAACTTGCTCTTGATAATTGGGCGTTTTCGGCACTTTCTTCGGGCATTTTATGTGGGGTATTAATAACCTTGTCTGTGCTTAGCGTAGACCACTCGCATAAAAAAGGATTAAGCGCAAACGTAGGCGTAATGTTTCCAATAATAGTTTTCGTATTTTGTGGGTTTGATCACTCTATAGCAAATATGTTTTACTTTTACTGCTTTGGTGAATTTTCGTGGAAGGTGATAGGTTATATATCACTTACCGTACTAGGCAATTTAATAGGTGGAATAATTCTTCCACTAGTATTAAAGTTAAGAGATAACGACCCGGTATAAAAACTTTTAAAAACAAAAGGCTAGTTAAAATTATCGTAATATATAAATTAAATCTACTATATAAAAACGCATAGTTGTTTTGCGTGAAGAATAATTATAAAATAAAAAATGCACCTAATTAAAGGTGCATTTTAATTTGTCAATATTTGTTTATCTATATTTATTCCACCAGTCTTTTTCGGCAGTTTTATCGGCTACGCTTTTTCTTGAACCAGAGTAAGAGCTACCGCCAGAATACGTTCTTCTACTTGGTCTATAACTGTAATAGTCAAATTCAATAAACGGCATGCTTTTGCAAATAATCATAATTACTACGAGTGCGCCAACTGAAAGAACAGGTAAAAGCCAACCTATTTGACCTTGCAAGAAAGGAAGTATGCTAAATATAATTGAAAACGCAATTCCTAATACGACACCAGCGCCTATACTGTAAGGAACGGTAAGCCAATGTTGTTCGGCAGTAAAGTCTTCGTCAAGGGAAGCCTTGTAACCTAAGAATAACGAAGCGAAAGGAGTTAATACCGTCGCTAAAATTAAAACGTCGTTAAACTCGTTACCGTTAAATAAAGTATAATCACTACTTATTCCCGTTGAAACGAAAGAAACTTGTATTAAAATAGCAACTAACAATTGAACGCAGTAAAAGGCTATTTTAATTATTTTACCAATTACGTTGTCTAAAAACTCAACGTTTAATAAGTCGCAAGTAAACCAGTTTAAAACGGCAATCGCTAAACTTACACTGAAGCCAACGCAAAGAGTAGAAAATATAAACGAATCGTTGTCGCCAAATATGTTTTGAATAATAAATATAACTATCAAAACGGGTAAGGAAATCAAAACCGTTTTAAGTAGTCTCCAAATACGCGCAAAAAATTCACCCATAGAAAAACTCCTATAACCATAAAAATATATATACATTATATTACCATTATATTTATTAGTCAAGTAAAATCGTTAAAGCAATATCGTGAAGAAAATTTAAAAAAGTCTTGACACTATATGTAATAGTGGTATAATAAACGTATACAAAGTATAAAAAATATATGTGTAAAAGGAGATTT
>JAZOUX010000026.1:0-11416 GCA_045658325.1 Christensenellaceae bacterium | reverse complement strand
GGGAAATATTGCTAGGAATAACCGTTGGTGGACTGTCTGGTATAATTAGCGTAAACGCAAAAAAATAAAAAATAGCGAAAATTAGTGCGTCAGTAAAAGATATTATTACTGGCGCACTAGTTATATTTGCCTATCGACAGTTAGATTTTAAATCCCTATGGAACACACACTTTTTAACGTCTTTGATTTTTTTTAGTCGTTTAGTCACTTATATTGTATTAATATACAATAAAAAATAAAAAATAATAATAAAAGGGCAAAAATCTTATTGACTAAATTGCCGTTTGCATTGTATAATAATCAAGTATATATAAGTATAAAGGGGTAGTGTTTTATTTTTTAAGCACACTATCAAAAAGCGAGGATATAATGACTAAAAGGAAATCAATAGTTACACTTGTAATAACAGCGGTAATAATGGTTATTTTGGCTGTTATGGAATTTGCTTCGTTCCCACTTCCATCTTTTATTGAAAATGGAACGTTAAAGTACAATTCTATTGCAAGTACGATAGGTTTAGGTATTGACCTTAAAGGTGGTTATTACGTTGTAGTAACTCCTGAAGCAGACGGTAACGATGAAGAAACGGGCGATATTTTTGAAAAGGCCGTTGAAGTTATTCAAACCCGTCTTGACAATAGGGGCTATACTGAAGCAACTATTACCGTTCAAGGTATTGGTGACGGAAGGGAAATTCGTATTGAAATTCCAGAAGTAGACGATTACGATACGGTTAAGCAATTAATAGGTTATTCGGGTGGTCTTAACTTTACGGGAACTGAAAATCCTAACGACACGCCACTTTTAACGGGTTCTGATATTAAAAGGGCAGTTGCTGGTATTGATAACGAAACGGGTGGTTACGTTGTTCACTTAGAATTCTATCCGTCTGGTATTGAGAAGTTTTCACAAGCAACTAAAGAATTAACAGGCAAGCCAATGTACATTTACCTTGGAGAAGAACTTATTTCTTACCCAACTGTAAACGAACAAATTACAAGTGCTAACGCTCAAATTACAGGTTTATCTTCACAAGAAGAAGCTGAAAATATTGCAGCCGTTATTAACGCTGGTAAAACTACTTTAAAATTCTCGGTAGGCGAAGCAAACAACATAAGTGCAACGCTTGGTGAAAATGCTCTCATAGCAACGCTTATTGCTGGGGCTATCGGTTTACTTATCGTTTGCTTAATAATGGTGTTAAGGTATAAAGGTTTAGGTCTTATCGCTTCTATCGTGTTAGTAATTTATACGCTTTTACTCGTATTGCTTTTAGCACTCGTTCCTTGGGTACAATTAACACTCCCAGGTATAGCGGGTATTATTCTTTCAATAGGTATGGCTGTTGACGCTAACGTAATTATATTTGAAAGAATTCGTGAAGAATACGCTACGGGCAAAACGGTTACAGCAGCGATTAAAGCAGGTTTTGGTAGAGCGTTTTGGACTATTTTCGATAGTAACATTACAACCGTAATTGCGGCAATTATACTTTTAATACTTTGCCCAGGTACTATCAAAGGTTTCTCTATAACGTTACTTATTGGTATTGTTCTTTCAATGTTTACGGCAATAGTAATAACTCGTTGGTTAATTAACTTGTTTATGCCTATAATTGAAGAAGATAAAAAACCGGCTTTCTTAAATTTAAAAAAGGGGGAACAAGTAGATGAAATCTAAAATTTTAAAAATTGTAGAAAAATTCAAAATCTTCCTTCCTATAGCGTTAGCAATTATCTTAACGGGTATAATTTTAATTTGTACTATTGGTATGAACGTTGGTCTTGACTTTTCAGGTGGTGCTCAATTAACGGTAAGTTTTGGCGAATTTGACAGTAAAGAACAACAAGACCAAGTTTACGCTTTAGTTGAAAATACTATTAAAGACAACAAGTTTGAAATTGGTTCAGTTCGTTGGGCGAACGACGCAAGTGGTACGTCGGTTGAAATCGGTATAGAATATAAATACGACGGTAAAGAAATTGATGCTTCTAATGAAGAATTGCAACAAGAATTTTTAGATAAAATTAACGGTGTTGACGATAACGATACTGAAAGTTTAAAACACAAAATTATGACTGCCGTAAATGCAGAGTATAGCAGTTTTGAATTAGATAGCGACAGTTTTGCCACAAGAATAGTAAACGCTTCAACGGCACAAAATTTACTTATTAACGCAATTTGGGCAACAGCAGTTGCAGTAGTTGCAATATTAATTTACATTGCTTTAAGGTTCACGTTAACGTCGGGTATTGCCGCAGTTTTAGCACTTTTACACGACGTACTCGTAATGTTCAGTTTGGTTACTATCTTCCAAGTTCAAATAAACACGACTTTTATTGCTGCAATTATTACGGTTGTAGGTTACTCAATAAACGCAACTATCGTTATCTTCGATAGAATACGCGAAATTAAAAAGATGCCGTCAATGGAAAAGGCAACTGCAACTGAAATAGCAAACATGGCGGTTACTAACACGCTTTCAAGGTCTATTTTAACGACTGTAACTACACTTGCTACGGTTATCGCTTTAGCAGTAGTTTGCTCGATTATGGGCGTATTTAGTATGTTAGAATTCGTACTCCCAATAGTATTTGGTTTACTTGCTGGTTTCTATTCTTCGGTATTCCTTTCGGCTTCAATTTGGGTATGCTTAAAGAAATTCGGTGCATTTTTAAAAAGCAAAAAGAAAAAAGCGTAATACGATAAAATATCGATAATCGCAATAAAAACAATTAAAAACTTTTTCGGGCGAAAATCGTATTTTCGCCCGATTATGCTTATAAAAGGGTTATATGATAGTTAAAAAACAAGCGTTAACTAATTATGAAAAAAACTTAATACAAGATTTATCTAATAGAAGCAGATTGTCTTTTGAAACGGTAACTCTTTTATACGAAAGGGGAATAAAAACTTTAGACGAGTTAAACGATTTTATATATCCGTCTAAAAAGTTGTTTAATAATCCTTTTTTATTAAGCGGTATGGATAAAGCCGTTGAAAGAATTATTAAGGCAAAGCAAAACGACGAAGTTGTAGTTATTTTCGGTGACTACGATGCCGACGGTATTTGTGCGACTTCACTTTTATACAAGGCTTTACTTATTTACGGTATAAAGGCTTATACTATCGTTCCTGAAAGGGACAACGGCTACGGATTAACTGAAGAAGTTATCGACCAAGTTATAAATGAATATTTTCCAGACTTAATTATTACGGTTGACTGTGGTATAAGCGCATATAAAGAAGTTGAGTATATTCAAGATTTAGGCGTTGACGTAATAGTTACCGACCATCACGAAATTCCTGAAATTTTGCCGTCTTGCATTATCGTGAACAGCAAACTTGCTGGGCAAGAATATCCGTTTTCGGGGCTTTGTGGTTGTGGCGTAGCGTATAAACTTGCTTACGCTTTAATAGGCGAAAGGGCTGACGAATTTTTAGACTTAGTAGCCGTCGCAACGATTGCCGACAGTATGCCTTTAACTAGCGAAAATAGGGCGATAGTTGCAGAAGGGTTAAAATTAATAAAAAACGGCAAATGTCAAAAAGCCGTGCAAGCACTAGTTAACGAAAGTCAACTTAAAGAAGTAACTGCTGGGAATATTGCTTATTCTATTGCTCCAAAAATAAATGCTGCGGGGCGTATGAACGATGCCTACTCGGCTTTAAGATTTTTTATATCTAATAACGACGAAGAAATTGAACTTTTAGCAAAACAATTAGTCGAGTATAATACTTTACGTCAAGACGGTTGCAACGAATTATATAAAGAAGCAAAAGCCTTAATTTTAAAGCAAGGTAGTCCTAGTAAAGTTATAGTTTTACATAACGAAAATTGGAAGCAAGGTTTATTAGGCATAATAAGCGCAAAACTTGCTGAAGAATATAATTTACCTTGTATTATCTTATCTAAAAGTGGTGATAGTTATCACGGCTCGGCAAGGTCGATAGAAGGTATAAATATTTTTGAAGGCTTAACGTACGCCAAAGAATTTTTAGAAGAATTTGGTGGTCACTCGCAAGCGGCGGGCGTTAAAATTAAACTAGAAAATATCCAGCCGTTTACTTTAAAACTTAAAGAATACGTTTCAAAAAATATAAGCAAAGAAATTTTTAATAAAAAAGTTGAAGTTGAAGCCGTTGGCGTAGACGAGTTAACCGTTAAATTTGCAAAAGAATTATCACTTTTAGAGCCTTACGGCTTAGGCAATGAAAAACCTTTATTCGCAGTCAACGTAACCGATGTTATTGTTAAAAGGTTAAAAGTTGATTCTCCACATTTAAAAATTTGTTTAGATAAATTAGACTTATTATATTTTAACGGCGATAAAAACTTAGATTTACTCACTTGTAAAAGTAAAAAGAATATCGTTTTTGAATGCTCGGTTTCGACTTATATGCAAAAAGATAGTTTAACGGGTATTGTAAAGTGTATTGAAGAAGATTTTTCGTTAAGTGACGAGTTAAGCGTAAGTTGTATTTTAAAATCGTGCTTAGATATTTTATCAACCGATATTAGCGGTGATTACGTTAAGTTTACTATAAAAGACTTAGAAGACGTAGACCCGTACGGATATGATACGTTAATTTGCATAAATAATGAAAATAATCTTAAATATTTTAATTTAGAAAACTTTATTATAACTGCAAATACAGTAATAAATTTAGGTGGCAAAACGGTTGTAAAGGTGGGTGGCGTAACCGATGAAGAAGCCTTTTTATATAAGAAAGTTATATTCTTAGACCAACCGTTTATATTGCCAAAACTGCGTGGCGTAACTAACGTATTAAACGATACGTTAAAAAGTTATCAAACGATTTTAAGTAGAGATATTTTAGTAAACGTTTATAAACAAGTAATAAATTTAATTAATTTAGGCGTTACGCTAACTACCCAAAACGTTTACTATAAAATAAAGGGCGAGTATTCGCTTGAACAAATAGTTTTTGCTATTGAAAGTTTTAAAGAATTAGGAATTTTTAAAGCGAAAGGACAAATTTTATACGTTGATAATAGCGTAAAAAAAGACTTATCAACGTCAAAAATATTTAAAAAGTTTAGTAATTAAAGGAAATATATGGACCAATTCGACAAAAGCGTACTAAATAGCGTTGAAAAAATATATTCTAAAGAAGAAGCCGAATTAATATGCAAAGCATATTACTTTGCAAAAGAAGCGCACGCTAATCAAAAAAGGGCTTCGGGTGAAGACTATTTTACTCACCCCGTCAACGTTGCAAAAATTTTAATAGATTTAAAAATGGACGCTAACACTATAAGCGCTGCCTTTTTGCACGACGTTTTAGAAGATACGCCCGTTTCTGACGACGATATTAAAAGGGAATTTAACGCCGAAATTTTAGAACTCGTAGAAGGCGTTACTAAACTTGAAAAAATTGAATTCAAGTCAAAAAAAGAAGAACAAGCCGAAAACTTTAAAAAGATTTTCGTATCTATGGCGAAAGATATTAGGGTTATAATTATCAAACTTGCCGATAGACTTCACAATATGCGTAGTTTAAACTTTTTATCACACGAAAGGCAACTTAAAATTGCAAACGAAACGCTTGAAATTTTTGCTCCACTTGCTGGTAGGCTTGGTATATCTTCGTTAAAATGTGAACTTGAAGACTTATGTTTAAAATATATCGACCCCGAAGCGTATGAATATTTAGCCTTGAACATTAACGTAAAAATTGAAGAAAGGCGTGCTTTCGTTCAAAAAGCCGTTGATGCGTTAAAAGAGATTTTAAAAGAAAGTAACGTTATAGGCGAGGTTTTCGGTAGGTCTAAGCATTTTTATAGTATTTACCGTAAAATGAAAAAGCGTAATAAACCGCTTGACCAAATTTACGATTTAACAGCCGTTAGGGTACTTGTAAATACCGTTGACGAGTGTTACGAACTTTTAGGTAAAATTCATAAACGCTGGTCGCCAATGCCGGGTAGAATTAAAGATTATATCGCTATGCCTAAAGAAAATATGTACCAAAGTTTACACACGACGGTTGTTACTAGTTTCGGTCAAATTTTTGAAATACAAATTAGAACGTACGAAATGAATACGACGGCTGAATTTGGTATTGCAGCGCATTGGCAATATAAAGAGAATAAAGAAAACGCTGACAGTTTTGATAAACGCTTATCGTGGATAAGGGAAGTTTTAGAGTGGCAAGGTGGTTTAAAAGACTCGGGCGAACTTATCGAATCGTTAAAAACCGACGTTTACAATAGCGAACTTTTAGTATTTACTCCAAAAGGTGAAGTTATAAGTTTAGTTAAAGACAGTACGCCTATCGACTTTGCGTATAGAATACACACTCACATAGGTAATAAATGCGTAGGCGCAAAAGTAAATGGTAAAATAGTTCCGTTATCAACGACGTTACAAGTTGGCGATATAGTTGAAATAATAACGTCAAACAGCAGTAAAGGTCCTTCTTGGGATTGGCTTAAAGTAGTAAAATCTAACGGGGCAAGGGCAAAAATTAAATCTTTCTTTAAGAAAGAAATGAGCGAAGAAGATAAAGTTAAACTTGGCAAGCAAATGCTTGAATCGGAAGCCAAAAATAAAGGCTATTCCCTTTCAACTCTTTTAACTGAGTCGGGCTTTGATAAACTTTCGCAAAAATTAAGTTTTGGCTCGGTAGACGAAATGTATGCAGGCGTGGGCATAGGTGCAGTTACCGTAAACCAAGTTTTAGGTAAACTTATTGATTACTATAAAAAAGAAGCGCCGGTTGACGTTTCACATTATCCACAAAGCATTGCAACCAAAGTAGTTCACTCTACGGGTGACGTTACTATTAAGGGGGTTGACGGTCTACTTATTAGATTTGCTGGGTGCTGTAATCCCGTTCCAGGAGACGAAATTATAGGTTTCGTTTCAAGGGGCAGGGGCGTTGCCGTTCATAGAAAAGACTGTCCTAATATGCGCTGGGAAGACCCAGCAAGGCTTATTGAAGCAGAGTGGACTGGTAAAATCGGTTTAGAAGGTTACACGGTAAGTTTAAGAATTAACGCTAAAGAAGACAGTACCGTTTTAGCCTACTTATCTAACGGTTGTTCAAGATACAATATTTTTATTTTAGCAATTAACGGTAGAATTGACGTAAAAAATCATATGTCAATAGTTGATACAACCCTTAAAATAAACAAAAAAGAAGATTTGGACAACCTTATTAGAGATTTGAAAAAAGAAAGAAGTATTTTTGACGTATTTAGGAGCACTAATTAATGAAATTATATACCTTTCAAACGGGCGAAATGTCAGTAAATACCTATATTTTCGTAAATGAAGAAAACAAAAAAGCCGTGGCTTTCGACGTGGGTGGCGATGCTAAATTTTTAATGCTTAACGAGTTGAAATACGACTTTAAAATTACCGATATTATCTTAACTCACGGGCATTTCGACCATATAGGTGGGGTGAGTGAGTTTTATAAAAGGGGAGTAAACGTTCATATTTCAAAAAACGAAAAAGATTTCATAAAAGACGATAAATTAAATTTATCAAACTACTTTTCGTCAAGCGTAGCGTCTTTTGAAATTAGCACTTGTTTTTCAGGTGGGGAAGATATTACTTTTAACGGATTAACTTTTAAAGTAATAGATACGCCAGGTCATACTAAAGGTAGTTGTTCGTTTATTATTGAAAACTATTTAATTACTGGCGATACCCTTTTCGATGGTAGTTTTGGAAGGACTGATTTTCCTACGGGGGACTTAAAAGAGTTAGTTAAGTCGATAAAAAAGTTATTTTCACTTGACGGCGATTACGTCGTTTTATCGGGGCATGGTAATAGAACTAAACTGTCGTATGAAAGGGAGCATAATCCTATAAAATATTATGATTAACACTAATAGAGAAGATTATAAAAAAGACTTAGAAGAAGTGATTTTTGCATTTAGTGACGGGCAAGATATCGACGTTTTGCACAAAGAAGAAAACGACGGTAAAACCTTTAAAAATTACTTTACTTTAAATAATAAGAATTATTATTTTGAAAATACGGCTATTTGTACTGACGAATTAATTTTAAAGCGTATGGAAAAACGCTTTTCAAAACTAGGTCTTTATAAAATATTAAGCGAACATTATTCCGTTAATTTAGAGTGGGGAGCGCTTACCGGTATAAGACCTACTAAAATGGCTTATCAAGCAGGCGACGACTTTGAAAAAGAGTTCGAGCAAGTTTTTGCCGTATCTCCTAAAAAAATTGCGTTAGTTAAAGATATATTGCAAACACAAAAGGGAATAATAGATTTAAAGGGAGAGTTTAGCGACGTTTTCGTTAGTATTCCGTTTTGTCCAACTAAATGCTTGTACTGTTCGTTTATTTCGCAACAAATAACTAAACAAGAAACGGTAAAATCGTACGTTACTGCGCTAATAAAAGAAATAGAAGGTGGGCTTAAATTAATAAAAAATCCACGCTCGCTTTACGTTGGTGGTGGTACGCCGGTCAGTTTAGATTGCGATGATTTAGAAAGACTTTTAACTGCGTTAAAACCTATAATAAATAAGGTTAACGAATTTACTGTTGAAGCGGGCAGACCAGACGCTATAACAAAAGAAAAATTAGAAATATTAAAAAAATACGGCGTAACGAGAGTTTGCGTAAACCCACAAACATTTAAAGACGACACGCTTAAAATAATTGGTAGAAAACACACGGCTAATGATATTTTAGAAAAATACGAATTAGTTAAAAGTTTTGGTTTTAGCATAAATATGGACTTTATTGCTGGGTTACCAAGCGAGACTTTTAGTGATTTTGAAAACTCAATTAACAAAGCCATAGCGTTAAACCCAGATAATATTACCGTACACACTTTATGTCTTAAAAAAGGCTCAGTTTTAAAAGAAAAGGTTAAGCGTTTAAGCGAAAACGAAATATCTAAAATGATAGACTTTTCACATAACGCATTAAAACAAAACGGTTATAATCCTTATTACCTATATAGGCAAAAATATATGGCTGGCAATCTTGAAAACACGGGGTACAGCAAAAAGGGTAAAGAGTGTATTTACAATATCGACGTTATGGAAGAAACGTCTTCAAATATTGCTTTTGGGGCAAACGCCGTATCAAAAGTAGTCTTTATTAAAGATAATAGAATAGAGCGTTACGGTGCGCCTAAAGACGTTTTAACATATATAAACAAGATAGAAACTATTATAAAAAATAAAGAAATGTTGTATAACGGTTTTTAATTTGCAAAAAGCGTTAATAAACGTTTGCTTTTTATAAAAATATATGTTATATTAATTAAGTACTTTTGGCTAGGGCAATGGGGGACTCGTCCTTGTACTTGGTTAAAAGCAAATATTTCCATACAGGAGGATAATAAAATGGAAAAGGAATTAAAAACATCAATTATTGAAAATTACAAAACACACGAAGGTGACACTGGTTCGGTAGAAGTGCAAGTTGCACTTTTAACTGAAAGAATTAATCACCTTAACGAACATCTTAAATTAAACAAGCACGACAACCACTCTAGACGTGGTCTTATGAAGATGGTAGGACGCAGAAAGGGACTTTTAGACTATCTTAAAAATAAAGATATCGAAGGTTACAGGGCTCTTATTGCTAAATTAGGTTTAAGAAAGTAATTTTTAAAAGGGGCGTAGAAATATTGCCCCTTTTTTTAATGAGTAACGTTCAAGTTAAAGAAAGGGGTCTTTAACTTATAAAGATAGAATTAAGGAGAGTTAGTATGTTAGAAAATTTTAAAGTTTTTTCAACACAAATCGGTGGCAGAGAAGTTAAAGTTGAAGTTGGTAAATACGCTCAACAAGCAAACGGCTCTTGCTTTATTAGATGTGGTGAAACGGTAGTTATGGTTAACGTAACGATGGCTCCAAAAGCCCGTGAGGGTATGGACTTTTTTCCATTAAGCGTTGACTATGAAGAAAAAATGTACGCCGTTGGTAAAATTCCAGGCGGTTTTAAGAAGAGAGAAGGTAGGGCAAGCGATAAAGCAATATTAGTTTCTCGTTTAATTGATAGACCTATTAGGCCACTTTTCCCTAAGGGTATATTTAACGACGTAACGGTTATTGCTACGGCACTTTCAGTTGAACCTGATATTATGCCAGAACCACTTGCAATGCTTGGTTCGTCGGTAGCGTTAGCAATTTCAGATATTCCATGGCAAGGTCCTACGGGTTCGGTTTTAGTTGGTATGGTTGACGGTGAATACGTTATTAACCCTAACTTAGCCCAAAAAGAAAAGTCTGATTTAAGTTTATACCTTTCAGGTACTAAAGACGCTATTATGATGGTTGAAGCAGGCGCAAAAGAAATTGAAGACGAACAAATGATTAAAGCAATTTTGTTTGGTCACGAAGAAATTAAGCGTCAATGCGAATTTATCGAAGGTATCGTTGCTGAATGTGGTAAAAAGAAACTTGAAATGGATTTATATCACGTTCCACAAGACCTTGATAACGACGTTAGGGCATACGCTGGTGCAAAACTCGATTACGCATTAGATACTTTCGATAGGGAAGAGCGTCAATCACGTCAAGACGAAGTTGAAAGAGACTGTCTTGAGCATTTTGCTGATATTTACCCAGATATGTCTAGGGAAATTATTGATTCACTTTACTATATTACAAAAGAAAAGGTAAGGGCTAAAATCACTAACGACGGTGTTAGACCAGACGGTAGAAGCCTTACTGAAATCAGACCTATTTGGTGTGAGCACGGTATTTTACCAAGAGTTCACGGTAGCGGTGTATTCACAAGAGGTCAAACTCAAGTTATGACAACTTGTACTTTAGGTACTATTTCAGAAGTTCAAAAATTAGAAGGCGTTGATGGAGAAACTTCAAAAAGATATATGCACCACTACAACATGCCAGGTTATGCTAGTGGAGAAGCAAGGGGATTAAAGAGCCCAGGAAGAAGAGAAATCGGACACGGTGCTTTAGCAGAAAGATCATTAGAACCTGTTTTCCCAAGTGAAGATGAGTTCCCTTACGCAATCCGTCTTGTATCTGAAGTTTTATCTTCAAACGGTTCAACTTCACAAGGTTCAGTTTGTGGTTCTACAATGGCACTTATGGACGCAGGTGTTCCTATTAAACGTCCTGTTGCAGGTATCGCTATGGGTCTTATTAAAGACGTTGAATCTGGTAAAGTATCTGTAATGAGCGATATTCAAGGCTTAGAAGACTTCCTTGGCGATATGGACTTTAAGGTTGCTGGTACTACTAAAGGTATCACTGCTATCCAAATGGATATCAAGATTAAAGGTATCGACGAAGCAATTTTACGTCAAGCAATCTCTCAAGCAAACGAAGGTAGACAACATATCTTAAACAAAATGCTTGAATGTATCCCTGAAGTTCAACCAGAACTTTCTAAATATGCACCTAAGATTATCAGTTTTGAAATCAAC
>JAZOUX010000025.1:0-12319 GCA_045658325.1 Christensenellaceae bacterium | reverse complement strand
CGTGCTAAAACTAAATACACTCTTGAAATGTTAAACTGTATCGACGTTTTAGTTGACGGCAAGTTCGTTGAAGAATTAAAAGATATTACGCTTTTATTCAAAGGCTCTAAAAATCAAAGAATAATCGACGTTAAAAAAAGTTTAGAAAAAGGAGAAGTCGTACTTTACGACTTATAAGATTATGTCAAAATTACAAATTAAGTTTAAAAAATTAAATCAAAACGCTTGTATGCCTACTTTTGGCACTGAATTTTCTGCCGGAGCAGATTTATATAGCGCTGAAGAAGAAGTAGTTGTTAATCCTAACGAAACGGCTTTTATCGGCACGGGTTTAGCAATGCAAATTCCTACTGGTTTAGTAGGCTTAATATATGCAAGAAGCGGTTTGGCGTGCAAAAAAGGTTTAGCACCAGCAAATAAGGTAGGCGTTATAGACAGTGATTATAGGGGTGAAATTAAGGTAGCCTTGCATAATCACGGTAAAGAGCCACAAACGGTTTTAAAGGGCGAAAGAATAGCCCAAATGGTAATTACAAGTTACTTTGCGTGTGACTATATTGAAAGTGAAGTATTAGACGAGACGGTTAGGGGCGAAGGTGGTTTCGGTTCAACCGGTAGAAAATAAAAAGAATATTTTTTACTTTTATAATCATACTAAATTTATGAAGAAAATTGATTATGAAAGTAGAAAGATTTTAAACGAGTTAAAAAACGCTAGCCCCGACCAAGTAGGTGGAATTTTAAAAAGGTTTTTTAAATTAAGAAAAGACAAAAATAAATAAAAAATCAACAGCGTAAAATTTTGCCTAAGGGCGTGTTACATAGGTTTTTTAGGTATTATAAAAGGATAGCAATAGTTTGCTATCCTTTATTTTTTGTTTTAGTTAAACACTCGATTAAACTTTGTTAAGCATAGTGTTTATTTTCTAAAAACAACAGTCTAATAAAATGAAAGTTGTTATTTTTTAAGTTGCTTGACTTCTAAATAATATTTGTTGAAGCGTCTTTGGTTAAATATTATAAATTCGTATTGAGCACCGCTTATCAAACGGAAAGTCGCAATAGGAAAAATAATCCATTTCCACTTAAGTTCATAAATTTCATTAAGTGGTAACACTAAAGTTTTATATTTTTTATCCACTGTAAGTTTATTCGTTTTGTAGGTAATAGATGTATCTTCAATATAAATTCCACCGCCTACTATACCATTACGGCATATTAGGCTACACATAAATGATTTTTTCATTTTAATATCTCCACAAATTTTTATTTATCTACAAATGTAGTATATCAAAAAAACAATTTAAAATCAAGTTGATTTATGTGGCAAAAGAAAACTCGACCTTATAAAAAGTCGAGTTTAATAATTGTTTAATCTATTCTTTAACGGCAACTGCTTTGTAGCAAGGTTTTTGTGTGTTACTGCCTAACGGTTTTATTTATAATAAATTACGTTTTTATTGAAAAGGCAATATCGCTTTACAAATTATTGGCACTGCTAGTAGTTGTATAATATTACCAATGCTTTTAATTTAAGTCCCAAGTAGGTATAAATATTTTATTTGACGACGTACGCTCTTGAATAATAACGTTTTCAAGGTTTAATTCAAAAACTTTATCTAAAACTTTTTGATATTCCTTACTAGTGATAGCACGGTTTAGTTCTTTTTTATCGTCAAAATTTTTAATAGGGGTGTATTGCGACATTAGTGATAAATATGCGCCGTTTTTAGCGTTTTTATTAAACCAATTAACAATTTCAATACTATCGTTTACCGACTGTGGTAAAATTAAATGTCTAATAATTACGCCAGACTGCATTTGACCGTCTAATATTACCGTTTTTTTAGACTCCATCATAAATTTTAAAATAGGTTCAACCACTTTAAAATAATTATCTACCTTAGTGTAGCGTTTACATAATAGGTCGCTAATAAACTTTAAGTCGGGCAAGTAAATATCTACATAAGGGTCAATCAATTTTAAACTTTCTAAACTTTCGTACGAGTGTGTATTGTAAACGATAGGAATTTTAGGTCTATATTTTTCAAGTGCGTTCACGATTTGAAGGGTATAGTGAGTAGGCGTAACTAAACTAATATTGTCAGCCCCGTCGTCTTCTAAGCGTTTAAAGATATCAATTAACTTGGCTTGAGAAATTTCTTTGCCTTTTAAACCGTGTGAAATTTCGTAATTTTGACAAAAAATACATTTAAGTGAACAGCCCGAAAAAAATATAGTACCCGAACGGTTGTTTTTACTAATTAACGGTTCTTCAAAAGGGTGAAGATAATATTTAGCAATTTTAATTTTGTTAGTAACGCCACAACTGCCAGCGTGCACGTCTCTATCAATATTGCATTGTTTAGGACATTGATTACAAAAAGTTTTCATAATTTGATTATATATATTGTAGCACTATAACGTTTACTTGACAAATAAAATAAAAGAATATATAATAATTTTACTAAAATAATTTAAGACCACAAATATATTTGGGAGTTATTAATATGAGTAAATTTTTTACAAGCGAAAGTGTAACTGAAGGGCATCCTGATAAGATTTGCGACCAAATTAGCGATGCTGTTTTAGACGCGATTTTAGAAAAGGACCCTGACGCTAGGGTTGCTTGCGAGTGCAGTTGTTGTACCGGTTTAATTTTAGTTATGGGTGAAATTTCAACGTCGTGTTACGTTGATATTCCACAAATCGCAAGAAAAACAGTTGAAAAAATTGGTTACACAAGGGCAAAATTCGGTTTTGATAGTGAAACTTGTGGCGTTATAACTAGTATTCGCGAACAAAGCCCAGATATTGCATTAGGTGTTGACAGTTCGGTTGAGCACAAAGAAACGGGCGATATAGCCGATGTTACAGGTGCTGGCGACCAAGGTATGATGTTTGGTTATGCGACTGACGAAACTGAAGAATATATGCCAACAGCATTAACTTTAGCGCACAAACTTACAAGAAGGTTAGCCGAAGTTAGAAAGCAAAATATTTTAGATTATTTACGTCCAGACGGTAAAAGCCAAGTTACCGTTGAATACGACGGTAGACGTGTAAAAAGAATTGAAGCCGTGGTTATTTCAACTCAACACGCTGAAACGGTCACTACTGAACAATTACGAAAAGACGTTAAAAAACACGTTATTGAAGCCGTATTACCAAGTGAATTATTAGACGAAAATACCAAATATTACATTAACCCAACGGGTAGATTTGAAATTGGTGGTCCACACGGTGATAGTGGTTTAACGGGTAGAAAAATTATCGTTGACACATACGGTGGTAGTTGCGCTCACGGTGGTGGAGCGTTTAGTGGTAAAGACCCAACTAAAGTTGATAGAAGTGCGGCGTATATGGCAAGGTACATTTGTAAAAACGTAGTTGCCGCTGGGCTTGCTAACGAGTGTACTCTTGAACTTTCGTACGCCATAGGCGTTGCTAAGCCTTTATCGGTGTATATCAATACTAACGGAACGGGTAAACTTCCTGACAACGAAATTGCAAGTATCGTTGAAAAAGAATTTGATTTAAGACCTTATTCAATTATTAAAACGTTAGACCTTAAAAAACCTATATATTCACAAACTGCCGCTTACGGCCACTTTGGTAGAAGTGAATTTAGTTGGGAAAAGTTAGATAGGGTTGACGACTTGAAAAAGTATTTAAAATAAAAGAATCGTTGCTCGGGCGTTTTTCTAGGCTATTTTAATTTATAAAAAAGTATAGCACACAATATTTTGCAAAATGCAAAACGTAGTGTGCTTTTTTTGTTTATAAAAATTAAGTTATATAATAAATCGTTAATAGGCAAATAAAACTGCCGATAGGCAATAAACTTGCGTGAGCAAATCTAATAAACGTGTAACGGTATATTAAGTTATCGCAATTACCTACGGTTAGGGTGACTAATTATCTTTTTTATTTTAGTTATAAAAAACGGTGTAGCAAATCGCTACACCGTTTTTAAGTTTTATTCGCTATCAGTAGGTGTATCACCGTCAGTAGCGTCGTCACTTGGTGTTTCACCAGCAACTTCGCTATCGTCGATAGGTGCTTGAGTTAAAGTGTCAAGGTCGATTACTTCTTCAGTAACTTCATCTTCGTCGCCAACCTTTTCAGCAAGAGTGTAGTCGTATTCTTCGTCGTCTTGTTCAACGTTAATACGTTTCTTTTTATCGCTAATCGCGTTTAAAGCCTTTTCCCTTGAATCTCTACTGTAGTAAGTTTTTGTTGTATCAAGTTTATCTTTTTTACGTTTAATCATATTTCTTACTAGTACCGTAACTAATACGCCTAAAAGAACTATTGATAAGATAATACTAATAATTTCTAACGCTAAGTTCTTAGGGGTAACGTATACAGGGTCTTCTGGAGTAGTAGATTCTTCTTCGTCTGGAGTTTCACTAACGTTCGTTTCGTCAATTTCATTTTCTACGAAAGTAGTAGTGTAGTCGATAAACTTGTAAAGGTTGTTACCAGCATAAACCGTAGTAGGTTCAAACGTTCTAGTGCTTGTAACTTCGTTACCATTTTCGTCAAGCGACTTAACCGTAGCGTCAGCCCTTGTGTATTCTTTTTCAGTAAATTCTAAACCTGTAATTGAAGCAAAATCGTCTTTCAAAGTTTCTTGGTCTAAAACGAAAGCAGAAGCGTCAGAGTTAGAAATGCTTACACGTTGAACATAAACAGCACCTAAACCTTTGTTACCGATTTGTAATTTGTAGTCGAAAGCACGGTTACCAGTAGCAACGTACATTGTTAAAGTTAAGAATTTTTGACCAAGAGTAGTAAAGTCTTGAGCCGTAGTTTCTAGCGTTAACGTTTCAGCCCAAGCGGCTTCGTTTCCACTAATAGACGCAAGGTCGTATAAACCGTTGTCATTTTTAATAAGGAAATTAACGTATGCTTTCGAGTTGCCCGTAACGGCTAAGTTAATACCTATTTTAAGAACTGAACCAGCCTCAACCGTAGATTTATAAGTTTCGTAATAAGAGTCGGTGTCTACCGTGTTATTAAGCATTAAAAGTTGTAAACTGCTATCGCTTGCAAGAGTGTTCTTAATATAATCTCTATCACCGATATTGATTGTTGTAGGGTAGTTGTCAATATATTTAGTATTAAATATACCGTAAGTAGTACCTTGTGAAATACCGTCTAACTTATAATCGTCGTCGATATTAGTTACTGGGTTTTTGGTAATTTCAAATTGTTGAGATAAGTCTACTAAAATTGAGTAACTGTCAGCCGATGGGGCTTCTTCAGTTTCGTCTTCATAAGCAGAATAATTACCAGTTAAATTAATTTTATAAATAGTATTGCTTGTAGCTAACGAAGAGTATAATTCGTCGTACTTTTCAAAATCTTCTTCAGTTTGAGTAGTAAAACTCTTTAAGTCTGCGATAAATGCGTAACCTTTAGTAAGGTCGGCGTTAATTTGAGCAATTTTACCTTCGTCAATACCGAAAGTGAATTTTAAAGCGTAATTTACGTCAGCGTCAGTTACGTTTGCAACGTAAATATCGTATTTAATCCAATTACCGTAGTTGCCGTTAGTTATGTTAGTTGTGCCTATTGAACTGAATACGGCAGTCTTTTTAATATTGTTTTGGTTAGTGTTATCAATTACTTCTACTTTAAATTTGCTTGATGAGTTATTAGTAATTTTAACTTGTGAGAAGAAAGAGTATCTAATATAAGATTTTGATTTGATTACAAGATTGTCAATCGTATGGCTTGCCGTCGACGTGTTTGCAAAATCAAAATAAATAAGGTTAGGGTTAGTTACGCCTAAGTCATCTTCAATGCTAGTTAATGCGTTTTGGCTTGCAGTTGAAAGAGTTGATTTAACGCTATTATACGAACCTGCGCCTATTTTATTACCATTTGATAAATCGTAGTTAAAGTTTGATGGAAGTACGCTTGTGTTATAAGAACTGTTAGCGTCTGACGTTTGAGTCGCATCATAATTAGGAATAAACGAATAATTTATCAAATAAGCGTTAGTAGTGTAGTAAGTAGTATTTTGAGCGTCGTAAGGTTTAGCATCACCGTTGTCAACGTAAGTAAGACCACCAAGGTCAATGTCTATTCTACTTTCTTTAGTAACGTCGTAAGCCGTAGACGGCTTAGTTAAAGCGTCAAATTCCTTTTTAGTAAACGTTTCAAACGTAAGGTTATCAAAGTAAGCAAAGCCTTCAACGAATCTTTGGTGGTTAGTACCGTTACCTTGACCTAAACCTAAAACTACTTTAAACGTAGAGTCAAAAAGTTCGTCGCCAACAATATACGTTTCAAGTAAAGACCATTGACCTTTCGTATCAATGTTGTTGAAAACGATGTTGTTGTAAGCGTTATTGTTAACCGTGTTAGTTAATAAAACGTACGCACCAAATTCACCGTTGTTTAATTGGTTGCTAGCCAAATCTTGCGTTTTAACCCATACGCTTAATTTAGCGTAACTAGATTTTGCTACCGTTAAAGTAGTTGAAGACGTAAAGAATTGAGCAGTACCGTGGTTAGGTGTTGAATCAAGTTTGTTATGAATCATTAATATTTTAGAACCACTAGTGTTTGGGTTAGCGTGCGTTTCTACGTTTTTGCTATCGTATTTGTTTTCAATAAGACCGTAATAGTAAGGCGTTTGAGGGTTTAAGTAAACCGTTTCAGTACCGCTTGCACTCGTATCTACGGGTTTGTTTTTATTGTTTAACGTAGCGTATGCTGTAGAGTTAACGTCAATAATACCTGACGAGTATGAAGACGTTGGTGCACTTGATTGGTCAGAATCGTTAACCCTTGTCCACTTAATAGAAGAAGAGTAAGGGTAAACGGTTTTATCTGTCGTATAAAACTCAAAGTCACCGTTGTTTAAAATTTGGGCATCTTCAATAGTTGCTTCCGTTTCAGTGTCGTCGTCATTACCATCTTCGTTAGGTGGAACGTCGCTACAAGCGCAAGTAAAAATCATACAAAACGCAAGTAAAACCGACAACATAGTTATAAACAATTTTCTAAGTTTTAATGATGTTGGTAAATTCATAAGCCATCCTTTATAATTTGTAAACGGGATAAACCCCTTTCTTACATATATATTATTAATATAATACTTTATTTAGTATAATATATTTTACGCCAAAATGCAATAAGAATTAATTATTATTTTTATTTTTGTTTGATTTTTTTGATAAAAAAACTACTTTAAAAGGCGTTTTTTAAAATTTATCTAAAAAACTTATAAAATTCGCATAATTGCAAACACTTTTATTATGGGTTTAAAGAAAATTTTACTTCTTAGTTTAACCGGTGTAGTAACGGGCGTAATCAACGGATTTTTTGGTGGTGGCGGTGGTATGATAGTAGTGCCTATGCTGACTTTATTACTTGGTTTTTCGCAAAAACAAGCGCACTCGACGGCTATATTAATAATTTTGCCTATAACCGTGCTTAGTAGCATTATTTATTTTATAAACGGCAACTTTGATTTTAACGTGGGTATTCCAACTACGATAGGCGTTTTCGTTGGTGGTTTATTAGGTGCGTTTTTACTAAAAAAGGCAAGTTCAAAAATAATAATTATTATTTTTGCAGTAGTTATGGCTATTGCGGGAATAAAATTGCTTTGCTTTTAATAACTTTACATAATTATGGAATATTTTTGGTTTGTAGTTTCTGGAATAGCGTGTGGCGTACTAGGTGGTATGGGTATGGGCGGTGGAACGGTTTTAATTCCGTGTTTAACCATATTTTTTAACGTAAATCAACATATAGCGCAAGGTATAAATTTAGTGGCGTTTATACCTATGGCGCTTGTGGCGTTAATAATTCACGCTAAAAACAAATTAATAAACTTTAAAGGCGTTCTTTTTATAATAATACCGGCGCTTATTTTCGCTTACTTAGGTAGTATGTTAAGCAAAAACTTTAACAGCGACCTTTTGCAAAGAATTTTCGGTGGATTTTTACTTGCTTTAAGCGTAGTTCAAATATTACAAATAGTCTTTGCAAAAAAACCTAAAAAAAACTGATAAAAATTTTTATTTTGCTATTGAAATGTTGTGAAATATAGTGTATAATACTATTAAATTATAAAGGAAAGTTTTTATTTTTTAAAGGATAGGGTTTTATTTTGGAAAAGATTGGTATTATTGATTTAGGCTCGAATACTGCTAGACTTGTGATTGTAAAAATGTTCGGTGACGGGCATTTTGTTGTAATCGACCAATTAAAAGAAAGCGTTAGGCTTGGCAAAGATATGGAAAGAGACGGGTTTTTAAAAGCCTCAAGAATTGCCGATACTATTAAAACGCTTAAAATGTTTAGGAAACTTTGCGATGCGTACGAAGTTGAAAAAATTATTGCGGTAGCGACTGCCGCTGTTCGTCGTGCAAAAAATCAAAGGAGTTTTCTTGACGAAATCGTTGCTAATACAGGCATTAAATTAAAAGTATTATCGGCAGAAGAAGAAGCAACGTATGTATATCGTGGCGTTATTAACACGATGGATATACCAAAAGGGCTTATTCTTGAAATTGGTGGTGGTAGCACTAAGGTAATTTACTACAATAGGCGTAATTTGTTAAATTACGAAACGTTACCTTTCGGTGCAGTTACGCTTACCGATTTATTTACTGAAGAAGGCGTTTCACAAGAAGCACAAGCCGAAAAGATTGAGAATTTTATAACTGAGCAACTTTCTAAAATCGAGTGGCTTAAAGATATAGACCCAGAAACTAGGCTTATAGGTTGTGGTGGCTCGTTTAGGAATTTGTGTAAAATTGTTAAAATGAAAAAGAAATGTCCGTTACCACTTATTCATAACTATGAAATTACTTATGAAGAGTTTAACGGCGTTTACGAAATGCTTAAAGGTTTAGATTTAGATAAAAAGAAGCGTATTAAAGGTATATCTTCAGCAAGGGCAGATATATTACCTTCGGCATTTGCCGTTGCTAACGCTTTCATAAAATATTTGAATTTTGAAGTTTTAACTACTTCGTCATCAGGTTTAAGAGAAGGTATTATGTTTAACTACGCCGTTCCAACTACGGTTGAAAAACCTATTACCGACGTTTTGACTTACAGTTTACAAACGCTTGTAAAATATTATCACTGTAACCAAAAACACGCTGAACAAGTAGTAAATATTTCAACTCAATTATTTAAGCAATTAAGGGTATTACATAAATTCCCAAGGCAATGTCTTAAAGTGCTAAAAGTTGCGGCGTATTTACACGATGCAGGTACAAGCATTAAGTATTACGACTATCAAAAACACTCAAGTTATATCTTGTTAAATTCTAACTTGTACGGTATAACTCAAAGGGAAACGGTACTTGCTGCTTTGGTAGTTGCTAGTTATAAAAACGACGATTTTTCGTTAAACGAACTTGTTAAATACAAAGAATTTATCGGTGAAGAAGATATTGAAGTTATAAGGAAGTTAGGCGTAATTTTAAGAATTGCCGAAAGTTTAGATAGGTCGATGTCAAGCAACGTTATTAGCATTAACTGTGACGTTTTAGGTGATAGCGTGATAGCAAAAACCGAACTTGAAAGCGATGGTACTTTGGAAATTAAAGACGCTCTTTCTGCTCGTGCCGACTTTAAGAGAGTGTTTAAAAAGAACCTTGAAATTTTATGATAATAAAAAACGCTTTGTTTACTGCAAAGCGTTTTAATTTAGTTAAATAAATGAAAAATATAGATGAAAATTATCAAATTTTAGAAAACTTAATATTTTCAAAAGAGCCTAATATCGAGTTTGTAAAAGAATATAAAAGCAACTGTTTATTTAAAGAATATATCGACGGCTTTTTACCAGAAATTAACGATTGTTTTAAGCAAGAGCAAAGGTCGGTTTGGCACTTGTACACGGTAATGGAACATACTTTGATAGCGCTAAAAAGGGCTAACGAGTTAACTGAAAACTTTACCTACTCGCAAAAAAGGGTAGTGCTTTTTGCTGTATTTTTTCACGATATAGGTAAACCTAAATCAGTCGTTGAAAAGGTTAATTCTAAAGGCGAAATTTACTATGGATTTCCTAACCATAATTTAAAAAGCATCGAAATTTTTAAAAGGGTAAAAGGCAGATTATATTTAAGTGAAAAAGAGTGTGATTTAATTGAAAATTTAATATTAAATCACGATACTTTTAACGATGAAATTAGACCAATTAACCAATTTTTATATAATGAAAAATTAAATGAAATTATTGGTAAAATAGATAAAAGCGATATTGATTTTTATTTTAAAAGTCTAGTTATAGTTGCAAAAAGCGATAATTTTGCCCAGAACCAACAAAAAACTAAAAGCACTTTAAACAAGATAATTGCTTTTGAAAATTTATTAAAATAATTAACTAAAAGACGATAAAACCCACTTAATTTACTTTGCGTAAAAAGTGGGTTTTTTAATATATAAATTTTAGTTTTATTTTGATTTAGCGTCAAAAATAATATTGCAAATATCTTTAGCAAATTCTTGTTCGTGGCTAACTAAAATTATTGCGCCTTCATAAGAAATTAACGCCTTTTTTAAGGCTTCTTTTGCCTTAACGTCAAGGTGGTTAGTAGGTTCGTCTAAAATTAAACAGTTCGACGCTGTGTTACAAAGCACGCTTAATTTTACCCTTACTTGTTCGCCACCGCTCATATTAGAAATAGGCTTGGTTGAAAGTTCGCCTTTAAGCCCAACTTTTGCAAGTTCTTGACGCTGTTCTTTTATATTCGAGCGTGGAAAAGCGTCGTTATAATATTGCATTGCGTTATAACTCGTTTGCGAAAAGGTAAGTTCTTGTTCTAAGTAGGCAAGTTTAGATGCGATATGAAAGTTAAAGCGACCATTAATTGGTGGGATAATTCCTAGTAGCGTTTTAATTAAAGTTGATTTACCAATACCGTTAGTACCCCTTATCCACAGTTTATCAGTCGATTTTAAGTGCAAAGATATAGGTGGAATTAAAGGGTAGTCGTATCCAACTTCAAGATTATTGATAATTAAAAAATCTTTACTGTTTAACGGAATATGTGGAAAAGAAAAAGTTGCTTCGTAAAAAGTTACGGGCTTTTGCATAACTTCAATTCTATCGAGCATTTTTTTACGAGAGTTAGCCATACCAGCCGTCGCGGCCCTTGCTTTGTTTTTGTCGATATAGTCTTGCATTTTTTTAATTTCGGCTTGTTGACGGTTGTATTCTTCTTCGTACTGCTTAGCGTTCATTTCACGTTGAACGGTAAATTGCGAATAACTGCCCGAATATTTTTTAATTTGACCGTTTTCAATATTAACTATAAATTTACAAACGCTATCTAAAAAGTCAACGTCGTGCGAAATAACCATAAACGTCTTTTTATAACCGTTTAAATATTTTTTAAGCCACTCAACGTGTTCGATATCTAAAAAGTTAGTCGGTTCGTCTAAAAGCATAACGTCAACTTCTTCTAAAAGGAGTTTAGAAAGCTTAAGTTTTGCTCTTTCACCACCTGAAAGGCGTGAAATTATCGTGTCGTAACCAACGTGGTTTATACCAAGACCACCTGCAATCTTTTTAATTTTATTGTCAAGGTCGTAAAAGTCGGCATTATCTAAATACTCTTGTAGGCGTGAAGATTTGTTAATTAACTTTTCAAGTTCGTTTTCGTCAGTCGTATCTCCCATTTTTAAATATAAATCTTCAAGTTTAGCGTTAATATCGTACAAGTAGTTAAATGCAGTTTTTAAGTATTCCATCACCGTTAAAGACTTATCAATAGTGGCGTGTTGGTCAAGATATCCCCACCTAGTGTTAGGCTGTTTTAAAATTTCGCCTTCGTCTTGAATTAACTTGTCGGCAATAATATTAATAAAGGTCGTTTTACCAGCGCCGTTAAGACCTACTACGCCAATATGTTCGCCGTTATTTACAGTTAAATAAGCGTCTCTAAACAAATCTCTGTCGTCGTATCGGTGTGATAAATTTCTAATTTCTAAAATACTCATACTTTTATTTTATAAGATTTAAAAAATTTAGTCAAGTTTATTGTGCTAAATTAAAAAATGTGTTAAAATATATATAGGTAGGTGCATTATGAAAAAATACAAATATAAATTTACCCCGTTAGTTATAATTTTATTAATAGCGTTAGTTTTAATCGCGTTAGTTTGTATAGTGCTTAACGTATATAGGTTGATTGATAATATTTCTAAAAATAACGAAATTAGTCTTATGAACTGGATAAGTTACGGTATAATTATTTTATTGTCGCTATTCGCAGTAGTATTAGTTATAGGCATTTTCGTAAATTCTTATTATGCAATAAACGATAAAGCA
>JAZOUX010000024.1:0-2347 GCA_045658325.1 Christensenellaceae bacterium | reverse complement strand
AATTTACCTACTACACTTGTAAACAGTTTTAAATCAACTTTAGAAGCCGTTAAATATAGCGACGTTAACTTAATTGTCGCTTCTTGCGACGACGACTACAATATGCAAATTAACGTTACCAAAAAGACGCTTGAAGAAATTGGAGCAAATGGTAAACAAATTATCGTTTTAAACAAATGTGATAAAATTACCGACTATGATTTACTGCCCAAAGACGCAATTTTAATTTCAGCAAAAGATAATTTAGGTATTGATACGCTTATTAATAAAATTAACTCGCTTTTAGACGACGATTTTATTACTACCCTTTTAAAAATTCCGTATACTGAATTAAATAACTTTAATAAACTCAAACAATACCTTGAAAGTGTTGAATTTAATTATTTAGACAACTTAGTTGAGTGTAAAGTAACGTTTAAAAAAATCTACGCAAAAAACTTTAACAAATACAAAAAGTGATTACGTTTAAAACCATAATCACTTTTTATTTTTATCTAATTTAATTTTAGTTATTTTAATAGCCTTATATTCGCTGTCACTTTCAATACACTTACCACAGTTATCACAAATTTTAGTTTTGTCTAACTCGCAGTAATTACACTCGCCACAATTATTACAAATTCTATCGTATAAAACACATTGCTTTTCCATATATAAAGTATACACCTTTTAATAAAATAAATCAATAAATTTTAATATAAAAATTTTAAACATTTGTTTGCTTTTTTGATAATTATGTGTTAAAATACAATTAGGAGATAAATAATGGCAAAATTAAGTGATAAATTAAATCTTTGTTATGAGTACGTTAAAGACTATATACAAAAAAACGGCTACGCACCGTCAGTTAGGGATATATGTAAAGACTTAAACATTAAGTCAACGGCAACTGCGCATTTATATTTAAAAAAATTAAGTGAAAACGGTTTGATTAACATGAAAAGCGATAAAAAACGTGCAATAAGTTTAAATTCTTCGTATGTAAGCGGAGTGCCTTTAATTGGTACAGTTGCAGCAGGTCAACCAATTTTCGCAAGCGAAAATTATGAAGATTATTATACGCTTCCTAAAGATTTTAACACCGGTGACGAGTTGTTTATGTTGACTATTAAAGGCAATTCAATGCAAAACGTTGGCATACTTAACGGCGATAAAATCGTTGTAAAAAAACAAAACGACGCTTTAAACGGCGATATTGTTGTTGCTTTACTTGACGATAGCGCAACTTGTAAAAGATTTTTTAAAAAAGACGGCAAAATTATACTTCACCCTGAAAACGACGATTATAGCGACATTATAGTAACTGACGTTTTAATTTTGGGCAAGGTTGTCGGTTTAGTTCGTAAAATTTAATAATCAAAAAGTTTTGAATACTTAATAGTAATTTTTGATTATTTATTAAATTTGTGCTATAATTAGTAAATCAAAATAATTGATTATATATTTGGAGTTGTAAAATGAACAAAACTTTAAAAGAAAGTCGCTTTAGCGAATTGGTAGTAGATTTTATAATTGCAGTTATTTCGGGTTGTATCGTTGCCGTCGCATATTACTTTTTTCAAAACTCTAATTAGTTTGCTCCTGGTGGTGTTGGCGGTCTTGCAACGATAACGTATTATCTATTAGACTATTCAATACCATGGGCGTATTTGATGGTTTTATTTAATATGCCTATATTTATTTTAGTATCAATATTCGTTAATAAAAAGTTAGGTGTATTTTTAATTATTTATATGGTTGTTCAGTCGTTTGGAACTGAAGTATTAAAATTACTTGGTGCAAAACCATATTCTTTTGCAAATAACGGTCAAGATTTTGAAATAGTTTTTGCTTGTATAGCAACGGGTGTTATATCTGGTTTTGCATTTTCATTTATGTTAAAACGCTTTGGTGCAAGTGGTGGAACTTACGCTATTTCGGCACTTATTAAAAAGGCTAACCCCGGTGCAAATATTGCATATTTAGCATTTTTACTTGACAGTAGCGTAGTAGTTGTAGCGTTTTTCGTTTACGGTATGAAAATTACCCCTGTAATTTGTACTCTTATCAACCTTTTTATTGCTAACATAGTTGTTGATTATTCGCTTGCCGGTGTAAAAAACGGCTATAAGTTTGAAATTATTACCGACCAACCTGAAGAACTTGCTCAAGAATTATTAAATTCGCTTCATCACGGCGTTACCGAAATTAAAGTAGTTGGTATGTATTCTCATACCGATAAATATATGGTCGTTTGCATAATTAGAAAAAAACAATTAGGTCAAATGATGAAAATTATTAAAAAATATAAAGGTTCTTTTGCAAGTTTTACAAAAGTAAACGAAGTATTTGGAAGATTTAGAAAATA
>JAZOUX010000023.1:0-5836 GCA_045658325.1 Christensenellaceae bacterium | reverse complement strand
TATTATAAAAGTTCTAACGACGAATTAGCAGGGTATTATATACAAAAGTATATAAAAAGCAGAGAAAATTTATTAGAAGATTTCGTAAACGAAGCAATACACGAGTTTATTGAAGAAGTTACTAGCGTAGAAAACAATTTTTATATAGCGTACCCTTACGAAAAGGCTGATTTTACAAAACTACTTAATAAAAGTGAAGAAGTGTTTAGGCGTGGCGATTACGACAAAGTTATTGAAATGCTAAGCGTAATTCCAAAAGAATCAAAGTATTATATAGAAGCCTTGTCAAAAATATCGGTATGCAATTTTTTAAACGATAACGTTGAAGAAGCCATAAGCGATATGAAAACGGTAGTTGCTCTTGACGGGAACGACGTTTACGCCTTATCTAACTTAATAAGTATGCTTAACGACCAAAGTGATAAGGTTGAAGCAAAAGGTTATATTAAAAAACTTGATAGTTTACAAATTAACGAAGATGACGAATTGTATAAAGTTATGATGGTAAACTGCGAGTTAGGTAGGCACAAAAAGGCGGTAGAGTACGGCGAAAAATATTTAAAATTAAAGCCGTGCGAAAAAAACGTTTTGCATATGTTAGGCATAGCCTATTATAATTTAAAAAATTTTGAAAAGGCGTATCAAAAATTTAAGAAAATATTTATTTTAACGGGTAGTTATACTTCTTCAGCATATTTATCAATAGTTGAAAACGCTATTAAATACGGCGATGATAGAGAGTATAAAAAGTTAGTTTATATATTTGATATACCTAAAAAAATAAGAAAGTCGGTTACTACTGAATTAAACGGAATTCTCACTGACAAAAACTTTAAATTAACTGAAAATAACACCGTTGAATTTCTCTCTTTAATCGACTATTGTTACGAAAACGATAATTATCAACTGCAAGCGTCGGCTT
The DNA here is from genome assembly GCA_045658325.1 of Christensenellaceae bacterium. Classification (GTDB taxonomy): domain Bacteria; phylum Bacillota; class Clostridia; order Christensenellales; family Borkfalkiaceae; genus HGM11412. Next base: position 4,914 of record JAZOUX010000023.1, on the reverse strand, counting down.
TAACTTTAATGTCGCAAATGCCGTCATATTTGTTAGTCGATTATTTAAAAAATTTATTATTAAAACACAACGTTTACGATAGAATAAAGCAAGGTATAGTAGGGCATTTAATAGACGTTGATTATATTGCCGACCTTTCTGTAACGATAGGTGGAATATACAAAAAAGTTAAAATGTACCGACCTTACTTTAAAAACGAAGATAAGGATAGCGTATTTTTTACTGCTTACGTTTACGCTTTTGCAAAACTCGTATTCTTTGAAAAGGATTTAATAAAGTTAAAAGAAACTTGCGAAGATATGTATGAAAAGGCAAAAGAAAATGAAATTTATATTAACAATAGTGACGCTAAATCGTTAGGCGCAGTAATGTACGAGTTAAGTGGTTTACGCAAAGTTGAAAAAAGGCGTGAATTTGCAAAATTTTTCGACGTAAATTTAAAAAAGGTAAAAGAAATAAAAACTTTATTTGATATTGAATAATCCCACTTCGCTAAACAGCGAAATGGGATTTTTTTTATTTGTTATAGTGTTTTAACGCTCGCTCAATTAAAGCGACTATTGCGTACATAGTTCCTGCTAAAACACATAAAATTACCGTGCTTGACATTACTAAGTCAAGTCTAAACACTTGACCGCCGTAAACGATTAAGTACCCTATACCTTTACGAGAAACTAAATATTCACCCATAATAGAGCCTATCCAACTCATACCAACGTTAATTTTTAAACACGATATAAAGGTAGGAATTGAAGCGGGTACAATTAGTTTAGTTAGCGTTTGCCATTTAGTCGCACCCATTGATTGCATAAGTAAAATTTTATCTTTATCTACTGATAAAAATCCGCTTTGCATTGTAATAATGGTTACGATAACGGTAATAATTATAGCCATAAAAACGATTGACTTAGTACCTGCGCCAAACCAAACTATAATTATAGGGCCAAGCGCAATTTTAGGCAGACTATTTAGAACAACTATATAAGGCTCTAAAACACGTCTTAAAAAGTCGCTATACCATAAAATAAGGGCAATTAAAGTACCAACTGCCGTGGCTATTAAAAAGCCTAGTATAGTTTCGTAAAGGGTAACGCCAACGTGCATAAATAGTTCACCGCTTTTTAATAAATCTAAAATGGTTGCAACTATTTTTGACGGCATACTCATTAAAAACGAGTCGATTATTTCAATCCGTGCCAACACTTCCCATAAAGTAATAAAAGTAAATAAAATTAAAACTCTAGTTAAGTGCATAGTTATTAAGTTTTTCTTTTTATTTTTTAAATATAGTAATCGCTCGGGCGAAAAGTTATTTACCGTCATAGTTAAGTTCTCTCCATAGTATTTCAAAATTTTTTCCAAAGGTAGGCAACTCTCTTCGTTTTAGTGGTGGAATATCTTTATCACAACTAAACGAGTGTTCGCTCAAAACTTTTGCAGGGCGTTTAGTTAAAACTATAACTCTATCACTCATTGAAATTGCTTCGGCAATATCGTGGGTAACTAAAATAGTAGTTTTCTTTTCTTTTTTAATAATCGAGTAAACGTCGTCGCAAACGTTAAGTCTAGTTTGATAATCTAGTGCTGAAAAAGGTTCGTCTAAAAGTAGTAAACTAGGGTTAGATGCAAGCGTTCTAATAATAGCAACCCTTTGTCGCATACCACCCGAAAGCCTATCGGGATATGATTTTATAAAGTCTTTAAGTCCGTATTTATTTAGTAAATCAACGCACCTTTTTCTATTTTCAAGGGTGTTGATTTTTTTAATTTCAAGTGGAAGATAAACGTTATTTTCAATAGTGCGCCAAGAGAATAAATGGTCTCGTTGAAGCATATAGCCAACGCTAGATAAATCGTCGTTATCTTCTTTACCGTTTAAAATTATTTTACCTTTCGTTGCTTTAAGCAAGCCTGAAATTAACGATAAAACGGTAGTTTTTCCCGAACCTGACGGACCTATTATTGATACGAACTCACCTTCGTTTACACTAAACGATAAATTTTCAACGGCAAGCGTTTCACCTTCGTCGCTTTGATAGGTGTAAGAGACGTTTTCAAGTTTGAGAATTTCCATAATATTTTCCTTTTAATTAAACAGCAACGCTTAAAGCAATCGAGTTGTCTACAATATCGGCAAAGTTAGCACCCGATACGTTTTCGCCAGCGTTAGTAATAACGTCGATAAGTTTATCAAACATACTTTCAGTTAAAACTAAATTGTCGCACCACGCATCAATTGATTTATAACTTTGAAGCGACGCTTTAAGAGAGTTTAACGGCGTAGTTTTAAAGTGCTTTTGTAAATAAGAACTAACTTCAGTTTCGTCAGCCGTTTTAGTGTAGATAATCGCATTATAAAGGGCTTTTACGAACTTTTTAGCAACGTCTTTTTTATTCTTTAAAAAACTTTCTAAAGCAATAAATGACGTGTAAGGAATTTCACCGCTAAATTGACCTACTGATGCCACGATATGTCCTTTACCGTTAGCAACGAATTCAGAAGCCGTAGGCTCGAATAACGTAACATAATCTCCCGTTCCGTTATCGAAAGTAGGTCCCATAAGTGCAAACTGAATATCTTTTCTAAGCGTTAAATGAGTGCCGTTTACCATACCTAAATTGTTAACGACGTACTCGAAAGTCATAGCAGGTAAGCCACCTTGGCGACCTATAATAATTTCCTTATTAGATAAGTTTTCCCAACTAAAATTAGGTTCTGGGTTTCTTGAAATTAAAAAGCAACCGTCGCGCTTAGTTAACTGTGCAAAAACTTTAGGTTTATCTTTTTTATCTTGTCTATCAACGTAAACGGCTGTTTCGGGTCCTGCTAAAATAATATCAGCACCTTTTGAAACTAGCGCAGTCATTGAAACGTCTGAACCACTGCCGATAGTCAAATCAATTTTTAAGCCTTGCTCGGCAAAAAAGCCTTTTTCAATGGCTATGTAAAAAGGGGCGTAAAAAACGCTGTCAGTTACTTCGTTTACTTTAATAGTCGTAAAATCGTCGTCTTTACAACCCACTAGCGATAATGGTAGTAAAGAAATGATAAGGGCTAGTGCCCCAAGAATAAATTTTTTCATATAAATCTCCATAAAACAAAAATTAGCATTATTATATTTATATGCTTTAAGATATTTAATTGACAATACGTTAAAAAAGTTATATAATCAAAAAATAACTAACTAAATTAAAAATTTATGGAGAAAGTTAAATGAATTTATCTACCACTTACAACCCTAAAGAATTTGAAGAAAGAATTTATAAAGAATGGATGGATAAAGGTTATTTTAAGGCAGACCCAAATCCTAAAAAAATACCTTTCACAATAGTAATTCCACCACCTAATATAACTGGTCAACTTCATATGGGGCACGCCCTTGACGAGTCTATTCAAGACAGTATTATAAGGTTTAAACGTATGCAAGGTTATGAAACCTTGTGGCTTCCTGGAACTGACCACGCTTCTATCGCAACTGAAGTTAAAATAGTTGACGCTATGCGTAAAGAAGGCTTAACTAAAGAAGACCTTGGTCGTGAAGGGTTTTTAAAACGTGCTTGGGCTTGGAAAGAGCAATACGGTGGTAAAATTATCGAACAGTTAAAATGTTTAGGTTGCTCGTGCGATTGGTCAAAGTTAGCCTTTACGTTAGACGATAGGTGTTCTAAAGCCGTAAGGGAAGTGTTTGTTAATTTATACGATAAAGGGCTTATATACCAAGGTAAAAGAATAATAAACTGGTGTCCAACTTGTAAAACGGCGTTATCTGACGCTGAAGTTGAATACAGTGAAGAAAGTTCAAACCTTTGGCATTTACGCTATAAAGTAAAAGATAGAGACGAATATATTACGGTTGCAACGACAAGACCAGAAACAATGCTTGGCGATACAGCGGTTGCAGTTAACCCAAAAGATAAAAGATACGCTCACTTAAAGGGTAAAACTTTAATTTTACCGATTGCTAATAGAGAAATTCCTATAGTGTTCGACAGTTACGTTGAAATGGAATTTGGTACGGGTGCAGTTAAAATTACGCCAGCACACGACCCTAACGACTTTGAATTAGGTTTAAGACATAATTTACCGGTTATCAAAACTATGAACGACGACGGTACTATGAACGAATTTGCCTTCCAATTCAACGGTTTAGATAGGTTTGAGTGCCGTAAACAAATAGTTGAAGAGTTAAATAAATTAGGCGCTCTCGTTAAAATCGAGCCTTATAATCACAACGTAGGTCACTGCTACCGTTGTAACAGTTCAGTAGAACCGATAATTAGTAAACAATGGTTCGTTAAAATGGAAGATTTAGCAAAACCAGCAGTCGACGTTGTTAAGAAAAAGAGTATTCGCTTTTCTCCTGATAGGTTTACTAAAATTTACTACAACTGGATGAATAATATTAAAGACTGGTGTATCTCTCGTCAACTTTGGTGGGGACATAGAATTCCTGCTTTCTATTGTGACGATTGTGGTAAAATGGCAGTTACTAAGCAAGATATTTGCGTTTGTCCTTACTGTAACAGTAAAAATATTCGTCAAGACGAAGACGTTTTAGATACATGGTTTTCTTCAGCGTTATGGCCATTTTCAACGCTCGGCTATCCAGAAAAGACTAAAGAGTTAGATTACTTCTATCCAACCGACGTTTTGGTTACTGGTTACGATATTATCTTCTTCTGGGTTGCAAGGATGATTTTTTCCGGCTTAGAGCACATGAATAGAATTCCGTTTAAAGACGTATTAATTCACGGCTTAGTTAGAGACGCTCAAGGTAGAAAAATGAGTAAATCGTTAGGCAACGGTATTGACCCTCTTGAAATTATTGATAAATACGGTGCTGATACTTTAAGATTTTCGCTTATTAACGGTATTGCGCCTGGTAGTGATACAAGATTTTCCGACGAAAAACT
>JAZOUX010000022.1:0-7373 GCA_045658325.1 Christensenellaceae bacterium | reverse complement strand
CGGAACATTACTTTCTGATTTGTTTCTTTTGCTTTAGCAAGGATATCTTCGATAAATGCATAATTGTATACGCCGTCTTCAGGCTCAAATTCCTTCCAAAGAATACGGATATAAGCAACGGTAGTGTCTGGAAAATAACCTTGTTCTCTACCCTTTTCTTCTACGCCTTGTGGAACGGGATAACATTCGTAATTTTCCGTTTCGCAAGTTGCAACACCATTAGTTACTTTAGTAATACAATCTGAATATAATTTTTCGCCACGAAAATGTTGGAAACTAGTTATACCGATATACGGATTAGTTATAACACCTTTCTTTTCTTCAAAATTTTTTACCATAATAAAGTCTCTCCTTTTTTTCATAGTTTCTAAATCGCGTTTCATAAACTTTTATTTTTGGTAAACGCAAATACCCCAAGCGTAACCAGCGTTCCCCCCATTTTTTAAAACTTCGATATAATATCTTTGTAATGAAGTTTTTGTAGGAAGTTTATCTAAATTAGAAAAATCATCGGTGTCGAAAACTCTTTTTAAAATGCTGTTATTTTCGTAATATTCTTCACCAAGAATTTCAAAAAGATTACGAAACTTTACTAATTGCGAAGTTGGACTTAAAGCCGTCATTTGTCCACTGTGCATAAGCCACGACTTGCAATAAAATACGATAGGTGAATTCGGTATAAATTGTTTAAAAAATTCGCCTGCCTTTTTAAAAGTGTTTGGTACTTGGTCTGCGTTAAGTTTTTGCCCTGTCATTGGCAAGTGAACGGTGATAACTTTGCTTTTTGGATATAAATCAAGTCCATTTTTGTGATATTCTTCATTAAAATCAATAAGTTCAAATTGAAGTTGATCAAAACCGAACCTTGTTAATTTATAAAATCCACAAAACCACGCTGGAGCGTTCCAACCCCAAATTTTTGTTTTAGGATATTCTTCTATCGTTTTAAATTTTAAATCGGCAATAGTTGTTTTGTAAATTTCTTCATCATACCCTATTTCTTCATAGTAATATTTAAGACGTTTTGACAAACATATAAAAAGAATTACGCAAGCCGTATTATAATGAACGCCACAACTATTTTCTATGCCTTTTAATACGTCGTTACTAAAATAATTGTAGTCAAATTTGTAACTTTCATCATAAATTTTAATTGCTTTGTTTAAAAGTGCGTTAGCCGTTTCGTTTGACTTAATTTTATCGTAAGCGTCTAAAAACACTTCTCTGCTTTCAATAGGAAAATCGTATTCAATTAAAAAATTTTCAATATAATTTCTCATATAAACCCTCTTTTTATATCACAACACTAAAATTGTATACTATACAAAATAGGTTGTCAAGCCTAAATTAAAAAAACTACCTAATAATTTTCAATTATTAAGTAGTTAAATTTTTTATTTTAAAAAGCCGTTTACAATTTTTTCTTCTGCTTCCTTTTCGCTTAAACCAAGCGTCATAAGTTTAATTAATTGCTCGCCTGCAATTTTACCTATAACGGCTTCGTGTATAAGCGACGCTTCAACGTGATTTGCTACGACTTTAGGTATTGCCGAAACAACGCCGTTATTCATAATAATTGCATCGCACTCGGTATGACCTGAACATTTATTGTTTCCGTTTATAAGTGAAGAAAATATTTGCTTTGAATTATCTTTTGCAACTGAACGAGAAACGACGTGGCAAGACGAATTTTCTCCGTTTAAATCAACGGTAAAATCAGTAATTGCCGTTTGATTTTCATGCGTCATAATATTTTCTCTAACAACTAAAACGGCGTTTTTTTCAAGTTTTGCTATCGTTACCCTATTAGTGTCGTCAACCCCTTTAATTTGAGCCGTTTGCATTTCAAGATAACCACCTTCACTAATTTCAATAACCGTTTTAGGATTTAACACCCTTTGTCCACTACCTTCACCAGCGCCGTAATGTTTTTCAACGTATTCAACTCTAGCGTTTTTACCAACGTAAAAAGAGTGTATACCGTTATGCTCGCTTTTTAATTCGCCACTGTTATGTATACCACAACCAGCAACGATTAAAACGTCAGCCCCGTCTTCAATATGAAAGTCGTTATAAACTAAGTCTTTAAGCCCACTTTTAGTAATTAAAACGGGCAAGTCTACCCTTTGACGAGTGGTTGACGGTTTAATATAAATATCAATACCAGCCTTGTCGGTTTTAGGCACTATTTCAATAGTTGCCGAGTTATTTTTGCTTTCAAGTTGACCGTCAATTCTTAAATTGTAAGCACCTTCGGGAACTTTTTCAAGCCCTGCAACTTCTTTTAATAGGTTAAGTTTAATTTCGTCAAGAGCCATTATTTTCCCCCCCTTTTTAAAGAGTTGCCTTTATCAAGCGCACTACAAGTAGACGGCGTTAAAATTTGTGGTAAAACGTCTTCTTTTTTACCATCAGTCTTAATAGAGCCGTTAGCAATTACTATTACCCTATCGGCAATATTTAAAATTCTTTCTTGGTGTGAAATTATTATAACGCTACCCTGAGTTTTTTGAAAAAGCCTTTCAAAAACTTCAATTAAATTATTAAAACTCCACAAATCTATGCCTGCTTCGGGTTCGTCGAAAATAGTTACATAACTTTTTCTTGCCATAGTCGTGGCAATTTCAATTCTTTTAAGTTCCCCGCCCGACAAACTGTTATTAATTTCCCTATTAACGTATTCTTTAGCGCAAAGACCTACTTCAGATAAATACGCGCATACTTGGGCTACCGTTAAATTTTCGCCACTAGCCATTTTAACTAAGTCGTAAACGGTAATGCCTTTAAATTTTACCGGTTGTTGAAAGGCAAAACTTATACCTAAACGCGCCCTTTCGGTAATAGACAAATTAGTTATATCTTGACCGTTAAAAATAATTTGACCACTAGTCGGCGTATAAATACCCATTATAATTTTTGCTAAGGTAGACTTACCACCACCGTTAGGACCTGTAAAGGCTATAAACCTTTCGTCAAGTGTTAAACTAACGTCTTTAAGTATTTCTTTTTTAATTCCGTCGCTTTCAACGACGTACGATATATTCTTTAATTCTAACATTTTTTACCTTAATTTTCGTAATCTTTAAGTATTGACAAAAACTCGCTAAGAGCAAAAGTCCTTTCTTTATCTTTATTTAACACTACGCCAATCGCCCTAACTGGTAACGACGGTGTAACGTCAACTTCAAAAAGTTCACCACGCGCTAATTCTTCTAAAACGAATTCTTTTGAAACGCAAGCAATTCCAAGCCCGTTTTTAGCCATTTGAACGCAAAGAGTTAAACTTGCAAGTTCAAAATCTGCAACCAAATCAACGTTTAAAGACTTAGTAAACTGCGTAAAATTGCGCATTGTCGACGTGTTTTGTTCTAAGGTTATAAGTGGATAACTGCTTAAACTAGATAATTCTATTTGCTTACCTTTTAAAGCACTAAACTTGTCGCTAGCAACGAATACGTCGTGAAGTTTTCCCATATACCCCGTAATAGCAACGGTATCGTCGTTTATAGGTAAATTAACAAAACCTACGTCGGCTTTATCGTTTTTAACCGCTTCGATAGTGCCTTTAGACGTTGTGTTTATAAACGATATATTTACGTTTTGATACTTTTCGTGAAAAACTGAAATAGGCTTCATTAAAACGTGAGTTATAACGTTGTCGGGCGCACTTATTTTTAAGTTACCTACGGCTTTTTTGTTTATATCTAAAAACTTGTTTTCAGCCTTTTCAAGTAACTGCATTGCCTTTTCAACGTACTCGAAAACTTGTTTACCACCGTTCTCAGTTAATTCTATACCCCTTGAAACACGGTTAAAAAGTTTACCGCCTAATTGATTTTCTAATTGCTTAATAGACTGCGACACGGCTGGTTGAGAAATATACAACTCGTCTGCCGCTTTGGTTAAACTACCACATTTAGCAACTGTGTAAAACACCCTAAAAAGTTCAAGATTTACCATATTATTTACCTACGCAAAATTTTGCAAAAATTTCGTCTATAATTTCTTCGCTTGCTGTTTTACCAGTAATTTCGCCAAGATATTGCCAACCTTGTTTAATATCTTCGCTAATTAAGTCAAGCGGTAAAATATCTAACACTTCAAGTGCTTTAATTAAACTATTTTTAGCGTTTATAAGAGCGTTATAATGACGTTGCTCGGTAATTAACTGAGCGTTATAATCAATGCCGTTTTTAAAGGCTAAACTGTATAAATTTTCTTTTAATACGTCTATATTTTTGCCTGTTTTTGCTGAAATTATAATACCGTCATCTACCCTTTTACTTGCTACGTCACACTTATTGTAAACGTTTATATAAGGCTTGTCCACCGTTTCAAAAGGAGTGATATTATCGCTCGTTAAGTCGTAAACGTATAAAACGATATCTGCGCTGTTTATAAGTTTATTAGACCTTATAATGCCTTGATTTTCAATAACGTCGTCAGTCTCTCTAATACCAGCAGTATCAAACAAATTAAACTTAACGCCGTTAATTTCAATATTGCCTTCAACTACGTCACGCGTTGTACCGGGAATTGACGAAACAATAGCCTTTTCATAATTTAATAAGTTGTTTAAAAGTGAAGACTTGCCCGTATTAGGCTCGCCTACTATTGCAACCTTAACGCCGTTTTTAATCTTTTCGCCCTTGTTGTAATTGGCAACTAAACCGTCAATTTCACTAATAACGCTATCTAATACACTTTTAACTTCAATAGTCGTAGAAAGCGTTAAATCTTCTTCTGGGTAGTCGATATTTGCGTCAATTTCAGCAAGTGAATAGGTTAATTTTGCTTGCAATTCTTCTACCTTATTATTAAGTTTTTCTCTATACAAGTTATAACCGACTTTAACTTCGGCAACGCTTTCACTGTTAATCATATCAATTAACCCTTCGCACGAGTCGAGCGAAAGTTTACCGTTTACGAAAGCCCTTTTAGTAAATTCGCCCCTAGTTGCCGGAATAGCACCAAGCGAAAACGTGCGTAATAAAATGCCTTGCGTTATGGCTACGCCACCGTGACAATGAAATTCAACCATATCTTCGCCCGTATAACTTTTAGGTCCTTTAAAATAAACAGCCATACCAAAATCGGTAAAATCACCACCGTCTATTTCGCCCACATACATTTTATACGGCTCAAAATCTTTAACTTGTATCTTTTTTATAGGCTTAAACATTTTAGACGCTATATCTAAAACGTTGTCGCCACTTAACCTAATTATAGCGACGCCACCCACTCCGTTTGCCGTCGCTATTGCTGATATTACTTGGTTCATAATTAATCAAAAAGTCCGTCGCCCGAACTATCTCCACTAGAATTGTCGCCGTTACCCTTTTTGTCGCTAAACTCTGGGAAAGGGTCTACGTCGTCAGTAGGTTTTTGTTTCTCCCTAGGACGTTGTTGAGCGTAAGGATTATACGGATTATTTATGTCGTTAGGATTTACCCTATAAACGTAATAACCCCTTTTCTTAGCCATTTCTCTATAATATTCTTCTTCCGTCATAGGCTTGTTCTTCCTTATTGAGAAAAGCAAGAAACCGAACATAAATTCCATAAATATTGATAAAATTGAAAAAAGAATATAAGATTGTGGTTTGTATTTTCTAAATAAAGCAAAAATTAAACTTACTTCAAAGAATATTTTAGCAATACTCGCTATCATAGAAATTATTTCTAAGCCGTAATAAAGTATATAGTTGTTGTATATCGCCGTAATTATAGGGTCGATAAACGACGTATCTACAATTACCGTAGCACCTGGATTTAATAACTCAAGCACTTTTACAATTACCCACATAATAGTGTCTAAAGAAAGAAATGCGCCTACCACGAAAGAGATAGATGAGACTATACATACCCATACGCCCACGTTTTTTATAGGTTGCCCCCATAAAATAATTTTACCTACTAATTTACCTATTAGTATATAGTTTAAAAATGGTATAAACGCTAAATATAAGTGTTTAAAACCGTTCTTTTTAGACAACGTATACGTTGCTATTGATTTAAAAATAAACGAAATTATATACAATATTGTTGTTAATATATATACTATTAATGTTGATGTTTCGTACATTTGTTGAGCGTCAAAATCCATTATAACTCCTTATTAATAAGCCCTTGCGTATAAAACGACTTTAGTTGCCTTTTTACCACAAACGGCACAAACTTTACCGTCGGCACTGTCAGTAGTAATTATTCTTGAAGTTGCTTGAGTTTCTTCTTTAATTTTATCTTCACAAGCCCTATCTTCACACCAACAAGCCTTTACGAAATTCTTAGTTTCAACGCCTTGTAAAATTTCGTCAAGTGTGTTAGCCCATACTACCTTACTATCTCTAATTTTTCTTGATTTTTCAAGCATATTAGACTGAATATTATTTAAAAGTTCTTTTATACCGTCTACGTCACCTAAAGTTAAATCGCCTTTTTGTAACGTATCACGGCGCATCGTTATCATTTTGTTGTTTTCAATATCCCTAGGTCCTAATTCAATTCTTAATGGAACGCCTTTCATTTCCCACTCGTTGAACTTCCAACCCGGAGTCATATCTCTTAAATCGGCTTCAACCCTAACGCCTGCTTCTTCAAGAATTGATTTAAGTTCGTTAACTTTATCAACTACGCCGTCTTTATGCATTGCAATAGGAACTATTACTACTTGAATTGGCGCAACTACCGGTGGAATTACAAGTCCCCTTTGGTCGCCGTGAGCCATAATTAACGCACCTATTAGCCTTGTTGATACGCCCCAACTAGTTGAATAACCGTATTTTAAAATGCCGTCTTTATCTAAAAATTTCATATTAAAAGACTTAGCAAAGTTTTGACCTAAATAGTGTGAAGTACCTGCTTGTAAACTTTTACCGTCAAGCATCATTGCTTCCATACCGTAAGTTGCTATTGCGCCAGCAAACTTTTCTTTTTCAGTTTTTCTACCCGTAAATACTGGAATTGCAAGACAGTTTTCAGCAAAGTCTTTATAAACGTTTAACATTTCTTGCGTTTTTAATTCGGCTTCTTCACTCGTTGCGTGCACGGTATGACCTTCTTGCCATAAAAACTCACTTGTTCTTAAAAACGGCCTTGTCGTCTTTTCCCAACGAAGAACGTTACACCATTGGTTCATAATTAAAGGTAAATCTCTATAACTATTCATCCATTTAGCGAACATATCGCAAATTATGGTTTCACTTGTTGGTCTTATAATAAGTGCTTCGTTAAGTTTTGCGCCACCAGCGTGAGTAACAACTGCTACTTCTGGAGCAAAACCTTCAACGTGTTCTGCTTCTTTTTTAAGGTAACTTTCGGGAATAAGCATAGGAAAATAAGCGTTTTTTGCCCCTCCTTTTTTTAAAGGTTTAT
>JAZOUX010000021.1:0-11080 GCA_045658325.1 Christensenellaceae bacterium | reverse complement strand
AGAAATTATATCAGCCCTTGATAAATGCGTTTCTAATTCAATATTTTTTTCTTTTAACAAGTTGTCGAACAATAAAATTGAATTTTCTATTTGACCGTTTACATAAAACTTCTTTTTATCAACGAACATCGTTTGAGTATCAAGTTTTAATAAAAGCATAGTATTGTCGCTAAGTTGAGTTAGCCTTTTAGATTCTTCAATAATAATATTTATGTATTCGATTTGTTCCCCCTTTAACGCACCTGAGTCTTTGATAAGTTCGGCGTAACCTTTAATAGATACCATAGGCGTTTTAAACTCGTGAGAAAAGGAACTTATAAAGTCGTTTCTAAGCAACGTTATCGAGTCTAACTCTTTAACCATATTATTAAAGTTTACAATAACTGAGTTTATATAGTTGTTCTTGCCTATTGGTGATATTTGAGTTGAAAAATCACCTTCTGCTATTTTGTCGATACACTCTGTAAAAGCGACTATCATTTTTGAACGCGAACTAGTTATAAAAAAGGCTATTAAAAAGGCGATTGTGGCACTTATTAAAATAAAAACTACTATAATAAAAAAGTTTCTAACTTCGCCCGACGCTACAATGTGCTTATTTATAAAATCGGTTATCCACGCTCCTACTACCATGCCCACTACCCAAACGCAAAGCACTAAAACGGTAATTTTAGCCGGTAAAATTATACCCACTCTTTTAAGTTTTTTATTCATTTTTAACTCCCCTATAACCTAAACCCCTAATCGTTTCAATATCAATTTCTTTAAAACAAGAAATTTTATTTCTTATTTTGTTGATGTAAACTTTAACAGCATCTTCTTCAGCATCACTGTCGTAATCCCAAAATTCTTCAAATATAACGCTTTTAGAAAACGACTTTTCTGCATACGACAACAACTTGTATAAAATACTAAATTCTCTTTTAGATAAAGTAACTTTATTTTGCTTGTCAAACACAGTTAACGTTTCATAATCTAAGGTAGTTTCTCCAACTATAAGTCGTTTTTCGCTTACGATTTTAGCACGCCTAAGCACTGCTTTCATACGCATAAAAAGTTCTTCGTAATCAATGGGTTTAACCATATAATCGTCAGCCCCTAATAAAAAGCCTTGGGTTTTGTCTTGAATACTTCCCCTAGCCGTTACCATAATGCAAGGCGTTGTTATTTTTAACTCGCGAATAGTTTTTATAAACTCAAAACCGTCCATATCTTCCATCATAACGTCGGCTATAATTATATCGACGTGTTTATCACCTATTATTTCAAGACCTTGTTTACCGTTAGATACGGCGTAAACGTTGTAGCCTTCGTTTTTAAGTTTAATTTCGGTTAATCGCCTAATATTTTTATCGTCTTCTAAAACTAAAACGTTAAACATTTTACACTCTCCTTAAAGGATTTTATTAAATTATAAAGTCTTAAAATAATAAAGTCAACCCATTTTTAACTTTTAATCAATATCACGCACTTTATAAAGAGTGTAGCCGTTTCTAGAGATAGGTTTGCCTGCACTTAATTTATCTACTAACCTTTTTAACTTTTCATTTTTAACTTCTAACTCGGCAATTTTGTTTAAAAGTATAATCCTTTCTTCTTCGTATTCTTCTAATAGCCTATCGAACGCTTGGTTAATATTGCTTTCAATGGTAAATTTTTCTTTGTCAAAAACGTTATCTTTCATAATAACCCCCTTTTTTTTAATTGTTGCCAAACCTTTTGCTATTGATACATAAATTGCCCGTTTTATAATAAAATAGACTATGAAAGTTTATTTTTATTCTAAAATCGACGCTATTTTAAAAGTCAACGGTACTTTCGTTGGCAAAATAGATAAAACGCCGTCTTATTTAAGCGTAGAAAACGAAAGTTTATTAGAGTTTTTACCACTAAGCGAAGAATATTACCCTATAACCGTGTACGGTTTTACTTCAAAACAAGCAAAAATATTTAAACTTAAAAACTCGCTACTAGTTTGCCCAATTTTTCAAAAAAAGCGTAACGCCCCTTACAGCGTAGTAGCACAAAAATATTTCAATATTTTTAACTCGAAGCATATATTGACCGTATTAGCCGACGGCTCGTACAAGTTTCACTTAAACGGTGATTTTTACATAAGCAGTGAAATCCCCTTTTTACCTACGTCTTTTAACGTAGATGAGTGTGGCGACTTCGTTTTCGTATCTTTCGACCAAAAAAAGAAATGCCTATTCGTATACCACTTAAAAGATAATTCGCTTGAACTATGTTTTAAAGATATAGTAGACGACTATTCTTTTTCGTCTAACGTTTTAAAAGTATATAAAAAATACAAAACGCCCACTTTTATAGACGTAACCGAGACGTGGACTTATAACAACTCGTTTAAATTAACTTCAACTGCAACCGAGTACGATAAATCCGTTTTGATGGCAAACGACAAAATAAAGGGACTACTATTTTTAAACTTGCTTATACTTAACGCTGACGTTTCAGCCTTTTTATCTAGCGAGTTGCTAAAAAAGTCAAACGCTATAAAAGAATTTTTAGACTACCCGTATCTATGCTTTGAAAATTTTGAAAGTGCAAAAAACAACGAGTACCTACTACTAACTAAAAGTGGGGTAAAATGCGTAGTTTTATCTTTTTTAAATAACCAAATAGTAGATTTTGGCGTTGACGACTATTAATTTTTTAAAAAATTAATCCATTTTTTTAAAGCCAAAAAAGTTGAAATTTTATCTAAAATATGCTATACTTTTAAAAAACGATTAAGAGAGTAGTATTTCGTATGAAAAAAAATCAATGGTTTACCATTTTAAAAGAGAAAAAACCTGGTCTACTTATCGTATTAGCGATAGCGTTATTTAACGTTTTATTTTTAGCGTTATTTTCGTTAATAGTAGCCCTTATGAGTGAGTTGCCTTATTTTACGGCTGTATTTCACTGTTTAGCAATGATGCTTGACCCAGGCTGTATTTCAGACGTTGTCGACGGTAAGGGGCAAGCCGTTTTATGTATAATTTGCTTCATCGTTGTAATAGTTGGTCTTATTGCTTTTACAGGTTCGGTAATAGGTTACGTTTCTAATATAATTGCCGACTTTATTGAAAAGGCTAACAACGGTAAAAATAAGTTAGAATTAGACGACCACGCTATTATTTTAAATTGGAACGATAGGGGGCTTGAAATAATTAACGAATACCTTTTATTAGAAGAAAAGGCAGTTATAGTTGTGTTATCTGACGTTGCCCGTGAAATTATCGAACAACAAGTGAACGATACGGTTTTTTCTACAGTGCGTGAAAAAGGCGTTAAAAACAAACTTTCTATAATCATTAGAACGGGTAGCGTTTTCAGTTCTCAACAACTTTTAGATATTTCTATTGAAAGTGCTAAAACAGTTATAGTTTTAGAAGAAAGTGGTGACGACGACCCGCTTACTGAAGACGGTAACGGCCATACGATTAAAACGCTTATGCAAGTTGCCGATATACTTTCTAAAAAACAAAACGACAAAAATCAAAAGGTTGTAGTTGAAGTAACAGACGATTGGACTGAAGGCGTTATTAATGAAATTGTCGAATGTAAAAATAACGACAAAGTTAGAATAGTAGCCGTTCCGGTAAACCAATTATTTGGTAATATCTTTACTCAATTTGCAGTAATGCCTAAACTTAACGCCATTTATACCGATTTATTTTCAAATGAAGGTGTTGAATTTCACTCTTTTGAAACAGAATACGAAAGCGAAAAAGATTTTGTTCTATCTTATTTAGAAACGCATGCGCACACCGTTCCGTTGACCGTTAGAAAATTTTTAAATAAAAACTACGCTATATGTATAAGCATCAACGAAAAATCACTTGAACGTGTAACAAACGTTGCCCCTACCCTATACCCTATTAGACTTAGCGATAGTTGTAAATTAAAAAAACGCCATATCGTAATATTAGGGCACAATAAAAATCTTCCTAAAATTTTAGACGGTTTAAACAACTTTAACAACGAGTGGAAAGGTACTGAAGACGCTCTTAGCGTACTTTTATTAGACGATGCGTCTAAAGAAAGTAAAAGCATTGATTTATCTAAGTATACGTTTATTGAAGATTACGTTCAAACAGATATACACCAAAAAGACGAAATTTCAAAATTAATAAGCCAACACTTAGATAACGAAAATACTACCGTTTTAATATTATCTGCTGAAAACGCTGAAGAAGGCGAAAAAGATTTACCAGCCTTAGCAAATTTAATTTACCTTCAAAGCGCGCTAAACAAAAAGAAACTTGCTACCGACAACAATATTGATATAGTAGTTGAAATAATTGAGCCAAAACACCACGATATCGTTCAAAATTACAGTAAAAGTAACGTCGTTATCAGTAATAGGTATGTAAGCAAAATTATAATGCAAATTGCCGATAAAGAAGCACTTTTTGATTTTTATAAAGACATTTTAACGTTTGACACTAACGGTGAAGAAGGTAAAGAAATATATATTAAAAACTGCTCAACCTATTTTGAAGAAATACCTACTAAAATGAACGCCCGTGACTTTATATATTCGCTATACTCAGCCACGCTTGCAAAGTTTGGCGAAGGTGAAGTTGCTATTGGCGTAGTTGACGAAAATCAAAACATTAATTTGTTTAGCGATAATTTAGACGAACAAATCGTTTCACTAAACGAAAATAGCAAATTAATAATTTTATCAAATCATTAAAATTAAACAAAAAATAGCCTGACTTTATAAAGTCGGGTTATTTTTTTAGTTTTTGCCTTTTATACTTTACTTTTTTAAGGTAATTAAGGCTATTTATTATAATATAATAAAAATTCGATTTAATTTGACAAATTATTTGACAAATGGCTTTTTATAAGGTAAAATAAAATCAATATAACAATATTGTCAATATAAGTACGGATTAAAGGCCCGTACGTTTCTACAGCACAGCCAAAAGACGCTACTATTCGACAGCAATTTTACTTACTCATTTTACCCACTAGGTACTAAATAGTTCCGTTTAACAAGTTGTGCCAACTTGTTTTTTTATTTTGCTTAATTAAAGGTATACTATGCGATTACTTGAACAAAAAATTTTAAACGAAGGCAAAGTTTTATCGGGCGACGTTTTGAAGGTCGACTGTTTTTTAAATCACCAAATGGACGTAGCCTTTTTAACCGAACTAGGTAAAGAAATTTATGAACGTTTCAAAAACTGCAACGTAAACAAAATTCTTACCATTGAAGCATCTGGTATAGGTTTGGCTTGCCTTACCGCGCAATTTTTTAATTGTAAAGTTTTAGTTGCTAAAAAACATAAATCTATTAACGTTTCTAACGACGTATACTCTGCTAAAGTTTACTCTTTTACCCATAAAACTGAAAATAACATAATCGTTTCAAAAGAGTATTTATCTAGCCAAGATAACGTTTTAATAGTTGACGACTTTTTGGCAAACGGCAATGCTTGTTTAGGCTTAATAGATATAGTTAAGCAAGCAGGTGGACAAGTTAAAGGAATTAGTTGCGCCGTTGAAAAAACGTATCAAGGCGGTTACGATAAACTTACTTCACTTGGAATTGACGTATATTCTCTTGCAAGAATTGAAAAAATGCAAGACGGTAAAATTACTTTCGTCAAATAATAACAAAGGTCAAAATCGCTTTAAGCGATTGAATAATTAAAAATACCCAACGGGTATAGGAGGTTATTATGAAAAAATTTTTAACTATGTTGCTTACGCTTGTTTTAGCGGTAAGTTCACTCGGTCTTTTTACTGGTTGTAGTGAAGACAATGAGTTTAAAGTAGGCTTAATATGTTTACATGGCGAAAGTTCTACTTATGATAAAAACTTCATTGATGCTTTCAACGCTGCATGTACTAATAAAGGCGTAAAATCAATTATCAAAGTTGATATTGATGAATCAAGCGAATGTTATGATGCCGCAGCTGACCTTGTTGACCAAGGTTGCGATATGATTTTTGCAGACTCTTTTGGTCACGAAGATTATATGATTAGCGCTGCTAACAAATTTAGAGGTGTTCAATTTTTCCACGCTACTGGTACTAAAGCACACACTGAAAACCTTTCAAATTATCACAATGCGTTTGCTTCAATTTACGAAGGTAGATATTTAGCAGGTATTGCTGCTGGTATGAAATTACAAGCAATGATTAATGCTAACCAACTTGTTGCTAAAAACTACGATGACAATGGTAACGTTAAAGTTGGTTATGTAGGCGCTTGGACTTATGCTGAAGTTATTTCAGGCTTCACTTCTTGGTTCCTTGGTGTTAGAAGCGTTGTTCCAAACGTTGTTATGGACGTTCAATTTACTGGTTCTTGGTATGATGAAGCAACCGAAAAAACAACTGCTGAAGCTTTAATAAACGGTGGTTGTGCTCTTATTTCTCAACATGCTGACTCTATGGGCGCTCCTACAGCATGTGAAACTGCTGGCGTTCCTAATGTTTCTTATAATGGTTCTACAGCTAATGCTTGTCCTAATACGTTTATCGTTTCTTCAAGAATCAACTGGCAACCATATTACGAATACATTATCGATTGCGTTAAAAACAATAAGAGAGTTGAACATGACTGGACTGCAAGTTTAGGTTCTGAATGGGGTAATGGCTCTGTTGCTTTAACTTCTCTTGGTTCTGCGGCAGCTCCTGGCACTGAAGAAGCTATCAATGCAGCTATTGCTGGTTTAAAAGCAGGTACTTTAAAAGTTTTTGATACTTCTAAATTTACGGTAGTTAAAGCTAGAAATGATGCAATTGCAGCTGACCCTAATCAAACAAGAATAGTTACGGATACAGACGGTCACTTAATTGCTTATATGGCAGACGTTAATACTGATACATCTTTCACTCCAGATACACAAGTTATTAAAGCTCAAGGTGGTATTGCTTACTTTGCTGAATCAGAATTCCGTTCAGCTCCTTACTTTGATATACAAATCGATGGTATCAATTTCTTAAATACAAAATTCTAAAAAGCAAACTAAAATATGTCCAAGGGGCTTTTACCCCTTGGTATATTATTTTTTACTTAACTAAAACATATTTTACAAGGAAAACTATGGTTACAAATCATAACGTTGCTATTAAATTTGAAAATATAACAAAAACTTTTGGAAGCGTTATAGCAAACAACAATATTTCTTTTGACGTTTATAATGGAGAAATTTTATCTTTGCTTGGCGAAAACGGAAGCGGTAAAACTACCCTTATGAATATGCTTTCAGGCATCTATTTCCCTGATTTTGGGAATATTTATATTAATGGTAAAAAAGCATTAATACAATCACCTAAGGACGCATTTAATTATAAAATAGGTATGGTTCACCAGCATTTTAAGTTGGTTGACGTTTTTACTGGAGCGCAAAATATTGCCCTCGGTATCAAAAAACAAAATTTGAAAACAATACGTACTCTAGCGCAAGAAATTTGCGATAAGTACGGCTTTAATATAAATTTAGACAAGAAAGTTTATAATATGTCGGTTTCTGAAAAACAAACTCTTGAAATTGTTAAAGTTTTATACCGTGGTGCCGATATATTAATTTTAGACGAGCCTACGGCAGTTTTAACTCCACAAGAAATAAGTCGTCTTTTTTCTATTTTAAAGAAAATGAGAGAAGATGGAAAATCAATTATAATTATTACCCATAAACTTAACGAAGTTATGGAAATTTCAGATAGAGTTGCTATTTTAAGAAAAGGCGAATATATTGACACCGTTGAAACGAGTAAAACGAGCGAAAAGCAACTTACCGAATTGATGGTTGGTAAAAAAATAGATTTAAAAATACAGCGTGTAAAAACCAACTTTGATTTACCTCTTTTAGAAATTCGAGACTTAATAGTAAATTCAGATGATGGGAATATTGCTATTAAAAATGCAAGTTTCTATATTCGTGGCGGTGAAATTTTAGGCGTTGCCGGCATAACCGGTTGTGGACAAAAAGAACTTTGCGAATCAATTGCCGGTATAAGACCAATAGTTAGCGGACAAATTGCGCACGAAGGCGAAAATATTATTGGGCTTTCTTCAAAAGAAATCATTAATCGTGGCATTTCAATGAGTTTTATTCCTGAAGATAGACTTGGTATGGGTTTAGTCCCATCTATGTCTATTACCGATAATATGATGCTTAAAACTTACAACGAAACAAAAGGTATTTTTGTTGATAGGAAAATTGCTAGAAAAAATGCACAAGCCTTAATTGAAAAATTAGGTATTGTAACTCCTTCAACCGAAACGCCTGTTAGACGACTTTCTGGTGGTAACGTTCAAAAAGTTTTAGTTGGTAGAGAGATTGAATCTTCGCCAAACGTTATTATAACGGCTTATCCCGTAAGAGGGCTTGACATAAATTCATCATACCAAATTTATGATATTTTAAACGAACAAAAATTAAAAGGCACTGGAATTTTATTTATTGGTGAAGACTTAGACGTTATGCTTGCCCTTTGTGACAAAATTATGGTACTTTGCCACGGCGAAATTATGGGCGTAGTTCATGCAGATAAAACAACGAAAGAAGAAATAGGTCTTATGATGACTGGCTCGCTTAACCTTACACAAAGCAAAAACAAAGAGTACGGCCGAGCAAAAGATAGTAGACTTACAGAAGAACAATGGTCTTCTTTGAAAGATAATAGTGAAGATAAAGAGGGTGAAACAAATGATTAATAATCAACCTTTATTCCATATAGTAAAACGTGATAATTTATCTCTAACTAAAGCAATTCTCATAAGAGCGATAGCAATAGTCGGAGGCATGCTCTTTTCATCACTTCTATTAGGGTTAATATTCAACAAAAACCCTTTTGAAGCATTAATTTCATTATTTAGTGGCGCTTTTGGTACGTCCGACCGTATTTGGTTATTGTTGAGAGATACTTGTATTTTATTAGGTGTTGGACTTGGTTTATTACCCGCTTTTAAAATGAAGTTCTGGAACTTAGGTGGTAATGGTCAAATTCTAATGGGAGCTTTGATAGCAATTGCTATTATGAGAAGTCCTTTAGCTTCACAAAGTTTACCACTAGCAAATGTTTTAATGTTTGTTTCATCTATTTTAGTAGGTGCCTTATGGGCTGTTATTCCTGCAATATTTAAAGCATTTTTTAAAACTAACGAATCACTATTTACCCTTATGATGAACTACATAGCCGTTGGTTTAGTTTCTTTCTTTATAAGCACGTGGGCAACAAGTGGTTCTGGAGTTTTAGGACAAGTTCATACAGGTCACTTACCTAAACTTTTAAATAATCATTTGTTAAGCATCCTAATTGTTGCATTGATAACTGTTATAATATATTTTTACATGAATCACAGCAAACAAGGTTATGAAATATCCGTTGTTGGTGAAAGTGAAAATACCGCAAAATATATAGGTATAAACGTAAAATTAGTAACAATAAGGACTTTGGCTATTTCTGGAGCAATTTGTGGCGTTATCGGCTTATTATTGGCTGGTTCTATTGACTTTTCTATAAGCGAAAATACTGCTAAAAATATGGGCTTTACAGCAATTATGGTTACTTGGCTAGGAAAACTCAATCCGTTAATAATGATATTAACTTCTTTCTTTATTTCTTTTTTAACTAGAGGTATGGGAAACGTTCAATCGGCATTTGGTATTATGAATAATGCCGTAACAGATATTGTTGTTGGTATTATTTATTTCTTTATTATTGGTTGTGAATTCTTTATTTCATACAAAATCAAAATAAAACAAGATAGCAATAAAACTTTAAAAAAGGAGGGTAACTAACTATGGTAGTATTATGCGTTGGCGCAATCAGTCTTGGCGTAGTTTTCCTTCTTGGTTGTGTTGGTGAAATTATTATTGAAAAATCTGGACACTTAAACCTTGGTATTCCTGGAATAATGTGTTTAGGTACTGCAGGTGGCTGTTTTGGGGTCGCTATTTACATAAACTCGCTAGCTACTCCAGACCAAGCGTTATGGCTTTTACTTATACTATCAAGCATCTTCTTTTCAGCTTTATTTAGTGCTATAGGGGGCTTTATATATGCTTTTTTAACCGTATCTCTTCGCGCAAATCAAAACGTTACTGGTTTAGCGTTAACTATATTCGGTACAGGTTTTGCTCAATTTTTTGTTGACACTTTTGTAGACAGAACACATTTTGCAATTGCAAGCAAACTTATAAGAACCCCTTTACCTTTAATTGGTAGCCTAAACTTAGGTTGGTTTAGTGATATATTTTTAAATCACGGATTTTTAGTTTATTTAGCAATCGCAATTGCTATAATATCTGCTGTAATTTTGAAGAAAACAAAAGTCGGCTTGAATTTAAGAGCAATTGGCGAAAATCCATCAACGGCTGATGCCACTGGAATAAACGTTACTTTATACAAGTATCTTGCCATTTTAATTGGTTCTGCTATAGCTGGACTTGGTGGTATGTTTTATATAATGGACTATATTGGGGGCAGTTGGGAAAATGCTGCTACAATTCAAGGATTTGGTTGGCTAGCTATTGCTCTTGTTATATTTACTTTATGGAAACCAGACTTAAGCATTTTAGGTTCAATTATTTTTGGTGCTTTATATATAGCTCCAAGTATTATAACTGGTATTGATTTCTCCCAAATGAAGTTATTTAAACTTTTACCTTACGTTGTTACGGTTATCGTTTTAATAATAACGAGCATTATTGATAAAAAAGAAAATCAACCACCGGCTTCGCTAGGCGTAAATTATTTTAGAGAAGAACGTTAAATTTAATAAAATTAAAAATACTAACGAAATTTTTCGTTAGTATTTTTTTATTTAACGACTTTTAGCCGTTTAAAATTTTGCCATTTTCAAATACTGCAATACCAGCAGAATCATATCCTCTGTTTTGAAGAATCAACAATCCTTCATACAAAAATGTTCCACAATCTTCATTTCCGACATATCCAACAATTCCACATTTGGCTTGTGGAAGTTCTCGTTGTTTAATGTTATATTCTTGCATTTTTAATTGATTTCTAATGAATTTCTAATTGTTTTAAATGAATTTATTTGTTTAATTTGTTGTTTTAATGTTATTTCTTGTTGATTTCA
>JAZOUX010000020.1:0-8180 GCA_045658325.1 Christensenellaceae bacterium | reverse complement strand
CTAAAGAAGAAGGTGGTAGACATACTCCATTCTTCAACAACTACCGTCCACAATTCTACTTTAGAACAACAGACGTTACAGGTACTATTAAACTCCCAGAAGGCGTTGAAATGGTAATGGCTGGTGACCACGTTACTATCGGCGTTACGTTAATCACTCCTGTTGCTATGGAAGAAGGTCTTAGATTCGCTATCCGTGAAGGTGGTAGAACAGTTGGTTCAGGCGTTGTTTCAAGCATCATTGAATAATTTTAAGTATAATTAAATTTATTTAAAATAGTAAGCCCACTAAAATTAGTGGGCTTATTTATTTGCTTTAAAGATAAGTTTTAAGTGTATCAATAATTTTTTGCGTGGAAAAATACAAATATTAAAATAAATTAATGAACGGTTTTTAGTCGCTTTTATTTAGTTATAAGCGATTTTTGTAGTCGTTGAATAAATAATAAAACGTAAAAAACGACACTTATTGGATTTCTTTAAAGATTTTTAATTTAAATAAAAGTAAAGCCTACTAAACTTTGCAAAATGCGAAACGTAGTGGGCTTTTTTTATCCACAAAAGATTAGGTTTTAATAGTAATATTTTAAGCCTTATGGCAAAAAGTTATATTGCTTGTTATTACAAACCGTTATATTTAGACTGTGCCAAAATTATATTAAATAAAACCACGTTTCGCCGTAAGGCGAATATAACTGACGTTAGGTAATATCACTCGCATTTAGCCGAATATTGCATATTTAATTGTCGCAATTTTCTACGGAAAGAGCGACTATAAGGCACGTTTTTAGTGGGGGGTAGTTAAAGTTGATAATAAAACTTAATTTTTTTAAAAAGGCGTTTTTTTATAGTGAAAAACGTCTTTAAAATATGCTAACGTAAAACGTAAAAAACAATTGCGCATACGTTAAGCGTATGCGCAAAATATTAGGAATTATCGTTTATTTTAATTATCAGTCAATTCTTTAGTAGCGATGTCAGATAAGTGTTTAAGTTGTGAGAATTTGCCTTGCTTTTCCATAAGTTCGTCGTAAGTACCTATTTCACAAATTTCGCCGTTTTCCATAACTACTATTCTATCAGCGTTTCGTATCGTACTTAACCTATGCGCAACTATAAACGTTGTTCTTTCATTTACTAGACTTTCAATGGCTTTTTGAACGTGGAATTCACTTATATTATCAAGTGCAGAAGTTGCTTCGTCTAATATTAAAATACTTGGATTTCTAATTAAAGCCCTTGCAATAGTAATTCTTTGCTTTTGACCGCCCGAAATTTTATCACCGTGTTCGCCTATTAAAGTATTAAGACCTTTAGGGAGTTCTGGTAAAAATTCTTCAACGTTTGCCATTTTTATAGCAGTTTGTAATTGTTCTTCAGTATAACTAGTCAAACCGTAGGTAATATTTTCACGAATAGTGCCGTCAAATAAAATACTGTTTTGTGGTACTACCGAGATACATTGTCTATAATCGCTTAAATTAATATCTTCAATAGAGTTGCCGTCTATGTAAATCTTGCCTTGGCGTGGTTTTAAAAAGCCTATAACCATACTCATAATAGTGCTTTTGCCCGAACCGGAACTACCTACGAAAGCAATACACTCGCCCTTTTTAACTTCTAGCGAGAAGTTTTTAATTACGTCTTCGTTAGTGTTAGGGTAGCGATAGTAAACGTTTTCAAAAGTAACGTTACCGTCAACTTTAGTAATTGGTAATTTACCCGTATTATCTTCAATATCATTGCTCGTCATAATTTCTTTTAACGAGTTAATCGAGTCAATGCCTTGAGATATTTGTGGTACTGAGTTAATAATACTACTAACGTTACCGTATATTTGACTAAATATTGATTGGAATAAGACGATTGAGCCGGCGTTAAAACCAGGCACGCCTTTAATCGTCATAAATGCCGAAAAGAACAAGCAAAGCGTTTGAAAAAAGGTTGTTACAGTCCATGCGAACGAGCCGAAGTAGGCGAGTGTGTTATCAAAATTTAAACCTTTTTTAGTAACTTTAGTTATATCTTCTTCAATAATTCTAATTTCTTCATTTTCAAGACCGTGCGCTTTAGTAATTTGTATTATATCAAGCATTTGCGCTAATTTTGAAGATAATTGTTCGTTTTCAAGACGGTACGAAACAATGCTTTTACGGATAGGATTTCTAAACAAGCGCGTCAATATTACGCTAATTGGAACGATACATAAAATAAATAACGTTGCTATCCAACTTTGGTAAAGTGAAATGCCTATATTAATAATTAAAAAAATTATAGCCGGCATTATTTGACAAAGTATAAGGCGCAAATAGTTGTCTACGTTGTCGGTATCTTTAATAAACTTTGATTGAAGCCTACCACTTTCAATATCTTTATGGTAATTAATAGACAACTTTTGTAGTTTTCTAACTACCGTTGACTTTATACCTGCGCTCACGTTTCTTAAAAAATTATTAGCAAGTTTAGCGTATAGAGTGTGCGAAGGAACGTTTTGCGCAATACATATAAACAAAATTATGCCAACCGCTATAATTTTATTTACGTTAGGCGAGCCAGAAACGACTTCGTTGATAACCATTGAAGAAACGATAGGTATTAAAAATACGGGCAACGTTTTTATTATGTTTAAAAGGTTGACTAATAAAATGGTAGGAATTTTCTTTTTAAAAATTCCATAAACTACGCTGTTTGCCGAACTTTTTTTACCGTCGTTAAACACTCTGTCGTAATTAGGAATGTGATAAACAGCATCTTTCTTTTTTTGTTTTTTCATATTTTTTACTCTCATAAAGTTTGGTCTAACTAAATTATAATACTTTGAGATTAAAAGTCAACAATTAAACGTAAATTTTTTAAAGATTTTTTACTAAAGGATTACTTTTTATTTTATAGAATAAAATAGGTTGTAAAAATTAATTGACAAAGCCAATTTATTTTGTTAAAATAAAATCAACAATATAGATATTCTTTGTGACTGACGGATAAGTGGATAACCACATGAAATAAAGAATATTATAAGCCGACCGTCTGGGCACACTTATATCACAAGATAAGTGTGCCCTTTTTTAAAACTAGGCATAGGAGTTATTATGAAAAAAGTTGCAATTATTATGGGTAGCGATAGTGATTTACCTATCGCAAAAAAGGCAATCGACGTATTCGATAGTTTTAGCGTTCCTTACGAAGTGCACGTTTATTCGGCACATAGAACGCCGTTTGAAGCAATGACTTTTTCTAAGTCACTTAGAGAAGAAGGATTTGGCGCGTGTATTTGCTTTGCGGGTATGGCTGCACATTTAGCGGGCGCAGTTGCAGCGCAAACTACTATTCCCGTAATTGGCGTACCTTGTGACAGTGGTAAATTGTCTGGGCTTGACGCGTTATTGTCAACGGTACAAATGCCATCGGGTATTCCTGTTGCAACGGTTGCTATAAACGGTGGAGCCAACGCAGCGTTATTAGCAGTTCAAATGCTCGCTATTGAAGATAACAACTTGGCAAAAGCCCTTGATGAAAAAAGGGATAACGATAAAAAAACCGTTCTTGAAAAGAACAAAGCGGTAGAAAATAATTTTAATAATAAATAAGGAGAACTCATTATGGCAAAACAATTAGTTTACAAAGGAAAAACAAAAGACGTATATGCACTTGATAACGGTAATTATCTTTTAAAGTTTAAAGACGACTGTACCGGTAAAGACGGTAAGTTTGACCCAGGTGAAAACGCCGTAGGTCTTACTATTGACGGCGTAGGCGACGTAAATTTAAGAATGTCAATTTACTTTTTTGAAAAGTTAAAAGATGCTGGTATTAAAACTCACTACGTTAGCGCAAATTTAGAAGACACGACTATGGAAGTTCTTCCTGCAAAAGTATTTGGCAAAGGTTTAGAAGTTATTTGCAGATACAAAGCAGTTGGCAGTTTCTACCGTCGTTATAGCGACTACGTTGAAGAAGGTGCTGACCTTGATGCGTACGTTGAAATGACTTTAAAGAACGACGAAAAGGGCGACCCACTCGTAACAAAAGACGGTTTAGTTAGCCTTGGTGTAATGAGTGAAAAACAATACGACGAAACTAAACTTATGACTCAAAAAATTACTAAAATCGTTGCTGACGACCTTAAAGAAAAAGGTTTAGTTTTATACGATATTAAATTTGAATTCGGTTACAGTGGCGACGAAGTTATTTTAATTGACGAAATTGCTTCTGGTAATATGCGCGTTTACAAAGACGGCGAATATATTGACCCAATGACTTTATCTAAACTTTTCTTTGCTTAAAAGGGTGCTATAATGGGTGGTTTTTTTGGTATAACAAGTAAAAAAGAGTGTGTTCAAGACGTGTTTTTCGGTGTTGATTATCACTCTCATTTAGGCAATTCAAGGGCTGGTATGGCTAGCGTAAACGCCGTTGACGGTTTTCAAAGGGAAATTCACAACGTTGAAAATTCACCTTTTAGAACTAAGTTCGATAATATTGCTTCAAGATTAAAAGGTAACGCTTGTATAGGCTGTATTAGCGATTTAGAACCACAACCGTTACTTATAAAATCTAAGTTCGGCACTTACGCAATAGCAATAGTCGGCTATATTGCTAACAACGAAGAACTCGTTAACGATTATTTAAAAAACGGTTACGGAATATTCCAAGCCGTATCGGGTAATAGAGTAAACTCGTTAGAATTAATTGCTGCGATAATCGAAGAGAAAGACGAATTAACTGAAGGCATTAAGCATATGCAAAACTTAATTAAAGGTTCAATTTCGCTTATGCTTTTACTTGAAGACGGAAGTTTAATTGTAGCAAGAGATAAATTTGGTAGGTTGCCTATTAGCGTAGGTAAAAATAACGACGGATTTGCCGTTTCGTTCGAGTCTTTCGCTTACGAAAAGTTAGGTTACTACGATTATAAAGATTTAAAATCGGGCGAAATAGTAAAACTTACGGCTGACGGTTGTACGATATTACAAGAAGGTAGTGATAAAATGAAAATTTGCTCTTTCTTGTGGGCGTACTACGGTTATCCTAACGCCACATACGAAGGCAAAAACGTTGAAGTGGTTAGGATGCAAAACGGTAAAATAATGGCTGAAAATGAAATTGCTAACGGCACGTTACCAGATATAGACTATGTAAGCGGTGTTCCAGATAGTGGTACGCCACACGCCATAGGTTATGCGCACGGTAGTGGAGTGTCTTTTGCAAGACCGTTTATTAAATATACGCCAGCGTGGGCAAGAAGTTTTATTCCGTCTAATCAAAACGAAAGAAAAAAGATTGCTAAAATGAAGCAAATTCCCGTAAAGGAATTAATTAAAGATAAAAACTTGCTTTTCGTTGACGACAGTATCGTAAGAGGAACTCAACTTGGCGAAACGGTTAGTTTCTTGTTTAATAACGGTGCAAAGTCTGTACATATGCGTTCGGCTTGTCCACCAATAATGTACGCTTGTAAATACCTTAACTTTTCAAGAAACAATAGCGATATGGATTTATTAGCAAGAAGAATTATCGTAGACCTTGAAGGTCAAGACGGTTTAAAGTATATTGACGAATACGCCGACGGAACGACTGAAAGGGGTAAGGCTTTAAGAAAGGCAATTTGCAAAAAAATAAAAATAAACTCACTTGAATTCCAAACGTTAGAAGGTATGATTAAAGCAATAGGCATCGAGCCTTGCAAATTATGTACTTATTGTTGGAACGGTAAAGAAGATTAATAGGAGATAAAAATGAAAAATTCAAAATCTGAAAGTTACGCAAAAGCCGGCGTTGATATTACGGCTGGTTATAAAGCAGTTGAACTTATGAAATCGCATATAGCAAGAACTATGACTAGTGGGGTTTGTTCTACGGTAGGTGGTTTCGGTGGCCTTTTTGAACTTGACGTTAAGGGTATGGAAAAGCCGGTTTTAGTTAGTGGTACCGACGGTGTTGGTACAAAGTTAAAACTTGCTTTTTTGCAAGACAAGCACGACACGATAGGTATTGACTGCGTTGCAATGTGCGTAAACGACGTTATTTGTTGCGGTGCTAAACCACAATTTTTCTTAGACTATATCGCTTGTGGTAAAAACGTTCCAGAAAAAATTGCTTCAATCGTTTCGGGCGTTTGTGAAGGTTGTGTTCAAAGCAACTGTGCGTTAATTGGTGGTGAAACGGCTGAAATGCCAGGTTTTTACCCAGTTGACGAATACGACTTAGCAGGCTTTGCAGTAGGCGTTGTTGATAAAAAAGATATTTTAGACCCAACTACGATGCAAGAGGGCGACGTTATTATTGCACTTCCATCAAGTGGCGTACATAGTAACGGCTTTTCACTCGTAAGAAAGGTATTTAATATTGGTAGTGAAGATATTTCAAAACCAATGGAAGAATTAGGTGGTAAATCGGTAGGCGAAACGTTGCTTACTCCAACTAAAATTTACGTTAAACCGGTACTTGCTTTATTAGAACAAGTTACGGTTAGGGCTATTTCGCACATTACCGGCGGTGGTTTTTACGAAAATATTCCAAGAAGTTTGAAAGATGGTTTTGGTGCTAAAATTGATAAATCGTCTTTAAGAATTTTACCTATCTTCAACTTAATACAAAAAGTTGGTGATATCCCTGAAAGAGATATGTTTAATACTTTCAATATGGGTGTTGGTATGAGTATTATCGTTAAAAAAGGCGAAGAAGAAAAGGCTCTTGAAATTTTAAAACAAAACGGTGAAGACGCTTATATTATAGGCGAAGTAGTTAAAGGCGAAGGCGTAATTTTTAATTAAGGGGATTAAAGTGGTAAAAATTGCAGTGCTCGTTTCGGGCGGGGGAACTAATCTACAAGCGCTTATCGACGCTGAAAAAAACGGAATTATTAAAAGTGGTAAAATATCGCTTGTAATTTCAAATAAAAGTGACGCGTACGCTCTTACAAGGGCGAAAAATAGCGGCATAAAAACACAAACGCTCATAAAAAAACAATGTAAAGACGCTAACGAATTTGAAGATAAAATTATTAGCACGTTACAAGAAAACGATATTGATTTAATCGTTTTAGCAGGTTTTATGTGCATTTTATCTAAAAAGTTTACCGACACTTTTAAAGATAGAATATTAAACGTTCACCCGTCGCTTATTCCGTCTTTTTGTGGGGCTGGTTATTACGGTCTTAAAGTACACGAAAAGGCGCTTGAATACGGTGTTAAAGTTACGGGTGCGACCGTGCATTTTGTAAACGAAGTTCCAGACGGTGGTAAAATAATAATGCAAAAAGCCGTTGAAATTCAAGACGGCGACACGGCTGAAGTTTTACAAAAAAGGGTTATGGAACAAGCCGAGTGGATAATTTTACCGTTATCAGTTGAAAAAGTGGCTAAAAGTTTAAAGGAGTAATTATGAATATTTACGAAGTATTACCTATGGGTAAAAGAATAAAAGGCAATCCGTACGTTGGTAGGGGAATTGTTTTGGGTAAAACTAAAGACGGCGAAAACGCAGTTAGCGCTTATTTTATTATGGGTAGAAGCGAAAACAGTCGTAATAGGGTGTTTACTATTAAAGATGGGAACGTTTATACCGAACCTTTCGACGCATCGAAAGTTGAAGACCCGTCGTTAATTATTTACAGTGCAGTTAAAAGTTATGAAAATAAACTTATCGTAACTAACGGCGACCAAACGGACACAATTTACAATTATTTAAAAGATGGTAAATGCTTTAATTGTGCGTTAAATTCAAGGTGTTTTGAACCAGACGCTCCAAATTTTACACCAAGAATTAGTGGTATGATTACTTTTGAAAACGGTGATTTTACTTATAAAATGAGCATTTTAAAAAGCATTGACGAAGAAGGTAGTGATTGTGCAAGATACACGTTCAATTATCCGTCAAAAAATGGTCTTGGTCATTTTATACATACTTACGTTACGGACGGTAACCCTATTCCAACTTTCCAAGGTGAGCCAGAAAGGGTTGAAATTTTAAACGATATCGACGCTTTTACTAACGATATTTGGAATAATTTAGACGAAAACAATAAAATTTCGTTATACGTTAGATACACTAACTTAAAAACTAACGAAATTACTTATAGGCTTATAAACAAAAACAAGTAAAATAAGGATTGAAAAAATGAAAGAATTTGAATTAAAATACGGTTGTAATCCAAATCAAAAACCTTCTAAAATTTATATG
>JAZOUX010000019.1:0-1627 GCA_045658325.1 Christensenellaceae bacterium | reverse complement strand
ATCCAAGTAGTGATATCTATCATCTTAATCACCTTATCAAATACTTATTTATCGGTGAGTATATTATACCAAAAAAGCATAGTAAATTCAAGCGATTATGCGTGAACAAAAGAAAACTCGACTTATCAAAAGCCGAGTTTAATAAAAATCCCTATGGGCAGAGTGGTAATGATAGGGATTTTTTGTTTTTTTACAAGGAAATTTTTTAAATTTTAGTAAAAAAGTTGCGAAAAAGTCAATAAAAAGGGCAAAAATACCCATTTTTTGAAAAAAATAAAAAAAATTTAAAAAAATTTTAAAAAAGTGCGTTAAAACGCTTTACAACTTTAGCGTAATAAAGTATAATAGGACCATAAGTTGCTTTACTACATTAAAGTGTTAAAGCAAAACAAATTAAGAAATATATTTTTAGGAGATATAAAATTATGAAAAAATTATTAACAGCATTAGTAGCAACATTACTTACAATCGTATCTTTATTTACTTTCACGGCTTGTGGCAAAGAAGATAAAATCGTTGACGTAACGCCAAACCAAGTTACAGTTGGTTATACAGTATACTCACCTATGAACTATACTGACGACAACGGCGTGTTCTGTGGCTTTGATACAGAATTAGCGTTAAGAGTTTTCAGCGCATTAGGTTATGATGTTAAGTTTAGAGAAATTGACTGGGCTAACAAATATGTAGAATTAAACAACGATACCGTTGACTGTGTATGGAATGGTTTTACAAGAAACTCAACTGATAAGAACGATGCAGGCGAAACTGTTGCAAGAGAAGACCTTTGTGATTTCTCTATCGACTATATGGAAAACGGTCAAGTTTTAATTGCTAAAACAGCAAACGCTATAACTGATTTATCTGGTCTTGAAGGCAAATCATTAGCTTATGAAACTAACTCTGCTGCTGATTCGTTAATTAATGGCGACCAATCTGATTTTGCTGGTATTAACATTAACAAAGCAAACTTGCCTTACCAAATTAACGCTGCTGAACAAGTTATGAACGGTAGTAAAGATTATGCGGTTATTGATATCATTTTAGCAAAAGACCTTATTGCTAACAACCCAGCATACAGCGACGTTGTAATTTGTGATATTGATTTAGGTATTGAATATTACGCTATCGCATTTAAAACGGGTAGTGCGTTAACAGCAAAAGTAAACACAATTTTAAAAGCATTTGCTGAAACTGGTTACCTTACTGAATTAGCTACTAAATACGGTGTAGAAAATTCTTTAATTACAAGTTGGAATTAATAGATTATGAGTTTTGGTTACGTTACGCAAACTTTATTAGAAGGGTTTGGTACGACCTGCTTATTATTCATAATAACTTTAATATTTGCTTTACCATTAGGTCTGCTCATCTCGTTTTGTACGATGAGCAGATTTAAGCCGTTACAATACTTTTTTAAAGTTATAGTATGGATAGTTAGGGGAGTTCCTTTAATGCTACAATTATTTGTAGTGTTTTACTTACCTGGAAAATACTGGAATGAATTAGATAATACATTTTATTTTGAATACGGCATCAAAAACGTTGGTCCGTTTATTGCTGCCTCAATAGCGTTTATAATTAACTACGCTTGCTATTTTTCAGAAATATATCGTGGTGGAATAGA
>JAZOUX010000018.1:0-3052 GCA_045658325.1 Christensenellaceae bacterium | reverse complement strand
ACGCCGTAACAGGTGGAATTGGTAGTGGCAAGTCGCTAGTTATTAATTATCTAAATAAAAAAGGCTATAAAACGTACAGTGCCGACGAAATTTATGCTAATTTGTTAAAAGAAGAAAATTTCGTAAGTGAAATTTATGCTATTTTAGGTCTAAATTACGATAAAAACGTTGGTTTTGATAGGCAATTAGTGTCAAGCACTGTTTTTAACGATGAAAACAAACTAAAACTTCTTAACGATTTTACTCACGGCAAAATTATGAAAAAAATGCTTGATTTAAGCAAAGATAATAAAAATATTGTATTTAACGAAGTCCCCCTTTTATTTGAAAGTGGTTATGATAATTTGTACGACGGTGTTATCGTTATTATAAGAGATAAACTAAAAAGGATAAATTCAGTTATAAAAAGAGACGGCAAAACGGTTGAGCAAGTTGAAAGTATAATAAAAAACCAATTTAATTATGATAATATTTCACAAAAAAAGCATATACTTATTTTAAACGACGGAGATATTTCGTCGCTTGAAAGTAAGGTGGATAAAGTTTTAAGTGAAATTGAAAGTCAAAATCAATAATGCCATAGCAATAATTTGCGTTCTTATATTTCTTTTGCCTAGTTTGTTACTTTTTTATGAATTGTATTTAAGTAATAAATATTATAGTCTAATAGTAGGTGAGTGTGAAAAATACAGTTTAAATGCTGTAACGGTGTTATCGCTAATTAAAACCGAAAGCAATTTTAACGTAAATGCAAAATCAGATAAAAAAGCTCTTGGCTTAATGCAAATTAAACAAAAAACGGCTAATTACGTTGCTGGTATATATAATCTAGAAAGTGGCGATTTATTCGACTATAATTACAATATAAAAATAGGCGTAGCTTACCTTGACTATTTGACTAAAAAATTTATTTATGAAGACGTTGCTATATGTTCATACAACGCTGGCGAAGGGGTGGTTGCAAGTTGGCAACAAAAAGGTTATATTGTAGGTAATAAAATAATAAATATTCCTTTTAAAGAAACTAAAAACTATTTAAGCAAAATAAAAAAACTTAAAAATTTTTACAGTATATTTTATAAAACACCTTAGGGTGTTTTTTTGTTTAATAAAATTATAAATGCATATAATAAGTTTATGAAAAAGACAACTCAAAGCGTAGAAAGTAAACTTATTAAATATTTAAATTGTGTTGAAAGTAATAGCGATTTTATATTGGTTACCGATAGTGAACTAAGGCAAATAATCGAAGAATTTAAAGACGCATCAATAGAAGAAATTTTAAAAGTTTTTAAAAACTTAGAAAAATTAGATTATATAAAAATTAAATATTTTTCTACTGATAATTATCTTATAAAAATTACCGAAAAAGGTAAAACTTATATAGATAATTTAAAATTGAAAAATTCTTATATTTTTCGATTAAATCTATCATTATGCACATTTTTATTAACTGTTTTAGGTTCAGTTATAGGTGCGTTTTTAGGTACGCTAATTTTTGCGATTTTACATAAATTATGTTAAACGCCAACGAAGTAAAATTATTAAAAATTTTAAACGATAACGCTAATAAACAAAGCGTAACGCTTCTTAGTATATCGGCAATTTTAATATTCTTAAACAATCAAAAACTTAATAAAAACTACGTTAAAAAAACGCTAATTTTACTTATGCAAAACGATTATCTAGACGTAACGTTTATCGAAAAAAACGCCGAAGAATTTTGTCTAATCACCATAAAAAGTAAAGGCAAAAACTATAAAATTGAAAAGGAAAGCGTTGCTAGGCAATTTTTTGTTAAAATTTTATTTGCTCTTTGTGGTGCAGTCGTTTCATTTATCGTAGGTAAATTATTGTATTTATTTTTTAGTTAAATTATTTAAATAATTTACATATTTAAAAAAATGTGCTAAAATAAAATCGTATACGGTGATTTATGGGTAAAAAGTTTTTTGAATTAAAAAGTAAATATAAGCCGACTGGCGACCAGCCTTTAGCCATACAGTCGTTAACTGAAGGAATATTAGACGGTCTTAAAACTCAAGTATTAGTTGGTGTTACAGGTAGTGGTAAAACGTTCACTATGGCAAACGTAATAGCCAACGTAAATAGGCCGGCGCTCGTAATTGCTCATAACAAAACCTTAGCAGGTCAACTTTGTAACGAGTTTAGAGAGTTTTTTCCAAATAACGCCGTAGAATATTTCGTATCGTATTACGACTATTATCAACCAGAGTCGTATTTACCCCAAACTGACACATACATTGAAAAAGATTTGTCTATTAACGACGAGATTGATAAACTCCGTCACAGTGCAACTTGTTCTTTAGCCGAAAGAGACGACGTTATCGTGGTTGCTTCCGTTAGTTGTATTTACGGTCTTGGCGCACCCGAAGAATATTACCGATTGGCTGTATCTTTACGTCCTAACGCTACGTTTTCGCAAAACGATTTAATTAACAAATTAATTTCAATAAACTATACAAGGAACGATATTGATTTTCAACGTAGCACGTTTAGAGTTAGGGGAGACGTTATTGATATTTTCCCAGCATCTAATAGTGAAATCGTAATAAGGGTTGAATATTTTGGTGACGAAATTGAACGGTTAAGTGAAGTTGAGTACGTTACGGGCAATAAAATTAACACGTTAAAGCACGCCGTAATATTCCCGGCAAGTCACTACGCCGTCGCAAGTGAAAAATTAAACGACTGTTTACAAGTTATAACCAAAGATATGCAAGACGAAGTTAAAGCGTTTAGAGATAGTGGCAAAATTTTAGAAGCCGAAAGGTTATCGCAAAGAACTTCTTACGATATCGAAATGATGAAAGAAATAGGTTATTGTAGCGGTATTGAAAATTATAGCCGTTATTTTGACGGGCGAAGTGTTGGTGAGCCACCTTTTACGTTAATCGACTATTTTAATAAAGATTTTATTCTATTTATTGACGAAAGTCACATGACTATACCACAACTTCGTGCAATGTATAACGGCGATAAGTCAAGAAAGACAAATTTAGTAGATTACGGTTTTAGGCTTAAATCGGCT
>JAZOUX010000017.1:0-16147 GCA_045658325.1 Christensenellaceae bacterium | reverse complement strand
AAAGGAAATATTTAAAATGAAATTCCGATTAAATAAAATTTTAATATTAATTATTATTCCGTTTTTGCTTTTAATTTTTACTCTTTCATTTTCTACTTCAACACCCGTAAAGGCTGACGATAATAGTTACAATAAAAAAGTCGTTGCCGTAGTGTATGACGACTCTGGCTCAATGGACAATAAAAACAGAGTTGACTATGCAAAGTACGCTATGCAAGTTTTAGTAGCAACGCTTGATTATCGTGACGTATTAAAAGTCTTTCCAATTTCTGACAATAATACTAATTCTAGTTTTTCAGTTGATTTACAAAATAGCGATAGAGATAAAGTTGTTAAACAAACGGCAAGTCAACTAACTGCTTCTGGTGGCACTTATCCATACGCAATAACTAACGCTGTTAATTGGATGGCTAGCGAACACGGGCTTAATAAAAGTTCTACCATCGAAGGCAAAGAGTTTAAACTTATAATTATTACCGACGGTGAATTTTCTAGTTGGTCTTCAACTAACACTACGGGCAAAATAGTTAATGATAGAATTGCTGGTTACGTTGGATTGCAAACGTCGTTTTTTGGAATTTGTTTAGACGCAATTTATAGGGTTGACGATTTAGTTTTACAAAACTCAGCAGTTAAATCTTATTATGCTGACGACCCAAAACAAATAGTTAGCGAGATGCAAAAAATAACCAACTCAACGACAGGGCGTTACAGTATGCAAAACGGCGTTACTCAAGACCCTATTGACAAAAAGGTATTTTACGTTGATTTAAACGAATACAATTTTTCGGTAGTGAGTTTAGGCGTGCTAGCACAAAGTGACGGTGCAAGCGTAAAGTTAAAAAGTTTTGAAAGCGTTACGCCGTTAGCCAAAAACCGTGAGTGTAATTTAACATCTTCAAAAGTTGGACTGTACGGTTATTCGGTTATGCTTTCGCCGTCTTCAAACGACGTGCACGCGTATATATATAAAGAAAAAATCAAGTTAGTTTTTGAGTCAGCACCGACAGACGTTTTAATTCTATTAGAGCCTGCTATCGAGTTAAATTCGACGTTACAATATCTTAACGGAAATACTTGGACTGATATTACCGAACAAGAAATTAACGCCAACTTAAAAGTCGACAGTAAAGTAAGAACGCGCTACCATTTAGTAGACGCAAATAATAATAACGATTTAACCGGAGTGTTAAACGACGTTGATATTAGCGTTTCGTATAACGGAGCAATCTACGGTTACGACGATGCCATAAGTTTAAGTGAAGGCAAAAATGAAGTTGCGCTTTCGGTTTCAATTAATATGAGTGGGGCAAAGTACACTTTATATAAATCGTGGGTATGTGACGTTGGCGTAGACCCTAAGATATTTAGTATTGATACCAAGGTAAATGAAAACTACGACGGCGACAGTAATAAAGTAAGAATTGATTATTCGATATATTACGATTATCAAGACGTTACGCAAAGTCAATTAGAAGGCAAAACCAAAACGTACTCGTGGGATATGCAAATAAAAGACCCAGACGGTAACGCCGTAACTTATCAAACTTCGGTGTCGGGCAACGTTATTTCAATTATCTTTTATAAGCAAGTAGGCAAGTATGGTTTGTATAACACTCTTTTTAAAATAGTAAACGACGGCAACGGCAAAACTAGAATTAGTAAAGCAGACCTAGAACAGAGCCTATCTAGTATAACCGTGTCAAAGGGTAGCGATAACGATATAACTTTAACGACTTTTGAATTAAGAAACAATTCCAAGCCATTTGAATTTACCGTTACCGAAAAGGGTAACCAGTTAAACTTTGATTCGGGATTAATAGGTTATTCGTTCACAATAGACGGCATTGACTTTACCGACAAAGTAACCCTTCAAGGTAATAAATTAACTTTTATACCTAATAAAAACTTGCCGACGACTTTACAAACTGAATCTAATAGAGAAGTAGTTTTAGAAGTATGGTCGTTAAAAAACCCAAGCGTAAAAGGTACGTCAATTTCTAAATTAAATATTTTAAAATCAGTTTACACCGTTAACGTTATTAGTGACGATAACGCCCCCGTTGATATTTACAATTTAAAAAATAGCACGGCTAAACTTTATTATAAAATTGACGTTGACGGTACTTTATTAACTAACCAAGAATTATTAGACGGTTTAAGCGACGGTTTAATTAAGGTTGACACTAAACCTTTTGGCTGGATATCGTTATTACCAACTACGGTTACTACCGAAGTTACTACTTTTAACGGTGAAGCCGTAATTTGCTTATCCGTTGGAACCAATTGGGCTTCTCCATTAGATAATTTATTTGCATCGTTCATTTTTACGGGAGATAAAACTTTAACGGTAAGGTGTGATAACGGTGTAGGTGACGGCGTAATAACGTTAACTAGCGTAAATTTCTTTTCAAGATTATGGCGTTGGTTAGTAATAATTATTACTGTTTACACTATTTTACATATTGTTTTGTGGATACTTGGCTTCTTTATAGCAAAAAAATTGCCTAAGGGTGCACTTGTGCAAATAAAACTTAATCCAGATAAACCTAAATTAATAATAAACGTAACTAGCAGTTTAGTTAATACTGACAATAAAGAGATTGTTAAGTGGCATTTAAAGCGTTTTATTCCGTTTATGGAATTTAAAGACCAAGAGTCGTTTAGTGCGTTTGGCGTAACGCTTGAAATACAAGATAGAGATTGCGTAATGATTCACAACAAAAAAAGAACCATTGTTAAATTAGATTTAGACGATGACGACGCTTCTGAATCTATTAGGAAATGGAAACGTAATTGGCAAGAATATACAGGTGGTTCAAAGCCAAGTTTAAAACTTACGTCAAAGCAATTAATGGTGTTAATTGACGATATTGACCAAGAAATTAATGCAAGTTCTGTAGTAGGCGTAAGCGAAACTTATTATGCAACTAAGAATATAAAAGGAAGAATTGATTCGATATTATTCTTTAAATTTATTGATTAAAAAACTTTTAATAATTAAAACGAAAAAAGGAATATAACAAATGAAATTAAAATTACGATTAAAATTCATTTTAATATTAATAATTATTCCGTTTTTGCTATTTGTTAATTTAATTCCTTCATTATCACCGTCCAAGGCAAAGGCAAGCAATAACGTATATACTCAAAAAATCGTTGCCGTTGTTTACGACGACTCGGGTTCAATGCAGTGGAACAAATATTATTACGCAAAGTACGCAATGCAAGTATTAATGTCAACTATGGACTCTCGAGACCTTTTAAAAGTCTTTACGATGAATAATGAAGATTTTGAAGTAGACTTGACGGCTCCCGATAGAAATAAAGTAGTCCAAGAGTGTGACGCTAAACTTAAAGCATCGGGTGGAACACCGGGTTCTACTATTGATACTGCGGTAAATTGGTTGGTAACACAGCACGGACTAAATAAATTTTCAACGGTTGAAGGTAAAGAATTTAAATTAATAATTATTACTGACGGTGCTTTTGACGAATATTACGATTATAGATATACGACAAGCAAAGTCGTTGGCGATAAAATATCGGGCTATATCGGCTTGCAAACTTCATTTTTTGGAATTTGTTTAGACGACAGTAATTTTAAAGTTGAAACGTTAGTATCACAAAACTCGTCGGTAAAAGGATATTACGCTAACAACGCAACACAAATCGTTAGCGAAATGCAAAAAGTTATCAACTCAACGACGGGTAGATATAAAATGGAAAAGGGTGTTACTTACGACCCAAGTGATAGGCGAATAGTTTACGTTGATTTAAATAACTACGACTTTTCGATAGCGAGTTTAGAAATTTTAGCGCAAGGTAGCAGTGGTAACGTGCGATTAAAAAGTTACGATTGCAGTTTGCCACTCACTAGAAGCCGAGAGTGTAATTTACAATCAATATACGATTATAACGGTATTTACTTATACGGTTACTCGGCTTTACTAACACCAAATTCTACGACTCAGCCTTTCTTGTATAAAGAAAGAATAAAATTGGTATTTGAATCAGCACCGACTGACGTTTTAATCTTATTAGAACCGGCAATTGAAATGACAGCGGCATTACAATATCAAGACGGCAGTAATTGGGTTGATATAACTGAGCAAGAGATAAACTCTAATTTATTAGAAGGTCATAAAATTAGAACGCGTTATAAATTGACAGACGCTAATACGGGCAAAGATTTATCGTCAATTTTAACCGACGTTGACGTTAGCGTATCTTATAATAACGTAGTGTATAAGTACGACGACGTTATATCCTTAGTAGAAGGTAAAAACGAAATTGCCCTTTCAGTTACCGTTAATATAAGTGGGGCAAAATATACCTTATATAACTCATGGGCGTGCGATATTGACGCAGACCCGTCTCATTATAGAATAAAAACTGACGTTTTAAAAAATTATAATGGCAATCCAAATAAAGTTAGGTTAGACTATACCATTTACTACAAAAATATACAAGCAACTAAAAGTCAATTAGAAGGAACTAATAAACTTTATAAATGGGAATTAACTGAACTAATAGACCCAGCGGGCAATTCTATAAATGCAACTAGTAGCGTGTCGGGTGGTACGATTTCTTTCGTATTTGATAAATCACCTGGTAAATACGGTACATATAAATCTATTTTTAAAATAGTTAGAATTGAAAACGGTAAAACGAGATTAAGTAATACTGACGTAGAACTTAACTTAACCGATATTTCAATAGTTAAAGGCGATAATAACGATATAACCGTATCGTCATACGATATACGAAAAAATACTAAACAGTTTTCGTTCAACGTAAACGACGGCGACGGCTATCCAATAAACTTTAATTCCGGTTTAATTGGCTATTCGTTAAAAATCGACGGTGTAGACGTTACTAAAAACGCAGTAACTAATGGAAATACGTTGACATACCTTCCTAACGGGTCAATGCCGGCAAATTTACAAAAGGTAGGCGAGCATAACGCAGTTATAGAAGTTTGGTCGTTAAACGATACTAGCGTAAAAAGTACGGCTACGTCAAAATTAAACGTAACGACAACAGAGTTTAAAGTCGTAACGAACACGACTGTAGGCGTAAACGGCGACGCTAATAAAGTAAAAGTTGATTACTCAATTTACTGTAACAATAAACTTGTGAGCGAGAACGATTTGAAAGGAACTAATCCTGCGTTTAGTTGGAGCAATATCAAAGTATTAGACCCTAAAGGTAACACTGTTACACCTACCAGTAGCGTAGCGGGGGGGACTATATCGGTAATATTCAGTAAACAACTAGGAAATTACGGTGTATATAAGTCGAGTATCACCATTGAAAAAATAGGTGATAACAGCCCAAAAACTACCGAAGTAGAAGTTGAAAACTATATTGCTGATTTAATTATTGCTAACGGTAGCAATAAAACGATTTCGTTAAACCCATACGAAATAAAACGCAACACTAAGCCATTTGAGTTTACGGTGACCGATAAAGGTTATCCAATAAACTTTGACTCAGGCTTAATAGGTTATACGCTCAAAATTGGTGGCGTTGACGTAACGAGTAGCGTAACGGTTGAAAACAATAAGTTAACGTATATACCAAATTCAAATTTACCTACTAAATTACAAGTAATAGGCAATTACGACGTTGTTTTAGACGTTTGGTCAATGCAAAACGCCAATATCAAAGAGAAGTCGACTTTAAAATTAAGTATTATACAAGCTCCTACGTTTAATATCGTAACGAATACGACTGACGGCGTAAACGGTGACGTTAATAAAGTTAAAATTGATTTCACGGTATATTACGGTGGAAAAGTAGTAAGTGAAAGTGAATTAACGGGTACTAATAAGGTATTTGGTTACGAGTTAGTTGAGTTAAAAGACCCACAAGGCAACGATATTACGCCACAAATTTCTATAATGGGTGGAACGATTTCGGTAATTTATACTAGAACGCCAGGTAATTACGGTGTTTATAAGTCGAAAATTAACGTAACTAAGATTGACGATAACCGTTTAATTACTGCTTTAACGAGTACCGATTATTACATATCAGATTTAATAATAACAAACGGCAGTAATAAAACGATTACTTTAAACTCTTACGAATTAAAAAGAAACGATAAAGCGTTCGAGTTCGTCGTAACCGATAAAGGACATCCAATTAATTTTAAATCGAATTTAATTGGTTATTCGCTTAAAATCGGTGGGGTAGACGTAACTAGTTACGCTACGGTGCTAGATAATAAATTAACTATTATTCCAAGCACTAGATTACCGTCTAGAATACAGTCAATAGGCAATTACGACGTTGTTTTAGACGTTTGGTCGTTACAAAACACGAGTGTAAGAGAACAGTCGACTTTAAAATTTAACGTAGTTACGCCACCTAATTTTGAAATTAAATCAAACACTACGGTAGGAGTAAACGGCGACGTTAATAAAGTTAAAATTGATTATACAATATATTACGGTGATAAAGTAGTAAGTGAAAGCCATTTAACGGGAACAACTCCAATTTTCTCGTACGAGTTAGTTGAGTTAAAAGACCCACAAGGCAATGATATAACGCCACAAATTAGTGTTATAGGTGGAACTATTTCAGTTATTTTTGATAGAACTCCAGGTAATTACGGTATTTATAAGTCAAAAATAAACGTAACTAAAATTGACGACAACCGTTTAATAAGCAAGGCTGATAATTTAGAATATTACATATCTAATTTGATAATAACTAACGGTAATAACAAAGTTATTAGTTTAAATACTTACGAATTAAAAAGAAACAATAAGGCGTTTGAGTTTACCGTGACTGATAACGGGCATCCAATTTATTTTAAATCAAGTTTAATTGGATATTCGCTTAAAATTGGTGGCGTAGACGTAACTAGTTATTCAACGGTAGTAGATAATACCTTAACTTATATTCCAAATTCAAGTTTACCTACAAAGTTGCAAGCGATTGGTGATTACGACGTAATTTTAGAAGTATGGTCTTTCCGTGATTCTAAAATCAAATCTCAATCGAAATTAACTTTACAAATAGTAAAAGCACCTGACCTTAATATCGTACCAAACACGACGGTAGGTATAAACGGTGACGAAAATAAAGTTAAAATTGATTACGTCGTATATTATAACGGTCAAGTTGTAAATGAAACAGATTTAACAAACGGTATATTCGATTGGGAAATACTTGAAATGGTAGACCCAAGCAATAACGATTTTACACCGCAAGTTAATATAGTTGGTGGAACTATTTCAGTAACGTTTGATAAGCGACTAGGTCTATACGGTTCGTATAAATCAAAAATTAAAGTTACTAAGGTCGACGATAATCGTTCGATTACAAGCGACGTTGAAGTAAAGCACGGTATAACCGAGTTAATTATTGCTAACGGTACTATTACTGAAATAATCGTAAATCCTTACGAATTAAAACGAAATACAAAAGCATTTGAATTTACCGTAACTGATAAAGGGTATCCAATAAACTTTAATTCGGGTTTAATAGGTTACACCCTTAAAATTGACGGAATAGACGTAACGAAATATGCAACGATAGAGAATAATTTATTAAAATTTGTTCCAGATGCGAATATGCCGTCTAACTTGCT
Source organism: Christensenellaceae bacterium (assembly GCA_045658325.1). Classification (GTDB taxonomy): domain Bacteria; phylum Bacillota; class Clostridia; order Christensenellales; family Borkfalkiaceae; genus HGM11412. Next base: position 8,544 of record JAZOUX010000017.1, on the reverse strand, counting down.
TGGTATATCAAACAAAAAAGTAGTTTTAGAAGTATGGTCTAAAAATTCAAATGCAAGACAGCAATCAACTTTAAAATTAAATATTATTAAAGCGCCTAACTTTAATATCTTAACCAATATCACGGTTGGGGTTGACGGTGACGAAAATAAAATTAAAGTTGATTACACCGTTTACTACGACGACAAAAAAGTAGACGAAAGTGAGTTAAACGGTAACAATCCAATATTTAGTTGGGACGTTGTTGAACTAAAAGACCCAAAAGGAAACAGTCTTACTCCTTTAGGCAGTGTAACGGGTGGTACGATATCGGTAATTTTTGACAAAACTCCGGGCAATTACGGTGTTTATACGTCAAAAATTAACGTAACAAAGATAGACGATAACCGTCCGGTAGTAAGCGAAGTTAAAGTCGAATATTACATAACCGATTTAATAATAACTAAACCTACTGAAAACGACTTAACGCTAAACCCTTACGAATTAAAAAGGAATACCAAGGCTTTTGAATTTAGCGTAACCGATAAAGGTTATCCAATAAATTTCGACTCAGGCTTAATTGGTTACTCGCTAAAAATCGGCGGGGTAGACGTTACTAGTTTAGTACAGTTTGATGGTAATACGTTAAAATTTGTACCTAATTCAACAATGCCAACTGAGTTGCAATCTGTAAAAGATTACGCAGTAGTTTTAGAAGTTTGGTCAAAACAAAACCCAAATATTAAAGAAAATTCTATTTCACAGTTAAGTATTATTGAAGCGCCAAACTTTAATATAACTTCAAAAAGCACTTTAGGTGTGGACGGAGATTCAAACAAAATAAAAGTTGACTACACGGTATATTACGACGATAAAATAGTTAGTAAAAGTCAATTAGAAAACGGATCTTATCAAGTCTTTAAATTAGGCAAAGTTGAAATTGATTTTAGTGAAGACAAAAACTTTAATCCGCAATACGACGTGGTTATTGAAGAAGGAGTTATATCAATAATCTTCAATAAAATAGTTGACAAATTCGGTGTTTATACGTTAAACGTTAGCGTCATAAAAATTGACGATAATAGACCTACTGAAAACAAAATAGAAATAGATTGTTTTATAACTGATTTAAAAATAGCAAAAGGTCAAGATAACGATATTTTGTTAACGACGTACGAGTTAAGAAAAAATACAAAACCTTTTGAATTTACCTTAACTAACGAAGATAGACCAATTAATTTTAATTCAGGTTCAATAGGTTATAGTCTTATAATCGGCGGTTTAGACGTTACTGAATATGCGATTATAGAAAATAACGTATTAAAATTCGTGCCAAATTTAAATATGCCTTCAATATTACAACAAGTAAAAGATAAAGAAGTTATATTAGAAGTTTGGTCAGTAAAAGACGCAAGTATAAACGCCAAAGCCGTGTCGAAGTTAAGCATAATTGAATCGGTTTATATCGTTGAAGCAATTAACGGTGACGATACTTCAGTTGATATTTATAACTTAAAAAATTGCAATGCAAAAGTTTATTATAAAATCAGCGTAGACGGAGATAGTTTACCGATGCAAGAACTTTTAGACGGGCTTAACGACGGTTTAATTCAAGTTGATACTAGACCGTTTGGATGGTTGTTCTTGTTGCCGACTAACGTAAACGTAGATGTCGTTCAATATAACGGCAACGACGTAATTCGTTTATCGGTTGGAACTAATTGGATATCTCCACTTGATAATTTATTCGCATCGTTTATATTTACGGGCGATAAAACCTTAACGGTAGAGTGTGGTAACGCAAAAGCCGAAGCAACGGTTAGTTTGTTACAAGTAGACTTCTTTTCAAGGTTATGGAGATGGGTAGTAATAGTAGTAACGCTTTATATTATTATTCACACGTTACTTTGGATTATAGGTTTCTTTGTGGCTAAGAGTTTACCAAAAGGCGCTCTTATTCAAATGAAGATAAAACCAGAGAACTCTAAGTTCCTAGTTAATATCACTAGCGAGTTAATCAATACCGAAAAGAAAACTATTTTCTTATGGCACTTGAAGCGATATATTCCGTTTATGGAATTTAGAGACCAAGACCCAATTTCAAAATTCGGTGTAACGTTACAAATCGAAGATAGAGACGGTGTAATGGTGCACGGTAAAAATAGGTCGATTATAAAATTTGACTTAGACGACGATGAAATTTCAGACCTTATAAGAAAGTGGAGAAGAAATTGGCAAGAATACCAAGGTGGTTCACGGCCAAAATTAAAACTTACGACTAAACAGTTAATGAGTTTAGTTGACGATATGGACAAGGACGTAAAAACTGGTTCTATCGTAGGAATAAGCGAAAATTATTACGCAACTAAAAATATTAAAGGAAAAATTGATACAATAATATTCTTTAAATATATTGATTAAAAAGGAGAAAATTTTTATGAAAAACATTTTATTGATAGGTGTAGGTGGTACAGGTAGTAAGACGGTTGATACTTTGTTCCAAAAAATCAAAGAATTAGGCTGTCAAAATGAAAATAATATCTCTGCTATCGTATTTGATACTGACGTAGGTGATATTAGAAAAATAGAAAGTGCAACGCCAATTCCAATGGCTGACAACTGTAGCGTAGGTGCTATTTGTGATAGAATAGGTACTGAATTTATTAAAGAGTGGTTCCCTTGTGACGATAAAGCAATTCGTTCTCAAGAAATGTTTAGGGGTGCGTCACAATGGCGTAAAAAATCGTATTTAGCATTTTTAAATTTAATGAGTAAACCTAAATACCGTACAACGTTTATTAACACGTTAGAAAAAATGACGTTAGACCCAAGTGCTCCTTGTGAAGTATACGTTATTTCTTCAGTAGCAGGTGGTACAGGTTCGGGTTCGTTTATTCCAATAGCGTTATTTGCTAAGCGTTATTTGCGTAAAAATTTAGGCAAAAGCCCTATTATTAACGCTATGATAGCGCTTCCAGATATATACGCTGAAAGCCAAACTCCTGAAAACAATACTAAAATTTATGCAAACGCTTACGCTATATTTAGAGAATTAAACGCAATCAACCTTGTTGCTCGAGGATATAATAAAGGTGACCAACTTAATAAAAAGAGCCCAATTAAACTTAAACTTGGTAACGTTGATGAACCAAACGTTGGTATGTTATTCGACTCAATGGATAAGTCTTTCTGGACTCCAGACGCTGCTCCGTTTACGCAAGTATTCGTTTTAGATAAAATTCCAGGCATTACGTCGATTACTGCTCACAACATCGTTTTAGCAAACTCGTTATACAGTTTAATTTGTACTGATATCGGTGACAAGTTTGATAGTGAAATTTCTAACCACGAATTATTGCACTCACAAAACAACGGTAGTGGTGCAATTTACGCTGGTATTTCAACGTCAGAAATGAGATTTCCTAAAGAAACGGTTTTAGATTACATAGCACACAAAAAGACTGTTATGGCGTGTGAAGGCGAGTGGTTAACTTTACATAACGCCGTTGAAGAAAAGATTAAACAAAACGAAATTCAAGCAACTGAAATGGGTAGAGCGTATATAATGCAAGATACAGATTACGCTAAAATTGTTTTAGAAGAACTTGAAAACGACGTTGAAAACAACGACAGCAAAATTAATGATTTAGTAGATAGGGGTACGTCTGTTTTAGACGACGAAGGCGTTAAAGATACGTCTACAAATACTGCCGAAGTTTATTTTGAAAAATTAGATAAATCACTTGCTAAAAGAATTCCATCAACAAGCCAAGTTGAAGAAACGGTGCTTTCGCTTTTAAGTGAAATTTCAGGTAAAGGCGCAACGGCTGATAAAATCGTTGAAGGTGCAACTGAAGCAAGGGGACACATTTTAGAATATTTTACTGAATGTATCTCTCAAATTAAACGTATGAAAATTTCAGTTAACGACTCGATTATTAGTTTAGATAAGCGTAAAGATTACATAACTAATAGTGATTTAAGTTTAGTTAAAGGAATTTTAATGGATAAAGACAACTTTATACACCCGGTTTCTGCAATGGCACAATTATGTAGATTAAAAATGAAAGTTGCAGGCGCTCTTAAGAAGGAAAACGAAGAATTTGCTAGATTACTTAAGTCAAGAGAAGTTAGTGACGTTCCAGATACTTTCTTAAAAGTTGATTCAAAAATGGGCGTAGCAAAGGGTGAAAAGAAAATTAACCTTAAACGTAGCAACTATTTAAATTTTGCTGACGAAAAAGACGAAAGATTTATTAAAATTACTATCGAATCAAGTGACTATCTTGGTAAGAAAACTGACGTTGAAGCAGATTGTTTCGCTTTAAAAACGGACGTATTAAATATAATTTCAAACATTAAAGCCGAAGCAGTAAAACAATTAAAGTTCTTAGTATATTCTAAATTAACTAAAACTTTAGACGTATTAATTGATAAATATCGTGCTTTCTTCGTAAGATTTGATAAAGAAAGAGTATCTTTAGACGAATCAACGAAAGACGTTTTACGCAGAGATAGCGGTGTAATTGATAGTGTTATTAACATTTATTCTTCACCTAGTGAAAAAGAAGCGATATTTAACTCGGTAATGGAAGCAACCGGTCCAGCAACTCCTTCTGAAATTACTAAGACTGACGATATCGTAGGTAAAGGTGTATTTGAAAGCGTTTATATGGCTTCTTGTGCCGAAGTAAGCCAAGGTCAAGATTATAACGATAAAGACGTTAGCGCAATACATAATATATTCGATAGTTTAATTGATTCGTATAAAAACACTATAAAAGATAGCGACGGCTATGCTGAAATCAATAACTATAATATCGTTGAAGCAATTAAAGCGTCTTGTGGTGACAACCAAGCAAGATTAGTTGAAAGGTTAAGAAATTACTTTGCAACTGCTTGTGAAATGGCTAAACCACCAATCGTTATTGATAAACGTGAAGATTTAGGCGACGTTGTTGAACCTTCTTATGTAACGGTATTCTTAATGAGTGAAAATACTGCTCGTTACATTAAGAGACACGCTGATTTATTTGAAATTACTATTCCTAACGACCAAAGTAAAGAAGGTAAAATTCTTGAAGCGTGTGCTGAACAATTTATTAGATACTATTCTGGTGACGATTCGGCTAGGGTTGCAGTAGTTCCATCAAAGCAAGACAATATTTTATATTGTACGGGTGAAATTATGGATATTTCTCCGTTAAGAGTTGCTAAATTTAACGAACTTGGTGAAGGCAATATTTATTTCACTAATTATCAAAAGGCTATTTACAACTGCAAACGCTATGAAACTGAAATGTGGAACCCACACCTTGGTAACAACTTCCATTTGCGTGGTTACTTGCCATATATGAACGAAAAAATGGAAAAAATTGAAGATACCAAGATGGTAAAGGCGTTATTCTACGGTCTTAAAGAAGGACGTATTTGTACTGAAGAACTTTTTGGTAGAAAAAATAAATTGTACTTTAAAGTAGTTGATAACGACGGTAGAAAAAATGCCCTTAGAACTCCAGAAGGATTATATGTAAATCTTGATAACGTAGCGCAACTTATTAAATGGTTTAGAAACCAAGCCGATTTAATTACTGATTGGAGCGAAAAATTTGACGAATGGATATTTGGCGTTAAAAATAAACTTCCAAATATTCCTGACGATTCACAATACGGTAAACTTGAAACGGCTATTACAAGTTGTGCGTATATGGCGCTTTTAAATATGTCGTTATTTGAAGATAAAACTTATAGTGAAAAGGCTTCTAAATACGAAGCAAGAAAGGTTGGTCCAAGCATTATTGATTTAGCATATCTCGTTAAAACTAGTGAAGAATCTAACCGTGACTGTGACGATGCTGAAAGAATTATTTCAGTAGCGTACGATATCTTCTTAGATATTTGTAAGTTCCGTGCTAACCCTAGTTTAGAAGTTGATAGATTTATTAAAATTTACAAACACGAACTTGGTATTACATACGAAAAATTATTACTTAATAAAATGATTTTTGAAAACGTTAAAAACTGGGAAGCGTATGTATCTCAATTTGCAGCGTGGTTTAACAGCGTAGGCGTATTTGAAGACATTTCAGACGATATGCCAATTAATGCCGACGGTTCGTTAAATATTGGTACTAAATTCAAGTTTGATACTTTATTAACTGCTGAAGCAAATAAAATAAGAAAGATTAACCCAGACCCTGAAGAAGCAGTAGAAGGTGCAGTTGTAGAAGAAAAACCTAAGTCAACAAGGGGTAGAAAACCAAAAACGGCTACTGAAGACTCTGCAACGGCAAAAAAGACTACTAAAACTGCTAAAAAAACGGCTGAAACAACAGCAAAAAAAGGCAAAAAGACTGCTGACTAAAATTAAATTATAAGTCAAAACGTATAATTAAAATTTAAAGGCAAAGGAAGAATTATGAACAAATTATGTGTAATAGGTATAGGTGGAATAGGTAATAGGTTGGCTGAAGAAGTCACTAGTAAATCGTTAAATAACGATTTGTCTATTTTCTCTATGGCTATTGATACCGACAAATTTGATATACAAAAATCTAATTGTTCGTTTAACGTGGATATTTCATATCCTTCTAAATTTGAAGATATGTTATCGTTTTTATTAGATAACGATATTAACGTGTTTGAAAACGAAGATATTTCTCAATTAGGTTATATATTATCTCTTCCTATGGATAAAGGTGCAAATGCTTGGAGATTAAAAGCGTTTGCAACCTTCGTTGCCTATATGTGCATACAAGAAAATAAAGATAGATTTAATAAAATTTTAAGTGAGTTAGTTTTAGATAGTCCCGAAAAAATTTCATTATGTATCGTAAGTTCGTTAGCAGGTGGAACGGGTAGTGGTTTATCTTTACCAATTTCGTTATACGTTAAAAAGTTTTTACTAGAAAGGGGAGTAAAAGACGTTGATTGCACCTTTTTTGCAGTATGTCCAGATATGCTTTGTGAAAGCGTAAACGGTGAAATGCGAACAAAAGGCTACGCCAACGCTTACGCCACTTTATATGAAATAAATTCAGTTACTAGCACTATTATAAACAAAGAAAATTCGCCTTTAAAAATAGGTTTTGAAAATGAAAAATCGTTTGGATTATTGTTCGACGCAAATAATAACGAATACCTTTCAAAAAAATATTTACCTTTTAATAGTATAGTATTACTTGATAAAATGATGGGAATTTCTTCGGTAGATTTTCACATAAATTTATTTGCTTCGTACGTTTATAATTATTATTTAGGCTTTAAAACTGAAAGTGATAAAAATTATAGTCAAACGGCAATTTTTAAAACGTATAATATTGAAGAAATTGAGTATTCGTTAGACAATATTATCGACTATATTGCAAAATATAGGGTAAACGCTTCAGTTAAAGACGAATTATTAAGTTTTTATAAAAAAATTGAAAAATTCGAGCCAACTTTCGGTTATAGCCAAAGTAAAGTAGTTACCAATTTTGAAGTTGAAAGTTTTGCAAAAAAAATAGATTTGTTTTTTGACTTTAACGAAATTAGTAGCGACGAAAAAACGGCTTTCGTTTTAAATAGGTTTGAGCAAGATAATTCGTTATATCCTTTTATCGACGACCTTTCGTGGCAAGATAAATATTTAAGTGAATTAACTAACGAAATATATGTGCTTTTAAAAGACGAAAATTACGATAATTTTTATTCAAAAATAATTGCAAAAAAAGACAAGAAAAAGACTAATAAAAATATTGAAATTTTATTAAATAAAGTTGACGAATTGTATTATGAATTAACTGAACTTTATTTTAACGCCATTGATAAAGCGGTTGCATTATGTGAAACTAATTTATTTTTAAATACTAAAAACAATGCTTTATCTTTACTAAATAACGTTTTAAAAGACGGCGAAAGTTTTATTCACCCAACGATTGCACTTATTAGATTATCAAAATTATATCTTAATCTTAAAAACAAACTTGAAAAGAAATATTTTTTCAAAAAAGAAAATTTAAATTACGATAAAGATAATAAACGTATTCCTGAAGAATTTTTAACTTTAGTTAATTATGAAAGGGCACATAAAGGTTACGGGAATTTAGGTGAAGATAGATTTAAAAGGGTAGTAGGTAAAATTCAAAAACCTATTGATATAAATAAATTATCTTTACGCGATAAAAACGCCTATTTAAAAGAACTAAATAATTATTCTATTAAGAATAATTACGATGAAAAATTCGTATTAAAAGACTTTAATTTAATTTTAGAAAATATTACTAGCGAAATAAAAAATATTTACTTAATTAAATTATTAAATTTAGTAGAAAATTTAATTCTTTCGTATCGTAAAACTTTAAACGATTTATCTGCATATTCATATAAATTAGACGAAGAAGTTAAAGTTAGTAAAAAAGAAAAATTGTCAAAATTCGTTTATTACGGTGTTGGCACGTCTACTAAAAATAGAGATTACGTTTTAAGCGAATACCTTTTAGCAAGTAAATTAGACGGTTTTTACTATGAAGATAATTTAATTGGTGAAAATTTGTTTAATTATAGCGTAAACCAGTTGACGAAAATAG
>JAZOUX010000016.1:0-2635 GCA_045658325.1 Christensenellaceae bacterium | reverse complement strand
TATAACGTTATTTTTTACTTTATCAACATATCAACGTACACTATTACTATTAATAAATATTAAATAATAATTTTTAAGGGGACAGGTTATGAAATTTATCGTAAACGGTTTAGAATTATCAAACGCAGTATCAAAAGTTATTAAAGCAGTTTCTACTAAGACTACTAATTTAATTTTAGAAGGTATTAAACTTTCAGTAAAAAACGACGATTTAGTTTTAACGGCTACCGATACTGAAATATCAATTGAAAAAACTATTAAAGTTGAAACGTTTACAGAAGGTGACGTATTAGTTCCCGGTAAAATTTTTTACGAATACGTTAAAAAAATAGAAAATGAAGAAGAAATTGAAATAAGTGAAGAAGATAATAAAATAAAGTTAAGTTATTCTTCTTCAGAAGGATATATTCAACTTTTAAACGTTGAAGAATTCCCTATTATTAATAAAGATATTAAAGAAAGTGCTTTTTCAATTTTACAAAAAGATTTTAAAGAACTTATTTTAAAATCAGTTTTTGCTTGTTCACAAGACGAAGCAAGACCACTTTTAAAAGGTTGTTTATTAGAAATAGAAGAAGATACTATATCTTCAGTTGCTCTTGACGGTTTTAGGCTTGCTATTACTAAAAAGAAAATTAAAGAAAGTACGGGTAACTTAAAAATTATAGTTAACCAAAGGACTTTAAATGAAATTTTAAGGCTTTTAGATAAAGAAGAAGATATTTTCTCAATAAAAGTACAAAAAAATATATTAAAATGTGAAGTTGAAGGAACAGTTTTAGTAGCAAGACTTTTAGAAGGTGATTATATCAATTATAAAGATATAATAAAAAACAGTTTTTCAACGACGGTAAACGTTAATAGGGAAATGTTTTTAAACGCTATTGAAAGGGCTTCAGTTATTGCTACCGATTTAAAAAGAATTATAAAAGTAGATATTAAAGAAAATTATATGTCTATTACGGCAAGTAGTGAAATTGGTAACACTAATGAAAATATTATTATTAATTTAGAAGGTAAAGATTTAACTATTGCTTTTAATTCTAAATTCTTAAGCGACGCTGTAAAAGTTATTAGCGACGAATATATAAATTTATACTTTAATAGTAAGATAGACCCATGTATTATTAAGCCACTTTCTGGCGATGATTATTTATATCTTATTCTTCCTTTAAGAATAAACGCTTAAAAGGTTGACAAAATATAAAATAAAAAGTATAATTTGATAGCAAAAAATTAATAAATTAAAAAAAGAATATAAAAAAGTGTAAAAAAAGGAGTTTTTTATTATGAAAAGAACGTATCAACCTAAAAAAAGACAAAGAAGTAAAGTTCACGGGTTTAGAAAAAGAATGGCAACTAAAAATGGCAGAAACGTACTTAAAAGAAGAAGGGCAAAAGGCCGTCACAAATTATCTGCTTAAAAAAAAGCAAGATAGGCGATTAAAAAAACAAAAAGATTTTGACCTTGTTTTTAAAAAAGGTAAAAGAATATCAACTAAAACGTTAACTTTAATTTATATAAAAAGCGAAGTTTTAAAATTTGGCATAAGTTTAAGTAAAAAACACGGTAAGGCTTTTAAAAGGAATAGAATAAAAAGGCTTTTAAGGGCATCTTTTAATTGTTACGAAAAGTTAATAACACAAAACTATTATATTATTATTCTTCCAAAAGTTATGGAAGAATATAATTTTTTAGAGTTTACTAAAGATATAGAATTTGCTTTAAAAAAAGGTAATATATTAAATGATTAAAAGATTTTTAATTAAATTATTAAAATTATATAAAAAATATCTTTCTAAACCAATTAACGCAAGTTGTATTTTTACCCCAAGTTGTTCTGAATACGCTATGGATGCGATTAAAAAAAGAAAATTAATAGTTGCATTTTTTCTAATAATATGGCGTATTTTAAGGTGCAACCCATTAAATAAAGGCGGTTTTGACCCAGTTCCTGACAGTAAGGAAGTTATAAAATGGGTTATTTAATTTAAAGGAAAATATGAATATTTTAAACATATTAAGTGGTACTGTAAATTTACCGTTTACCGATATTTTACCAAATATTCAATTAGACGGTGTAGGTTTTATAGTTTCTAAAGTTATTGAATTTTTCTCATTTGGTGGTTACGTTGCTTTAGGTATTTTAATGTTTTCATTAATACTTAAAATAATACCACTTCCATTAGATATTTATTCTCGTATTTCTACTAAAAAGAATAATTTAAAAATGGAAAAAATGAGACCTGAACTTGAAAAATTACAAAAACAATACGCAAATAATAAAGAGTTATATTCTCAAAAAATGATGGCTCTTTATAAAAAAGAAGGTTATTCGGCTTTTGCTTCGTGTTTACCTTCAATTTTATCAATAGTATTTTTTATTGTAGTTATTACGGCTTTCCAACAATACTCGTCGTTTTGTAAAATAGACACGTTTAACCAAATGGCTTATTCTTTTAACGAAAGTATTATTTATAACGAAAATGTTGATATTTATACTTTAGAAGAATATAACAAAACTACGCCTATTGACCAAAAAGTTAAAGTTAATAAGAACGAATTAGATAATTATAATCTTAGTCAACTTGTATTTTATAGTAATTTAACGGGTTCTAGCGAAGAAGTTAATAG
>JAZOUX010000015.1:0-67510 GCA_045658325.1 Christensenellaceae bacterium | reverse complement strand
AATCTTTCATACAATTATTATATAACCATTAGTTAGAAAAATGCCTGACAGCTAACCAACAGTTAGTATATAATATTTATATATTAACAAAAGGAGTGTTTTTATGAAAGGAAAAGTTTTAATTAAAGCAGAATCTAAATTGAATTTATTTTCAATAATATGCTTTATTGTTGCTGTTTTGCTATTTATTTTAGCAATTATTTTAATTGAAAGTGTGGATAAAGATTTTGGCATATTATTTTTAGTAGCAGTATTTTTTTTAATTGTTGGGCTCGTATTATTAAGTTTATTGAACGCAACAATAACGGTTACAACGTCTTTTGTTTACGTTGAAACAAATCTTTCTGAAAGAGCAATACCTGTAAGTAAAATTACAGGTGTTAAAAAGGGCCGTTTAGGTACTATAATAATAAGGGCGGCATCATGTGGGGTTGTTCTTAGTTTTGTGGAAGACTCAAAGAAAGTTTATAATCGTATATTTGATGCACTAACGGAAGAAGAACAAATAGAAGGGGTTGATGAACAAAACACAACTCCAAGAGAATCACAAATAAATTCGAGTATTATTTGGGTCTGTCCAAAATGTGGCAAGGCTAATGCAAAAAGCGAAAAACATTGTCTAAAATGTTATACTAAAAAACCTTAAAATTAAATAACAAAAAAAGCAGTAAACCAAAGTTTACTGCTTTTTAGTTTAACGTGTTTAATTTTTAGGCTTCGTAAACTGAAACTTGTTTACGGTCTTTACCTAATCTTTCAAATCTAACAACACCACTTACTGTTGCAAATAAAGTGTCGTCATTACCTTTTTTAACACCGTTACCAGGGTAGAATTTTGTACCCCTTTGTCTAACAAGAATTGTTCCTGCTAAAACTTTTTGACCGTCGGCACGCTTAATACCAAGCCTTTTTGCTGCACTATCACGACCGTTTCTACTGCTACCAACACCTTTTTTATGAGCGAATAATTTAATTAAAAACATCATAACTTTAATCTCCTTACTTTGCGCAAATGTCAGTAATTTCTACTGCCGTGAACGGTTGTCTATGACCGTGCTTCTTTCTAATGTTCTTTTTTGCTTTGTACTTGAATACTATAATCTTCTTCATTTTGTCTTGCACAAGAACTTTGCCTGTTACCTTGAATGCGTCTGCATCCTTGCCAACTTTAATACCATTTTCGTCAGATACAAGTAAAACTTTAAATTCTACGTTTGCACCAACTTCAGCATCAAGTTTTTCAAATCTAACAGTTTCGCCAACCGTTACTTTGTATTGCTTGCTACCGTTTTCAATAATTGCGTACACTATAATGTACCCCCATAATAATCTCGCCAAATGTAAGGTGTTTATATAAAAATTATATAAATCTTTTGTTACCTTTTTCGTGCGGCTTTATAATATTAGCCTATTTTTTAGTTTTTGTCAATCAAATTGCATACATTTTTCATTTTTATACACACTTTCATAAAGGAGAAAAATTTATGGCAAATTTTGATAACAATTTAGATTTTATTAACGAAGTTTATAGGAACGCACACGTTGCGTTACAAGCAATATCTAACGTACTTGAATCGGTTACAGATAATTCTTTTAAAAAAGAACTTTTACACGAGTACGAAGGCTATGAAAATTTTATAGGTGACCTATCTGGTTATATGGCTGAAAACGGCTATGAAAAAAAGGAATTAGGCGTTATGAAAAAGGTAATGATGAAAACGGGTATTAAAATGAATACCGTAATGGATAGTACCGTTAAGCATATTGCCGAGATAATGATTAAAGGTACGGTAATGGGAATTACCGAATTATGCACGCTTATCAATGAAGCAACTTCACAAATTAAAGAAAATAATATAGAGTATGCTAAACAACTAAAAGTATTAGAAGAAAACTATGAAGAAAGATTAAAAAAATTTTTATAAAATTCTTATAAAACTATTGATATAGCCGTATTTTATAGTATAATATAACTATATTACTTTTTAAGTTAAGGAGAATAAATATGGCTAAATTTTTTGAAGGGCATGCACATCAAATGTTTTACAACAACAAAATGCCAGTGCGAGAAAGCGTTGACGTTTATAAAAAATTTTTTAATTTAACTGACGTTGAAAGGGTTAGGTTTTTGGCGATACCTTGCCACGCAAGACCAGATAGAGAAAATCTTCGTAAAATAGGTTTTGACGAAACTGAACACATTGATAATACCAAAGCAATGTACTTTAAGAGCGTATTTGCACCAAAGGGTTATGCTTATGCTGGTCTTGAATACGACAAGGTAGATTTTAACGATAAAAAAGCAGGGGCGCAAGAATTATTAAGGCAAGTAAAAGAGTATAAAAGAGTGGGTTTTGACGGCATTAAAATGTTTGAAGGTCACCCTAATACAAGATATATGCTAGGCTGTCCGCTTGACGACGAACTTTTCGACCTTTTTTACGATTTTTGTGAAAAAGAAGAATTCCCTATTATAATGCACTTAACAAACTCGCCAGTTATGTGGGATATAAATAAAATTTCACCGTATTGGATTGGAAGGGGTTGTTATTTTGACGAAAGGTTTCCGTCTTTTGACCAAATGCAAGAAGAAATTATCAGTATGCTTGAAAAGCACCCTAAACTTAAATTCACGCTTGCTCACTTTGGCTTTTTAACGTTCGCACCAAAAGAAAGGGTTGAAAAGTTTATGTCTTTTGAAAATACTATGCTTGACGTAACGCCAGGTGGAGAAAATTATTTTAACATTTTAAAAGACAAAGAATTTTGGGTTCCTTTTATCAAAAAGCACATTGATAGATTTGCTTATGGCACGGATATGTATAACTTTAAATATGAAAGTGAAGAACTTTTTACAAAATCATCAACAAATCGTCCTAATTTAGTAAAAAGATTTTTTGGAACGGCTGAAGAATACGAATACGCAGGTAAAAAATATCGTGGAATAGGCTTAGAACAAGACGAACTTAATAAGTTATATCACGACAACTTGTACAATTTATTAAAAGAACCAAGAAAAGTTGATTACGATTATTTTATTAACAAATGTGACGAAGTAATAAAAGAGTTTAGCGTAGAGCATATGGAACACCATAATATTTGGTGTATGAAAAACGACTTTATATCAATGAAAGAAAAGGGTTATATCGAATATTTCAAAGAAGATTAAAATGAGACAATTATTATCGTTTGTAATACAAAACAAAACACTAGTGAACGCCGTTTTAAGTAAAAGTACCGACAAAAACGTATTAAAGGCAAAATGTAGGCTAGTCGAAATAAAAAATAAACTTTGTATGCAAGTTGAAACGTTTTATAACGATAATAAAGTTTTGCAAAAAAACGTTGAATTTGAAAATTCCGTAGACTATTTAGAAAATTTATTTATAAACGGGTTTAAACAGTTAAACTTATTTACCACGTCGGGTAGCGCCGAATTAAAGCTTTCTAAAAAAGGCAAACTTTTAATAAGCGACAACGTAAAACGTAACAACTTTGAGCAAGCAAACTTTTCTCATAACAAACAAAAGCATTACATTTTACCTAATAATGAGCCGATAGATTTTTTAATTGAACTTGGCGTACAAGATAAAACGGGTAGAGTTTTAGATAAAAAGACTTCAAAATTCCGTCAAATAAACAAGTTTTTAGAATTTATCAAAGATATTGAAAGTGAGATTATTGACGGCGACGAACTTTATATATTAGACCTTTGCTGTGGTAAAAGTTATTTAAGTTTTGCCGTTTACTATTATTTTACCAAGATTAAAAACTTGAAAGTTGAAATGGATTGCGTTGATTTGAAAAAAGACGTAATTGACTATTGCGACGGCGTGAGTAAAAAATTAAACTATCAAGGTTTACACTTTATTCACGGCGACGTAACTAAGTTTTCGGTAATGCGCACGCCTAATTTAACAGTTTCGCTTCACGCTTGCGATATTGCAACAGATATAGTTTTACTTAAAGGAATATCGTCAAACTCAAAGGTTATTATGAGTACGCCTTGTTGCCATCACGAGATAATGGGGCAATTAAAAAAGCAAAACTTATCGAGCGATATTTTATTAGACCACTCAATTTTACAGCAAAAATTAGCCGATGCGTTAACCGACTCGCTTAGGTGCAAAGCACTTGAAATAGCAGGATATAGCGTAGTAGCAGTAGAACTTATCGACCCAGAAGAAACGCCTAAAAACGTGCTTATAAAAGCCATTAAAAAGAAAACAGTTACAAGCCAAGAAATAGACCTTTACAAAAAGCAATACATAGACGCTTGCGCTTTATATAACGTAAAACCGTTTTTATACGACAAAATTATTAAATAATTAAAACTTAAGGAACGTTCGTTGTCCTTTCCATAGTGCTTATTAAACAATTTATTTTCATATTAGTTAGTTTTTTGTTATAATAAGTTTACCGTAAATGGAAACCTTGAGTTTTACAACGTAACAATAAAAGACTACCCAAAAATTTTAGGTAGTCTTTTATATTGTCTAAAAATTCTTACGATAAAGCAATTTCGTTAGGTTTATATAGATTATCTAAGCAAAATTGCTTTGTCGGGCAAGTTTAAAACGCTATCGTTATCGCCTCGGCAAATAAAAAATTCTTGGTGGTACGTTTTATGTGGTATTAAATAAACCCTTTTATTTTGATAGAATTTTTTAATATCTTTATTTAAAGTGCCCGTTTGTAAAATATAATCGCATAAGTCTACGTTTAAGTCTATTATAACCGAATTATAGTCCTTACTAAAAAGGTCTAATAGGTTAGTTCTTATTTTCATTAAAACGTAATCGTTTGAACAAACCGTGCCTTCCCCTTTACAGTACGGGCAAGTTTTATTAAAGTATTGTGAAAGTGAGCGTCTTTTTTTATTTCTAGTAAATTCTACTAAACCTAGCCCCGTCATACCTAAAACGTTGCATTTAATTCTATCAGAACTTAAACTTTCTTTTAATTTGTCTACGACAGCCGTCTTATGAGCGTCGCTTTCCATATTGATAAAGTCTACTATTATGCTACCACTAATATTTCTTAGTCGAACTTGTCTTGCTATTTCAACGCTTGCTAGCATATTAGTTTCAAAAGCCGTTTCTTCGATATTAGCGTCGCCAACGAAAGCCCCCGTGTTTACGTCAATTACTGTCAAGGCTTCAGTTTTATCAATAACCAAATACGCCCCCGTTGACAAATACACTTTATTGTGGGCAAGGCTTTCAATTTCTTTAGTTAAGTTGAATTTGGCAAAAATATCAACGCTTTCATTATAAAGAACAAGTCTTTTAATAAAGTCTTTGCGCAAAGTTTTAAATGAATATAAATTATCGTAAATCGTTTTATCGGTAACGTAAATTTTGTTAACGTCGTCGGTTAAAACGTCACGCATTAATCTCATAGGTAAGTCGCCGTCGCAAAATACTTGCTCGGTTGGGCTAGCCTTTTCATACTTAGTTAATATATTTTTATAAAGAGATATTAATTGTTTACTTTCTTTTTGCAAGTCTAAAAAAGAAGCTTTTTCACTAGCCGTACGACAAATAAATCCACCATAGGGCCGTTTTAACTTATTAGCGTACTCAGTTAATTTAAGCCTTGTCTTTTCGTTTAAAATTTTTCTTGACACGGCGTTTACGTTTAAAGTAGGGGCGTAAACTAAATATTTACCGGCAAAGGTAACGTTGTTAGTTAACCTTGCACCTTTTACGCCGAAAGGGTCTTTAACTACTTGTACCATAATTTCGTCGCCAACTTTAATATTTAACTCGCTAGGCAAAACGGTTTTGCCTTCTATTAAAGAAGTGTCTACAAGCATATCGGTAACAAATAAATAACCGTTTTTATTAAGCCCGATATCAACAAAAGCCGCTTGCATCCCGTCAAGAACGTTTTTTACTACTCCCTTATAAATACTTCCTACAATTTGAGTTTTGTTAGATTTTTCAATATGGTATTCAATTAAACGCCCGTTTTCACATAGCGCGCCTATGGTATTTCCACCGAAAGAGTCAATCCAAATATTTTTAGACATTGTTTTTACCCTTAATATATTCTTCGCAAGTTAAATTATTTAAAAATTTTACGTCAAGTTTAATAATATCAATTTTGTCGCCACCGTAAAGGGCTTTAAGTTTATTTGAAAACGTATCGGGGCGTAAAGTTATATTGCCAAATTTTAACGTAGCAATTAAATCGTCGCCATCAAAGTAAAGAGAAATTATTCTATCTTTTACTTCTTTTTCCCCCGAGTGTTTGTCTAGTACGGTAAACGAATTAGCGTTTAAAACTTCGTTTACGTTGAATTTATTAAGACCACTAATTTTATAAGTAGCACTAGTAATATCGTTTGCTATATTAAGTTTAGTGTCGGTAAAATAAATTTCAGTCGCTTTTAAACCTAGTGGAGAACAATCGTTAAAAATATTAACAAAATCTTTATTATTATAATCGGTAGCAATTAAACAATATTCGCTTAAACTTTTAAGACCTAAAGCGATAGGCGAACTCATATAGATAAGCATATGGGGGTTAAAACCTTGTGAGTATTTAACTTCAACGCCCGTTCTACGAATAATTCTACCTAAGTGTTTCAAGGTGTCAAGGTGTGGGATAAATTCTGCGCCTTTAATTTTACTGTATTTTATAAGTATCATTTTATATCGCACCTTCCTTGTAATCCACAGCCTTTACAACCGGTTTGACAACCACCCGTGCATTTATCGTTATACGCTTTATGTCTTTCGCTTAAAAGGAATTTTTTAGTAACCCCAATATCAATAAAGTCCCAACTTAAAAGTTCCGTTTCGCTTAATTCGTTAAGTGAAGAATCAGTATTGTAACCCGTTTCATTAATTGCTTCAAGATATTTATCAAATTTAAAAAGTTCGTTCCAACCGTCTAAATAACAGCCTTTTTGGTAGGCTGAAAGTAAAACTTTGCCAACGTCTCTGCCACCACGCGCTAAAATTGCTTCAATCATAGAAAGGTCGTAATCGTTCCAATTAAACGTAACGCCTTTAATAAACAAGCCTTTTTTAAGAAGTTCAATTTTATGCTCAACTTCTTCACGAGTGCAAAATTTTTCAAATTCAAAAGGGGTAAACGGTTTAGGTATAAAGGTCGAAACGCTTACCGTTAAACGTAATTGGCGTAACCTTTTAGGGTTTTCACTATATACGCTTCTAATCAAGTTTACAAGGTCGCTAATGCCCTGAATATCTTGGTCGGTTTCAGTAGGAAGCCCCATCATAAAATACAATTTAATCGCATTATAGCCCATGTTATAGGCTTTTTTAATACCGTCTAAAATATCTTGTTCTGTTATATCTTTATTAATAACGTCTCGTAACCTTTGAGTACCGCCTTCGGGCGCAAAAGTTAAAGAATTTTTCTTTGCCAAGCCAACGTAAAATTCTTCAAAACTATCAATTCTTAAAGACGGCAACGACACGTTTGAATATGAAGGCAAGTTATCGTTGAGCGAAGTGATTAATTCTTTTAGATAAGGGTAATCGCTCGTTGATAAACTGTTTACGCTTAAATTATCGTAACCACATTTAGTCATAATCGAGCAAGCCGTTTTAGTTAACTTTTCAATGCTTCTATGCCTAACGGGACGGTAAATAAACCCTGCTTGACAAAAACGGCAACCACGGTAGCAACCACGCATTATTTCAATAACGCCCCTATCGTGTACGGCTTCGGTATTAGCAACTGCTTGAATATCGGGAGTAACGGCGTTTTCTAAGTCTAAACAAAAAGCCTTTTCAACCTTTTCGCCTTCAAACCTAACTATTTTACCATTTTCATAAACGGGGTAGGTAAGTGACGGAACGTATACACCTTTAATTTTAGTTGCTTGTTTTAAAAATTCTTTTTTTGACGGCGTTTTTAATTTTAATTTAGTCAATTCGCGCATACTGTCTTCGCCGTCGCCTATAACGAATAAATCAAAAAAGTCGGCAAGTGGCTCTGGATTAAATGCGCAAGGGCCACCACCTTGAATAATAGGGTAGTCATCACCTCTGTCTTCCCTTTTAAGTGGTATGCCTGCTAAATCAAGCATGTACAAAACGGTAGTATAACTCATTTCGTACTGGAGAGAAAAGCCAAGCATATCAAAATCTTTTAAAGGCTTTTTAAGGTTTAACGAAAAAAGTGAAATATTATTTTCTTTTAACGCAGTGCCAAAGTCGTGCCAAGGCGAAAAACACCTATCACAGCAAGCACCGTCAACTCTATTTATAACTTCGCTAACGATACGAATACCTAAGTTACTCATACCAACTTCGTAAACGTCGGGGAAGCATATACAATAATTAAATTTTTCTTCTTTAATCGTTCTTTCACCAAATTCGCCACCAATATAGCGAGAAGGTTTTTCAACGGTTAATAAAATTTCGTCAATAGTTTTCATAATACTTTAATATTTTAGCACACTATTAATTATTTTGCAATAACAAAAAATTACTTTTTATAAAGGTCGTCGTAAGGTGAAGAATTTGCAAGCATTGAGTATAATGCGTTGCCTTTTAGCGTTTTTAAGTAAACGCCGTCAACTGAGTATATTTCAATTTCAAAAACGAAGTCGCTATCTAAAAAACGATATAAATCTTTAATTTTAATTTTTTCATTTACGGCAATTTTTTTAACGTGTTTAGGAACGGTAAGTTTTAAAGGGTTAAGTGCGTTAAAAATTTTAACGTAACTATTTTTTTCGTTTTTTGAAATTGCGCCTATAAAAGTAAAAAGAGCAAAAAACAAAACGGTTATATTAAGGGTAGTAAAAATTGAGTAGATAAATAAAGCAAACAGCAAAATAGAAAGTGTAACGCCCAGCCACCTAACGATATTTTCGGCAACTTTTTTTGATAAAAAAAGGCGTAAAGACGCTAACAAGAACCTACCACCGTCAAGGGGATAGCAAGGTAAAAGATTAATAACGCATAGAGAAACGTTAGCCGTTACAACTAGTTCGGTGTACGGATAAAGTGAAGGGAAAAACCACCATAACGCAACGAAAAATATTACTATAATAAAGTTTATAAAAGGACCACCGAGCGCAATTTTACATTCGTCTTTATACGAAAGAGATGCCGTATCGCCGTATAAAAGAGCGCCGTAGGGCATTAAAATAATATTGTCTAATTCGTAGCCCAATTTGCTTGAAAAAATAAAATGTCCAAACTCGTGAATTAATGCCGTTAAAGTAAAAATTATAAAAGAAAATACTTTGCCTATAAAAGCAAAGTATAGTCCAAAAATAAAAAACAAAGGATGTATCGTTATTTTTAATTTTGCCATACGATATAATCACCGTCAATTAAATAATTAGTCAACAAACTATCGTTTGAAAATAGCGAAACGAAAGAATCGTTTTGAGAATACCCTATTGGAATATTAGCGTAAACGTTTTCGTTTTCTTCTAAATAACTGTAACTTAAATTAGAAAAAACCGACGTAAAACTGCTAGAGTGTCTAACCGTTACGGTATAAGAGCCGTCTTCAAGTAAGGTAATGCTTTCAACAACACCGTCGCAAGGAGCGTAAACGCTACCGTTTACCGTCATAACGCCGTCAGTTAAAACCGTTTCACCGCTTCTAGTAGGCGAGTAGGCTGAAAAACTTGAATAGGTTGAAGTATTTACACTGTCTTGTTCGTTAAAAACGCTTTTTAAAAAGGTGTTAATGCCACTATTCTCCCAAAAAATATTAGTTAAAATTATGCCGATAATTAACACGAAAATAGCAACTACTTGCACTGAAATTATATCAAAGCGTGAACTTTTAACTTTTACGCTACGAGTAGTAACGTCTTCAACTTTTTTAACTTTAACTTTCTTTTCGTCTTGCTTTTTTTTGTTTTTAGAAACGAAAAACGAAGTAAAACTAGGTAATTTGCGTTTAGGTTTATTTTCTTTTACGGTATTTACGGCATCTTTTTCAGTTCCAGAGTTTACCATATTAATAACCTTTTCTTTAATATCTTTCTTTTTACGCTTTTTAGGTTTAATTACTACGTCGCAAGACTGTACGGGGATTTCTAACATTTCTAAGTATTTTGTATCGCTCATAAAATTCTCCTTATTGTTTCGTTATATTCTAAACTATGAAAATAAAAATGAGTTTAGAACAAAAAAATAAAAACAGTATAAGTTGCAAAAAGGTGCACAAACTTACTTAGGGGGGATTGTTATGAAAAAGAATACTACAAAAAATACTAAACAAGATACTAAAAACAGTAAGTCTTCAAAACAAACTAAAGATTGTAAGTAATGAAGAATAGAAAAAAAGCAAGTTATAAATCGTCGTACGACCCGTTTGGAAGTTATACGGGGCAAAGCATCTTTGATGAAAACGAAAAACCAGTACAAGATGCCGACGACTTATAAACAAATTAAGGGGATAAGTTAACTTATCCCCTTTTTTGTATTTTTTATATTTATTTATAATTTAATTGAATTTTTCCATTAGGTAAATATTCAACGCCGTCGTAAACTTGGCTTATAGATTTTTTATATTCAACGTATTCTTTAATACTTTCAAACGACGGCTTAAAGTTAGATATTATTTTATATGCTTCTTGCGCTTGGTTTTCTAAAAGAGCGTAAAGTAACGAAACTTGGAAGTTAACGTTGTTTATAAGCGCAATATCGTAATTAACTATTGCAAACTCTTTAGAGTGAAGAGCACCAACCGTACCACCAGAATATGCGTGTATAGAAGGGAATAGTTGACTTACGTCGCCCATATCCGTTGACGAGCCTTCGTGTTTATCGTATAAAGCGTAGCCGTCTTTACCAACTAAACTTTCCATAACTTTGCCCGCTAAAGCCTTTAAAGAAGCATCGTTATTTAAAGGTTCTGAACCGGCAACGTCGCTTATTTTACAAGTAGCGCCAAAAACTGCACAACTTGAAACGATAGCCCTATTCACCTTTTCATTTGCTTCTTTTAGTTTTAAACTATCTGCGCCGCGAACGTAACTTTCAATAACAATTTTATCAGGAACTACGTTTACCGAAGCCCCGCCTTGCGTTATAATCGAATGCACTCTTATATGGTCGTCGTCTAAAAAAGTTTCTCTTAAGTTATTAATAGCCGAAAGTGCCATTGTAGCAACGTTTAAAGCGTTAATACCTTTATGTGGACTACCACCGGCGTGTGATGCCTTGCCGTAAATTTCCGTCGTTTTTCTAATAACGCCGTTACAAGCACCACTAATAGCGTATGATTTGTTATTAGTTAAACTTGAAGCGTGCACCATAAAACAAATATCCGAGTCGTCGAAAAATCCCCTTGAAATAAATTCGGGCTTGCCTGAAGAAAAAGAAATTTTCCCTTCCTTAATTAATTGTTGTCTATAACTAATTTCAATACCTTCTTCAGCGGGAACTATTATAAATTTAATTTTACCACATAAATCTTTTAAAAATTCAGGCTCTTTTACGATTGATGCAACACCTAAAATATTAGCAAGTTGAATATGATGCCCACAAGCGTGAGCGCAACCCGTTTCAGCACTTGTTGCGGGGTGTTCTTTTGAGTAAAGAGCGTCAAGTTCGGCACAAACTACAATAGTAGGTCCTTTCTTGCCCGTATCAATTTCAGTTGAAAACCCGGTTATATTTGAAGCCTTATTAATTTTATAGCCTATTTTTTCAAATTGATTAATCATATAATCGTTAGTCTTAAATTCTTTGTAACCAGGTTCGGGAATAGACCATAAATATTTTTCAGCGTCAAAAATTAATTGACGTTTTTCATTTACTTTATCTAAAAAATTTTTCATAAAAACTCCTTACTTTATAATTATATAACCGTTTTCTAACTTAAATTTATCACAAGTAGTGCTTAACGAGTTAAGAATTTTTAGTATTTCTAGCACATCGCCCGTTGCAGTAACCGTTAATTTTTTACTCTTTTTGAACCATCTTATTTTATGTGATTAATTTTAGCACTAATAAATATTTTTTCAATAGAAAAGTGAGAGTTATATAAAATTCGTTTATAAATTAAATAATCTATATTAAAACTTATTTTATTTAATAAAAAAGGTAAAAGACTAACTTTTACCTTAAAATTTTATTTTTTAACAAGTGAATAATCGTCTTCGTAGTATTTTGAAGAAGTTTCGCCAGAATAAGAATATTCCGATTTTTTGTTTCCTAAAATCGTTCCGTCCGTGCCAAAGAAAGTGTAGCCACTAGAACTATAATTATCCCAGCCGTTACCACCTTGACTAGAGACGGCAAGTATAACGCCCATAAATACGCCACCTACAACAACTATATCGCCTTGAGGAGCGTCGGTAGAATAAGTCATAGAAGAAATGCTTGTAAGGCGGGCAAGTTCAAATTCTTTTACGCCAGTATACTTGCTTGGATATGGGTCTTCGTCATATTCAAGTTCATGACAATAATAGTCTTTTAAACAATATAAAGACGCTTGTTCTAAAACCATTTTAGCAGTTTTTTCGTCTAAATCGACGTATTGAAAATGTTTGCCAGCAACTTTGATTGTTCTTTTGTTAGCGTCCGGCATCATAACTGGACTTAAAAAACGAGCCAATACTGTATCACTCATAAAAATATCCCCATAAAAATTTATAATAAAATTATAACAAACGTATTGAACAATGTCAATATGTGTAAGTAAATCTATTTTTTAACGCTTAAAGTTGCAGGATTAGTTCCGTAATGCGATTTAAAAATTCTATAAAAAGTAGTGTAGTTATGAAACCCACACTCTACGGCAACACTGCTTGCGCTATGTCCTTGCAAAAGCAATTCCTTTGCTATTAAAAGACGCTTTATGGTCAAGTATTTATAAAGGCTCACGCCAACTTTTTCGCTAAACTCGTGCGCTAAATGGTACTTGCTAATAAAAAACTTATTAGACAAATCGTCAAGTGAAATATTTTCGCTAAAATGGTCGTTTATATAGGTAATAACCCTTGTTATTAAGTTTTGCGATTTTTGTGGAGTTTTGTTTTCTTTTTTAGTTTTAACAAGCCTATTTATTTCAATTAATAATTGAACTAGCAAACTTTCACTATACGCTTTACTTGCATAATTTTTGCTGTGAAATTCTCTATTTAATAATTCAAAAAGTTCGTTTACTCTACCGTGCATTATTGCATTATTATGCAATAAACTAACGTATTCACCGTCGTTTTTTTGAAAGCAGTAAGACAAGTCGTCGTCTTTAGATAAATTTGATAAATAATTTCTATCAATCCATAAAACTATTCTTTCATAAACGTTGCTAGGGTTAGTTATAGGCTGGTGTAACTGCATTGGGTTTATAAGCAACAAATCGCCTTTTGAAAGTTTAAATTTTTCACCGTCGACGAAATACTCGACGTTACCGCCTAAAAAAAAGTAAATTTCGTAAAAATCGTGGTGGTGTATGCTAACAGACTTTGGCTTTGCTTCACGATAGTGAAAGATTTCAAAGTCTTTACGACTCATTTTTTGACGGCTATCAAAATTTTGTATAGTTAATGCCATAAAGCTATTGCTCCATAAAAATTTAATTTTAAACTAAAATTAACGCTTTTATTATACAGCAAGAAATGTAATATGTCAAACAATAAACACAATAGACTTTGCATTTTTAATTTGGTATAATTATACCGTAAGCGTAAAAACGTATATATTTTTAACTAAAAGTTAAAGATAATAAAATGATAGGGGGGACGCATTATGGCTATGAAAATGGGCTTCCGTTGGTACGGCGAAGGCAACGATAGAATAACTCTTAACGACATTAAGCAAATACCCGGCGTTCAAAGTATAGTATGGGCGCTTCACCACAAAATGCCTGGTGAAATTTGGTATGAAGACGAAATTAGTGAAGTTAAAAAACAGTTAGACGAATATGGTTTTTTAATTGACGTAGTTGAATCGGTAAACGTTCACGACGATATTAAAATAGGGCTTCCTACAAGGGACAAGTATATTGAAAATTACAAACAAACCATTAAAAATTTAAGCAAATTTGGCGTTAAAGTAATTTGTTATAATTTTATGCCTATATTCGACTGGACAAGAAGCGACTTATTCCACAAGTTAGACGACGGTTCTACAGCGCTTTTCTACCAAAAGAATATGATTCAAGACGATTACAACGCAATGGCTAAATACATATTAGATTTTACCGAAAAGTACAATATGAGTTTTCCAGGTTGGGAGCCAGAGCGTATGGCAAAATTAGACGAATTGTTTAAAGCGTATAAAGGCGTAACTCACGAAGTATTATGGGCTAACTTAAAATACCTTTTAGAAGCAATTATGCCTACTTGTGAAGAGTGTGACGTAAAAATGGCAATTCACATGGACGACCCACCTTGGGATATCTTCGGTTTACCTAGGTTATTAGTAGACGAAGCAAGTATTGATAGGTTCTTAAAAATGGTTGATAATCCTTACAACTGTTTAACTTTATGTTCGGGCAGTTTAAACGCCAACCCAGATAACGACGTTGCTTCTATTGTTAGAAAACATTGTGATAGAATTGCTTTTGCTCATATTAGGAACGTTAAACACTATCCTAACGGTGATTTTAGTGAAGCAAGCCACCGTGATTGCGACGGCGACACTAGAATTTTAGAAATTTTAAAAGCATACCACGATTGTGGTTTTGACGGTTATATTAGACCCGACCACGGTAGGCACTTATGGGATGAAAAGCCAGGCACGGTAAGACCAGGCTACGGGCTTTACGATAGAGCGCTTGGTATAATGTATATGTTGGGTGTATGGGATATGCTTGACAAATTAAAAATTTAAAGGTGATAAAATGATAAAACTTCCAATTAATATTGATTTTAAAGACAAAGTCGTAGTAGTTACGGGTGCAGGTGGACTTATTTGTGGTGCAATGGCAAGGGCTTTTGCTCAAAGTGGCGCAAAGGTTGCAGCACTTGATTTAAATGAAGAAGCCGTTAAAAAACTTGCTGAAGAAATTAGAAACGAAGGTTTTATTTGCAACGGTTATAAAGCAAACGTTTTAGAAATTGAAAATCTTGAAAGCGTAAGAAAGCAAGTTTTAAACGGTTTTGGTGGTTGTGATATTTTAATTAACGGTGCTGGTGGTAATAATCCTAGGGCAACTACCGATAACGAATATCAACACGAAGCAAAAGAAGGTGGTAAATCGTTTTTTGATTTAGAGCCAAACGGCGTTGACTTCGTATTTAAACTCAATTTTCAAGGCACTCTTTTACCAACTCAAGTATTTGCAAAAGATATGGTTGAAAAGAAAAAGGGCGTAATATTAAATATTTCTTCAATGAACGCCTACACGCCACTTACTAAAATTCCAGCGTATTCTGCAGCAAAAGCAGGTATATCAAACTTTACTCAATGGCTTGCAACTCACTTTGCTGGTACGGGGATTCGTTGTAACGCAATAGCACCGGGCTTTTTAGTTTCGGCACAAAACAAAGCGTTACTTTTTAACCCAGACGGCACGCCAACAGCAAGAAGTGAAAAGATTTTAAAAGGTACGCCAATGAACAGATTCGTTGACGCTGACGAATTATTAGGCGCAACGTTATTCTTATGCGACGATAAGTCGGCATCGGCAATAACGGGCGTAGTTCTTCCAATAGATGCAGGTTTCGCTGCATATTCTGGGGTTTAATCAAAAGATAAAAATATTTAAAAATATTAAAAATAAAACGCAAATCGTTTTAAGGGGGAAATTATGACAAACAAAAAAGTAAGACCTTTTGGTATTCGAGATTGTCTCGCTTATGCTGCGGGCGACCTTGGTTGTAACATGAGTTTTGCATTAAAAGGCACTATGGCTCTTTTCTGGACTCAAGTTATGGGTATGGACCTTTGGTACTCTCTTTTACTTGTCATCGTACAAGTATGGGATGCTATCAACGACCCACTCATAGGAAGTATTATTGACGCTGATACACGCAAATATAAAAGAAATAAATTCTTGCAATATATTTGGTTTGGTTCTATCGGTTTAATCGTAGGTGGTGCATTATGTTTCTTGCCTTTTACAGGCGCTCCACTTTGGGCTAAATTCATTATCTTTATAGCAGGTTATGTAATTTGGGATGCTTTCTATACGATAGCAAACGTTCCTTACGGCTCACTTTTATCAATTATATCTAAAGACCCAGCAGATAGAGCATCACTTTCAGCATGGCGTTCAATCGGTTCAATGTTAGGTAATATGGTTCCTATGGTAATTCTTCCTTTCATTATTTATAACAAAGACCAATCACTTAATGGACCAATGGTATTCGTTGCCGCTTTAATTATGGGTATATTTGGATTCTTCTGTTTCCAATTTATGATAAAGAATACGGAAATTCGTGCAGAGCAAGAAATATGTATTAGTGAAGAAAAACCTAAATTTAACGTATTTCAAGCAATGTTAAATTTCGTTAAAAACCGTCCAGCAGTTGGTGCAACTCTTGCCGCTATGGGTATGTTTATCGGTATGCAAGGTGCTACTACGGCTGTATCAGTCGTATTCCAAAGATATTTCCAAAACGCTCAAATTTCGGGTGTAGTACAACTTTTTGCAATGATACCTATTGTTGCGTTTACGCCACTTGCTCGTAAAATGGTTACAAAATACGGTAAAAAAGAACTTTCAGTTATTGGCGCTCTTTGTTCAATCGTAGGTGCTGCAGGTTTATTTATTATCGTTCCATCAAACACTGGTTTAGACCTTGTTTTATATATTATTTGTCAACTTATCTACAGCCTTGGTCTTGGTATCTACTCAACGGTATCTTGGGCTATGATGGGTGACGCTATCGACTATAATGAATGGAAAACGGGTAAGAGAGAAGAAGGTACTGTTTACTCACTTCACTCTTTCTTTAGAAAACTTGCTCAAGGTATTGGTCCTGCAGTTGCGCTTGTAATTATGACTAGCCTTGGCTATGTTAATAACGCCGTTTTAATTAACGGAGAATATTTCCGTCCAGATGAAGTTGGACAAGTTGCTTCAGCAATTAACGTTGCTTGGCTTGATTTTAGCGTAGCAATCAACCTTAGAATTTTAGTTGCCGTATTATTCCTTGTTGCAGCGTTATTCCAATTCGTTGGTTTAGCACTTGTTTACAACCTTGATAAAAAGACGCTTGAAAAAATGCAAGCAGAACTTAGTGAACGTAGCAAACTTCAAACTGAACCTGTTTTTGTAGAAGGTCAAGTTGAAGATGCTGACGAAAGTCAACAAGAATAAAATTAACTAAACGTTGGTTTTAAAGTAAAAATGATAACGCCCGCCGTAACGACGGGCGTTTGATAAGGTTACAATAGCGATTATATAGGAGTTTTATGAGAAAAATTATAAACATTAACGATTCTTGGCAATTTTACAAAGGAATAGGTTTTGACGGAGTTAAAGAAAACGTTGAAAACGTAAATCTTCCACACTCTTGGAACGCTACCGACGGTCAAGACGGTGGCAACGATTATTTTAGGGGAACTTGTTTATACGTTAAAAATATTGCCAAAAAAGAATTAGAAAAAAGCGATAAATATTTTTTAGAAATTAACGGCGCAAACTCGTCAAGCGACGTTTACTTAAACGGCAAACTTTTAGCACATCACGACGGTGGTTATTCTACTTATAGGGTAGATATCACAGGCGAACTTAAAGATGAAAACGAAATTGCAATAGCAGTAGATAACTCGGCTAATGATAGGGTTTATCCACAAGTGGCTGACTTTACTTTTTACGGTGGTTTATATAGAGACGTTAATATCGTGTGCGTAAATTCTACTCATTTCGATTTAGAATATTACGGTGGTAAAGGTATTCAAATAACGCCAATCGTTGACGGTAAAAACGCTAACGTTAATTTTAAAGCATACGCTAAAAACCTTCAAGAAGGCGATAAAATTAAATATCAAATTTTAGATGCTAAAGGCAAAGTAATTTGCGAAAAAGAAAGCGAAGGTTTAGAAGAAAATTTAGTTATTGAAAATGCTACTTTATGGCATGGACGTAAAAATCCTTACCTTTATAAAGGCGTAATTTCACTTGTAAGAGACGGCGTTGTTTTAGATATGGTAGACAGTCGTTTTGGTTGCAGAAGTTATAAAATCGACCCAAATAACGGCTTTATCTTAAATGGTGAAGAATATCCTTTACGCGGTGTATCTCGTCACCAAGACCGCCTAGGCTTTGGTAACGCGCTTAAAAAAGAACACCACGAAGAAGATATGGATTTAATTTGTGAAGTAGGTGCTACGACTATTCGTTTAGCGCACTATCAACACGACCAATATTTTTACGATTTATGTGACGAAAGGGGTATGGTAGTATGGGCTGAAATTCCTTATATTTCACAACATATGGCAACGGGTAGAGAAAATACTATTTCTCAAATGAAAGAACTTATCGTTCAAAACTATAACCACCCGTCAATCGTAGTTTGGGGGCTTTCAAACGAAATTACAATGCAAGGCGCAAAAGACCCAGACTTAATTAAAAACCACCATATTTTAAACGACTTATGTCACGAAATGGATAAAACAAGATTAACTACTATGGCAGTAGTTTCAATGTGTGGTATGGACGAAACGGCATACCTTTCTATTCCAGACACGGTATCTTACAATCACTATTTTGGTTGGTACGGTGGAGATACGTCAATGAACGGACCTTGGTTTGACGAATTCCACGCTATGCACCCTAATACGCCTATCGGTTGCAGTGAATACGGTTGCGAAGCACTTAATTGGCACACTTCTAATCCAATGCAAGGCGACTATACTGAAGAATATCAAGCGTATTACCACGAAGAATTAATTAAACAATTATTCTCAAGAAAATATCTTTGGGCAACTCACGTTTGGAATATGTTCGACTTTGGCGCAGACGCTAGGGCTGAAGGTGGCGAAAACGGTCAAAACCACAAAGGTTTAGTAACTTTCGATAGAAAGTATAAAAAAGACAGTTTCTACGCTTATAAGGCTTGGCTTAGCGACGAACCTTTCGTTCATATATGTTCAAAACGCTACGTTGATAGGGTTGAAGACGTAACTAAAGTTACCGTATATTCAAATCAAAAAACGGTTGAACTTTTTGTAAACGGCGAAAGCATTGGTGTTAAGGAAGCCCAAGACCATTTCTTCTATTTTGACGTTAAAAACGAAGGCGAAAGCAAAATCGTCGCAGTTAGTGGCGACTTAAAAGACGAAAGCCTTATTAGAAAAGTTGAAGAATTTAATGAAGAATACCGTTTAGTTGAAAAGGGTGTCGTTCTTAACTGGTTTGACGTAACAGCCCCAGAAGGAAGATTATCTTTAAATAGTAAAATGAGCGATATTATGGCAACCTTTAGGGGTAAACTTATTTTACTTGGATTATTAAAGAAATTTATGGGCGGTAAAAAAGGCAAGACTAAAAAGGCGGCTGGCTTTACGGTAAATAAGAGTATGATGAAAATGATGGAAGGCTTTACTCTTTTAAGACTTACTAGTTTAGTTGGTATGTTAGACGTTTCGTTTACTAAAGAAGAATTGTTAAAAATGAACGCCAAACTTAACAAAATTAAACAACCAAAACCTAAAAAGAAATAATTTTAAAAAAGGCTACTTGCGATAAAGCGTCGCAAGTAGTTTTTTGTTAAAAAAGAATATATAATCTTGACAATAACTCTAAAAAATTATATAATTAAAACATATTTTTTATGGAGAGAAAATTATGTTTTTTAAAAAATTAAACGAATACGACAGTGACGTTTACGCTTCAGTTGAAAGGGAGTTACACCGTCAACAACAAAATATTGAACTTATTGCTTCTGAAAATATCGTTAGTGAAGCAGTTTTATTAGCAACGGGTAGCGTTTTAACGAATAAGTACGCTGAAGGTTACCCATCAAAACGTTATTACGGTGGTTGCGTATACGTTGACGAAGTTGAAAATATAGCAAGGGAAAGGGCTAAAAAATTGTTTGGTGCTGAACACGCCAACGTTCAACCACACAGTGGTGCAAACGCTAACTTAGCAACTTTTTTTGCTTTATTAAATCCGGGTGACACGGTGCTTTCTTTATCGCTTGCAAACGGTGGTCACTTATCTCACGGCTCACCAGTAAACATTAGTGGTAAATATTTTAATATCGTTTCATACGAAGTATGTGGTGAAAATCAAGTTTTAGATTATAACCAAATTGAAGAGTTAGCCGTTACCCATAAGCCAAAACTTATTTTAGCAGGCGCAAGTGCTTATCCAAGGGTAATCGACTTTAAAAAGTTTAGGGAAATTGCTGATAAGGTTGGCGCATACTTAATGGTTGATATGGCGCACATTGCAGGTTTGGTTGCAGCAGGTCTTCACCCAAATCCGGTTCCTTATGCCGACGTTGTTACGACTACAACTCACAAAACTTTAAGGGGTCCACGAGGTGGCATGATTCTTTGCAAGGAAAAGTATGCTAAACAAATTGATAAAGCAATATTCCCAGGAACTCAAGGCGGACCTTTAATGCATGTAATTGCTGCAAAAGCAGTTGCTCTTGGTGAAGCGTTGAAAGACGAATTTAAAGTATATCAACAAAAAATATTAGATAACGCTCAAACGCTTTCAAAAGCACTTATAGAAAAGGGCTTTAATCTTGTTTCGGGTGGAACGGATAATCACCTTATGCTCGTAAGTTTAATTGGCACGGGTATAACGGGTAAAGAACTTGAACGCCGTTTAGACGAAGTTCATATTACTTTAAATAAAAACGCAATACCTAACGACCCAGAAAGTCCGTTCGTTACAAGTGGCGTAAGAATAGGTACGCCAGCCGTTACTGCAAGGGGTTTTGGTAAAGAAGAAATGCTTAAAATTGCCGACTTTATTTACGACGTAACGTTTAATTTTGAAGAAAGTAAAGAAAGGGTTACTAAAGAAGTTATCGCTCTTTGCGAAAAATTCCCTATTTACGAAAACTAATAAAAAGACTGCAAACGCAGTCTTTTTTAATAAATTTAAAAGTATTGAATAGAAAGTTAAAATGTGTTATAATTAAAACAAGAATTTAAAAAGCAGTTTTAAAAAAGTGGCTTATAGTGGGGTTAAACGATATTATGTTAAAAAAATTATACGATAAAAGCAAAATATGGTTTGCTGTTTTATTTATTATTTTATACTGCGTATTGTTTTCGTTGGGCGATTATTTTTCAACTCTTGTCGGTACTCAGAAGTTGTTTACGTTTGACGTTGGTTTGATAATAACGTTAATACTTTTATCATTTTTAAAAAAGTACGGACTTTTTGAAGAGTACGGATTATGTAAACCAAAGTCGTCTATAAAAAGTATGATTTTTTATCTTCCTATATTAGTAATGTTAAGCGTTAATTTATGGGGTGGAGTTACTTTAAACTATTCGGTTACAGAAAGTGTTTTGTGTGTATTATCAATGTTTTTAGTAGGCTTTTTAGAAGAAATAATTTTTCGTGGGCTACTTTTTAACGCTATGAAAACAAGTAGCATAAAATGGGCTGTAATCGTATCGAGCGTAACTTTCGGCATAGGGCATATAATCAATTTATTTAACGGTTCTAACGCAGACTTAATACCTAATTTATTGCAAGTTGTTTACGCAACGACGGCAGGCTTTATGTTTGTTACGATATATTTAAAAAGCAAAAGTTTAATTGTATGTATTGTCTCGCACGGGCTTTTCAACGCATTAAGCGTATTTTCAACAAGTGTATTACAAGACTTTAATATGCAAATAATAACGGCAGTAGTTTTAACGATAGTAACCGGCGCGTATGCCGTATATTTAGCGCTTTCAATAAAAAAGGAGATACGAGTGGAATAAAATGAAAAAGTATTGTTTAACGTATTTTTTAGTAATAGGAAACGAAAAGATTTTTGATTTTAAAGATTTTTGCGAAAGTTTAGGGTTTGATTACGACTATATGCAAAGTTGGACCATTGTTGAAGACGGTGAAAGGTCGGTAGAAATAGGCCGTAACGAGAATTATAAAGACGATATCAACGAAATGGTAAAAGAAACTTTAAAAGACCTATTATCTAAGCAAGATATATTAGTAAAATTAAAACAAAAATACAATTTAAAATATTATTTAGAAAGAGTGCCTTGTATTTTAACTGACGAAGGTGCAAAAAGGCAAAAGTTGTCGCTTGATAGTTTCGTTATAGACTTTATGTCAAAAACCGGCACGATAGACGATTTAGATTATCATTTAATATAACAAAAATCGGGCGTTTTAAAGGCGAGTCCATAGGGATTTTTAAGAGCATTATAAAAGAGTAGCAAAACTTTGCTACTCTTTACTTTTTTGCTGAGTAAAATACACAACTTTGTTTGCAAAGTATAGTGCGCTATACTTTTAAAATTTTTGCACAAAAATTAACAACTCGATAAATTGGAATTTGATTATTTCCTTGCGATAACGATTGGTTGGTAAAATCCTGTTTCTTCGGGAAACAACCAAATTACTTCTTTGCAACTATTGGCAATAAACAATGCTGTTAGTTCTTCTCGACGAGTTGCTCTATATTCGCATTCAAATTTATTGATTTGCAACGTTTCCTCGTCATCAATGATATACTGTGTAAGTTTATAGCAGTCATTATTCCAAACCCAAGTTTGAAATGATACTCGTTTGCCTTTTTCCGTTTCGTGGATATAAGGCGGAGAGTATGGTGGTTTGTCTTGAAACAAAACGTCATAATCTCGAATACTTCCAATAAAAATTCCGTTTTCTTTGATTTGATTTGTAATACTTTTTATGGCTCTGCTCAATTCCTCGCTTGAAAGCATATGAGGCAAAGCATTATCCATAGCAATAACAATATCAAACTTTTCAAAAAAGACTTTCGATAACGCACAAAAGTCAGCATTCTCAAAACGAATGCTAACGTTGGCATTTGAAGCTCTTGTTTTCGCTTCGGCTATTTCACCGTTGCTGATATCGGAAGCGGTTACGTTATATCCAAGCGATGCAAGACCTATCGCTTGCGTACCTATTCCACACGCGCAATCAAGAATACTTACGGTTTGACCAAAATTGAACTTTTGAAATATGCTTTGCAATAATATGGCTTGTTCTTTCGTTGTGGCTTTCCAATCAAGGAATAACTTATCGTAATGAGAAGCCATATTATCGTAAAATTTTTGTGTAATACTCATTTCGTAATCTCCGTCAAATTCTTATTTATCAATGACTTTATTATATCAAAAACATAAAGTTAATTCAAGCAGTTTAGTGTGAATAAAAGAAAACTCGACTTATGAAAAAGTCGAGTTTTCTAAATTTTTCAATTTAATTCCTGTACTTAACTATACAATTATTTTAACCAAGATTTAAAAAGAAAAAAATATGATGTTTCTGAGTTATTATTTTCTGCTTAAAAAACTCTGCGGATGCTGAATGCCTTTCGATATATAGCATCCGCTTTTCAGTTTAAGTTAATAACTAAGTCATTTATATATGTTAACGAAGATTTTCGATAATGGTTGTTACCCCTTGGCCTCCGCCACAACAAGAAGTAAACAAGCCGTAGCGACCGCCTCTACGTTCAAGTTCGCGCATAGTAAACATAGCAATTCTACCGCCCGAAGCGCCGTTAGCGTGACCAAAGGAAATAGCTCCACCATTAGGATTCCAGCGCTCTCTATCAATTTTTTTGCCAGTGGCTTCCTCAAGACCTCTAATTACACCAAGATTTTGAGATGCAAATGCTTCGTTACATTCCCAAACATCAATATCGTCAATAGTCAAACCAGCTTTGTTAAGCGCATCAAGACTTGCCTTTACAGGACCTAATCCCATAAGTTTAGGGTCTAACGCGCTGTTACCTGCCATAACAAATCTTGCGTAAGGTGTATATCCTAATTCTTTTGCTTTTTCTTCACTCATCAATAAAAGCATTGAAGCACCGTCGTTTCTTCCAGAAGCGTTGCCTGCTGTGGTAACACCGTTTGGCTTAACACTAGCTAACTTAGAGAGTCCTTCCATTGTTGTGGTCGGACGTAAAAACTCGTCGGTATCAAAAACAATTTCCGGAGTTTTCTTTGTGGCTGGAATTATAACAGGAATAATTTCATCCTTAAAGTAACCCTTTTCGGTTGCCATAGCCGCACGCATTTGACTTTGATAGGGTGGTCTATATCATTTCTATATTTTCGTATGACGTCAAACGTTAAAGAAATATCATTTAACGATTCTATTCCATTGGAATTAAAAAAGTTTATATCGCGTGAACTATTTTTTATAAAGTCAAGCAAGTTTTCTAAACGTTTTTTTGCTTTTTTGCAATTTATGACACTGTTTTGATAAATAGTTAAGAGAGTTGAAAAATGACTCCTTATTCTATTTTCATAACTTTTACAAAACTGAATCAACAAATCCTCATAATATGTCCCTAATAAAGAAGTAAAACCCAAATAACATTCATTTATATGGCATTTAATTGCTTCTTTTAAATAAATCTTTTGTTCATTAGTTATATCTGCACAATTATGAACTATTTGTTCAAAATTAAGAAGTGGATTATTCATAGGGATATAACTAGGATGAAATGTTTGATTTTTAGCCAATTCTTGAATAAAATATTGGTTGTTTTCTTCCTTATAACCTTTTGCCGGAACCGTAACCGTTTTGTATTTGTAAAGGGTTGTAAGTGAAAACCAATTTTCGGAAGTCTTTATAACAACACAAACAATTTGAATGTTACGTCCTTTAATTGTAGGAATTATTGTTAGTTCTTGCGTTGGGTTATATTTACTAAAATCATATTGAATTTCAATTTTCTTGCTATCGTAAAAATATAACTGCACGCTACCGTCGTCGCATTTACGAATTTCAATATAATCTTTGGGCAAATTTAAGTGCAGTGGATTAACGCTAAATACTTTCATAATTAACCCCCTCAAGATAAATGGTTATATAAATTGTTTTTTTACCTTCCTTAATCACTAAAAAGTAGTGTTCTGGCACAATGATTGACATTGAATCGTGCAATGCTCCTGGGGTAAAATACGTTGCATATTTTCCTGTAGGACAATATCTTAATTTAATAATATCGACCTTAAGTTTTTTGCAAAGTTCATAAACGGTTAAAATATTAACCTTCTTTTTTAAGTTTTTCATTTTGTACGTTCCTTGTTGTTTTCCGGACGTCCGGAAAAAATAAAATAGACCAAAAGCAGTTCCCCTGATAAATTGCTTTTGGTCTAAATATTTAAAGTTTTAGCCGATTCTAAATATAAGGCAATAACTTTTTTACTAAAAAATTGTAATTTACAGGGGGGAATATTCCATAATGGACTGTTTGAGATGATTATATAGCCTATTTTGGAACTTGTCAAGCAATTTTTAAAAAAATATTCTAAAATGGACTAAAAAGTGATATTGAGGGGTTATAAAATGAACAGAATTAAAGAATTGAGAATTAACGCAGGATATACTCAAAAAGAAATTGCTAACGCTTTAGGATGTAATCAAACAGCTGTCGGTAAATATGAAAGAGAAGATTTAGAGCCTAACATTACTATTTTGAAAACATTAGCAGATTTATTTAATTGCTCTATAGATTATTTAGTTGGTCGCGAAGATGACTTTGGCGTTATTAATCAAACCGGTAATTCTTTGACTTCTATACAACAAGAATTGTTATTTTCTTTTAATTTGTTGGATAGAGACAAACAACAACAAGTTATTGGTTTTTGTAAAGCTCTAAATTATTAAATATTTTACAAGAGGGTAAATTTATGAAATTTAATAAAATTTTTAAAGATTTAAGGGCAGAAACTTCATTAAGTCAAAAAGATATTGCAGAAGAATTATCTGTTTCAAGAAGTGTAGTTAGCGATTGGGAGCAAGGCAGAACGGAGCCTTCTATTCAAGGATTAATTGATATTGCTGATTACTACGCTGTATCTGTAGATTATTTAATAGGTAGAGATTCTCCTCGCGAACATATCTTAACTATTCAACAAAAAGAACTTTTGGATGCTTTTAATGCTCTAAATAGAGATAAACAGCAACAGGTAATAGGTTTTTGTAAAGCATTAAACTATTAGGAGTATTTATGAAATTTATTTGTTTTTAGGGGGATTTTACAATGAATTATGCAAAAATTCTAAAAGAAATTAGAACTGAAAGGGGGTTGACGCAAGTAGAACTTGCAAAACTTGCTAATTTAGCGCCATCGTGTATTGCAATGATTGAAGTTGGTAAAAATGAACCAACAGCAAATACTTTAATTTGTTTATCTCAAGCATTAAACGTTTCAGTTGATTATTTAGTTGGCCGTGAAGATGACTTTGGCGTTATTAATCAAACCGGTAATTCTTTGACTTCTATACAACAAGAATTGTTATTTTCTTTTAATTTGTTAGATAGAGACAAACAACAACAAGTTATCGGTTTTTGCAAAGCATTAAATTATTAAATATTTTAAAAGGGGAAAAATATGAATTTTAGATTAAGAAATTTACGCCAGGAACAAAATTTAACAGCCAAAGAGATAGCATCGAAATTAAATTGTTCGCAAAGTTTAGTTTATGAATGGGAAAAAGGTCGTAGCGAACCAAGCGTGAATGCTTTAATGTTATTATCAGATATATTTGACTGTTCTATAGATTATTTAGTCGGTCGTGAAGATGACTTTGGCGTTATTAATCAAACCGGTAATTCTTTGACTTCTATACAACAAGAATTGTTATTTTCTTTTAATTTGTTAGATAGAGATAAACAGCAACAAGTTATCGGTTTTTGTAAAGCATTAAATTATTAAATATTTGTAAAAACTAATGTCTAATCTTCTAAAAATCAAGCCGATTTTTAGAAAAAGTTATATTAAGTTATAAGTTAATTTTTTTGTTACACTACCTTTAATAAGGAGGTAGTCAAAATGAAAATACAAGATTACATTAATTTAATTGAGCAACTTATAACTTACTACAAGACAACAAGTCAACAATTTATTGACAGTCTTAATCGTGTAAAAGGTGCGCTTTTTGCTGAACAATTTAGGCAAGATAGCGCATTTTCTTTTACAGAAAAAGCAGAACAATATAGTTCTGCAGGAATGGATGGGGAAGACATTTTAAAATTTCCGATAAAAAAAGGAGAGAAAGAAATGTTTTCAATTAAAGATGGAAAAGTAAGAATTAAACCGAACGGCAGTTACGAAATACGTTTTCGCAAGTTCGGTGTAGAAAAAAGTTTTTGCGCAACTAAACTTTCGGTTGCGCAAGATAAATTTAGGGTTTTTTTAAAGGAATTCAATAAAGAATTTAAAAAAGGTAATATCGTAAAGGGTAAAACGGTATCAGACGTTAGCGATATTTATTTAGACAAATATCGTAGATATGAATTAGCAGCAAACTCGTTTGAGGGTTTGCAAAAACTTGTTAAACTACATATAACGCCAAAACTCGGCCACTATGATATATCAAAAATTCAACCTTTACAAATTCAAGAAGTTTTAACAAGTTTGATATCTGAAGGCAAAGGCAGAACTGCCGAAGGCGTTCATAGTTATCTTGTAGGGCTTTTTAGAATGGCTAAAAATTTAGGCTATATTAAAAACGACGTTATGCCTGGTGTAAAGATTCCAAAGCATTATCGTAAAAAGGGTGTAGCGTTAACGTTAAAAGAAGAAAATGATTTTATTAATAAAATCAAAGGCGACCACTACGAGCCGATTCTATTGTTTTTGCTATATAGTGGTGCAAGAGTTTCTGAAGCAATTCAATTTTCATTAAAAGATTTAAATTTTACTGCAAACACTATTACGATACATACTACTAAAATTAAAGATAAAGTCAACGGCGCAGATAGAGTAGTGCCTATATTCCCAAAATTAAAGGCGCTTTTAAAAACATTAAACCAGGATGAAGAATTCCCATTTTTAAAAATGGCAAATAAAGCCGGACGTAAATTCAAGTCCTTATGTTCGGAACACCACCTTCACGAACTGCGTCACACGTTTACTACTCGCTGTCGTGAAGTAGGTATCGAAAATGAAATAGTTTGTTTATGGACTGGCCATACTTTTGCCGGGAACACAACGTCGCTTGTTTATACGCATTTTTCGATGGAATATCAGCAAAAAACAGCATTACTTCTTAATTATTAAATAAAAATTTCCCCGTATTTTCCCCAAAAATTTAAATTTAAGGGGTTAACGAGGAAATTTAAAGTAAAAATTATGCAAAAAAAACAGGTGTTTCTACGCATTTTTGCATAAAAACACCTTTTTTGGTGCGGACAACAGGACTTGAACCTGCACGAAGTGAACCCTCATAAGATCCTTAGTCTTATGCGTCTGCCAATTCCGCCATGTCCGCAAGCATTAAAGCATAAGTATTTTAACACAAGATTTATAAAAGCGCAAATATTTTGATAGCATTTTAGTAAAAATTTTATAAAAAGTTTAAATATAAGTACGGTTAAGACAAAATACTCACTAAAATAATCAAGTTATACGTTAAATTTTTTTATAAAAGTTGTCAATCGTTTAAAAATATGATATAATAATCCAGTTAAGGAGAGTATTATGTATTACAGAATTAAAATACTTTTAGAAGAAAAGTTAGCAAAAAATCATTATAACGGTGAAGATTATCCTAACGATAGAATTATAGACGAATTTAGGCGTATTAGTAAAGACGTAAAAGTTATTGAACAAACTTTAACCTTTTTAGAGTTAGCCGTTTTGTTTGAACAAGAAATTACCGTTGACGATTTGCGTCAATCAATATATGGTATGTGTTTATCTTTGTACGACGATATCGACAATTCATTGTTTAGGGTCGACGTTGAAATTGACCAAAAATATAACGATATTCCAAGAGATACGGCAACTGAAACGTCTTTTAACGAAGATAAAAATGCAGTATTTTCTTCTATGGCATCATTTATAGATAGCGTTAAAAATCCTAAGGTGCAAAAAGACGAAGAGCCTATAATTGATGAAGACGAAACTGAAAGCCAAGAAGATTCGACTGATGCCGTTAAGTCAATTTTAAAAGATATGGGCTTTGATAAAAAACATGAACGCAAGTCAACTGAAAGCAAAGAAACGGTTGAACAAGTTTTAGAAGAAATAATGCACTTAACGGGTGCTGAAGAATTTAAAGCCTTTTGCAGTGAAACGGCTAAGGTTGCCCCAACTTTAATTAAAAACGGCACGCTTAACACACTTTTTTACCAAAGTTACTTGCTTGCTTTAAATAACGGCTGTGGTCTTACAGTTTATTTAAATTTATTTGCAAAATTATTAAAAGCGTTAAAGGTTGGCGAATTTAGTAGCGAAGCGTACGTTGAAAAAGTAGTTGACTATAAAAAAGACGTTAGCGAAGGCATCTCAGTCGTTGAAAACTTTTTTAGTTATGATACTAGCGACACTTTAAAAATCGTTTGTTTTGATATTAGCGCATATTTAAGTTTATTAAAGAGCAACGAATTTAAAGAAATTTTAAAAATCGTACATAAAAACAAACAAAACACGATAGTATTTTTTAGAATTCCTTTCGTTGATAGGGAAATAGTTGAAACGGTTAGACAAGCACTTAACGATACTTTATTTATTAAAGTTGTTCAAGTTCCACCATTTACTGAAAACGAACTTTGCGAATATGCCGTTAAAAAGTGTAAAAAATTCGGCTTTAATTTAACTGAAAGTGCTTTCGGTTTCTTTAAACAACGCTTAAACGAAGAAAAAAGCGACGGAAGATTTTACGGTTTTAGGACTTGTGAAAAACTTGTAATGGAACTTGTTTATAAAAAGCAACTTAAAAATTGCGATTTAGAAACTCCGTCTTTCGATATTGACGAAACTGACGCTAATTTATTATGCTATCACTACGTTGCCGACGAACTTTCAGGCTACGAAATGCTTGATAAATTAGTTGGAACTGAAAGTGTTAGAAATAGAATTAACGAAATAGTATCTCAAATAGAATACGCGCGTAAAGAAAGTGGTGTAAACGCCCCTTGTATCAATATGCGTTTCGTGGGTAACCCAGGTACGGGTAAAACGACCGTTGCGAGAATAGTAGGCAAAATACTTAAAGAAAGGGGAGTGTTAAGCGTAGGTAATTTCTACGAATATGCCGGTAGAGATTTTTGTGGTAGGTATATAGGTGAAACTGCTCCAAAGACTTCAAGTATATGCCGTGATGCGTACGGTTCGGTATTATTTATCGACGAAGCCTACTCGCTTTATAGGGGTGACGACAACAGTAAAGATTACGGTGTTGAAGCGTTAGACACGTTAATTGCTGAAATGGAAAACCATAGGCAAGACTTCGTTGTTATAATGGCTGGTTACACCGACGATATGGAAAAACTTATGAAAGGTAACGCAGGTTTAGCAGGTAGGATGCCGTACCTTTTAGAATTCCCTAACTTTACAAGAGCGCAACTTCACGAAATATTCGTAAGTATGTTAAACGGCAAATTTGAGTACGAACAAGATATTATACAAGCAAGTAAAGAGTATTTTGAAGGATTACCAGATAGCGTAATTAACTCAAAACAATTTAGTAATGCGCGTTTCGTAAGGAATTTATTTGAAAGAACTTGGGCAAAGAGCGCGACTAGATGTCAACTTGCTAAATGCGATAAAGTAGTATTAACGAAAGACGACTTTATTAGGTCTACTTTAGATAAAGAATTTAAAACTATATTTGATAAAAAGTCAAGGCTAGGCTTTTAATATGGACAAACGACTTGAATATTCAAGTCGTTTATGCTTAAAACCAATTTTTAATGGCAAAAATATAATAACTTAAGTCAAAATTAAGGAGTTAAAATGTTAAAAACTTTAAAAAAGATATTCGTTTTATTGTTGACGCTCGTTTTGACGACGACTGTTTTTACGGGTTGTATACAAATAATTTTACCAACTGAAGTTATGTCGATAGAAAAAACGGGTACAGACGGATACGTTGACACATACACTATAACTTACGCTGACGGTAGAACTTCTACTTTTACTATAACTAACGGTCGTGACGGTATTAACGGTGCTGACGGCGACGATTCGCCTCAAATTTCTATTGACGATTTATACGAAAGATATAAACAAGACCACTCGGGTGCAACTTTTGAAGAATTTTTAAGGCAATATTTAAGTGTAAGCACTGATATAAACTCGGTAACAGTAAACAAATTACTGTCTTCAACCGTTAAAATTTATTCTGAATATACTATGACTAATGAAGATGGAACTAATTCGTTAAGTATAGGAGCAGGTTCGGGGGTAATTTATAGAATTGACAGCGATTTTACTTATGTAATTACCAACTTTCACGTTATTTACGAGCATAAGCAAAACAGAACTAATAAATTAGCAAGAAGGGTAACGTGCTATTTATACGGTAG
This sequence comes from Christensenellaceae bacterium, assembly GCA_045658325.1. Taxonomy (GTDB): domain Bacteria; phylum Bacillota; class Clostridia; order Christensenellales; family Borkfalkiaceae; genus HGM11412. Next base: position 36,148 of record JAZOUX010000015.1, on the reverse strand, counting down.
CGAATTAACTCCACTTCAAATTGGTGTAGACGACGACGGTTACGCTATTTACGATTACGGCTCAAACGGTGTGGCATGTTATTTCGTAGGGGGGTCGATTGCTTACGATATAGCCCTTTTAAAAGTTTCAACACAAGCGTTAAAAAGCGTGAACGAAAATATATCGGCTGTTGAGTTTGCAAGCAGTTATCATGTAGGAGAAACGGCTATTGCAATAGGTAACCCACACGACGACGGTATTAGCGTTACTAAAGGTATAGTAAGCGTTGATAACGAAAGGGTAAAACTAAAATTAGACAATACGGTTAGGGTGTATAACCTTCTTAGAATGGACACACCGCTTTACGCTGGTAATTCGGGTGGTGGACTTTTTAACGTTGAAGGTAAACTTATAGGAATAACCAACGCAGGCGACTCGGTTGACCAAAACGTAAATTTTGCCGTTCCTCTTGAAACGGTTAAAAATTCTATTGAAAACATAATAAGTTATAATAACGGTTATATTAACAAGTTGGTTTTTGGCGTGGTGATAGTTGTAAACGACAGTAAATATGTGTACGACAAAGTGTCGGGTTACGGTAAAATCGTAGAAGAACTTAAAGTTGACTCGGTAGTTGAAAATTCTATCGCACAAGGTTTGGGTTTACAAAAAGGTGATATTTTAACGGCTATAAACGTAAACGGCACAACTTTTGAAATAAATAGAGATTTTGACTTAACAAATAAAATATTAACTTTAAGGGCAGGCAACGTTGTCGCTATAACGTATAAGAGAAACGATACTACTTATACGACTAACGACTACACTATTAAAACAACCGATATAATAAGAAGCGAATAAAATTAAACAATATTAAAGCGCGCTAGACTTTGCTAAAAGCCAAAGGAAAGCGTGCTTTTTGTTTGTAAAATTATAGATTATTAAATATAGTTAAGTAGCAACCGTCAATTTTTTAAAATGATTTTGATATTATATTAAAAATATGTTTTTTTGCAAATTTTGTATAAGATTGAAACAATATATAAAATCTAAAATTTTTAATTAATTTTTATTTTAAAGTTGACATCAATTTTATTATCAACTATAATAAATTAAGGAGTAATTTAAATGAAAATTTCAAAATTTATCAATTTAGAAAAGACTAAAAACTTTTGGCTTTATATCGTACTTGGTAGTCTTTTAATTTTATCAGCGACAATATTAATGCCTATATGGAAAACTATAAATAGCGAGTTGTTTTTCGCCGACTGGGGATATTCGATAGTAAAACTTGTAATCGCCGTAATTTTAGTTTTGTACCTAGCCTTGTATTTAAGTAAAAAGGTATTTAAAAAAGATAAAGGCGCAATTAAAATTTTAGTAATTATTGAGTTTGTCGTTTTAAGTTTAATAGCATTGTCGTGCATATTGGCGCAATTTAACGTGTTCAACATAAACGATGCGGGTAAAATTTTAGGCTTGGTATTATATCTTCGTGGTAGCATTGAAATTTTTAGGGCGTATTATTACGATAGAAGTAGCACGCAAAAATATTCAGTGTGGTGGCTTATAGTATCTTTATTACTAGTAAGCGTGGGCGTAGCCTTTATGATAGGTGGATATTTAAGTAACGTTCAAGTCCTTTGGGCTTTAGTGGTTACGTTATTTGTTTTAGGAATAATTTTTATAATTTTAGGGATAGTAAAAAAACCTAATAAAAAATAAAGGAGCATTATGGGTAAAGAATTCAAGATAGAAGAAGTTGATAAAAATTTTGCCAAAGAAACGGTTGCTAGCGACAATTTTAAGGAATACAAAATTCCTAACGACAAGTTTAACTTGTTTGGTTCAAAATTTGAAGAAGGTTATGGTTTTTATAAAATTCCAAAAGAACAAATCGACGCTATGAACGAAAGTTACAGACCTAGTATGAATTGGGGTAACTTATGTACGTCTGGCGTAAGGCTTGCGTTTAGTACCGACTCAACAAGGTTAAAACTTAAGGTTAAAATGTTTGCTTTTTGTAGAGCGACTGAAATGTCAATTTTAGCAACGTCGTATTTTACTTTAGTTGAAGTAACTAAAACGGGCGAAGAAGTTTTAGTTAACCACTTATTCGATAATTGGAAAACAGAGCCAATGTTCACGCCAGAATTAGAAATTTCGTGCTATTTAAAGGGTAATGAAGTACGAGATTATATTCTTTATTTCCCAACTTATAGTGGCGTTATAAGTTTAACGGCGTATCTTGACGCAGATTGTGAAGTTGAAAAATTTAACCCGTATAGAGACGTTAAGCCTATACTTTATTACGGCTCGTCAATAACTCAAGGGGGTTCGGCAACGAGAGCCGACAATGCTTATCAAGCCGTAGTAGCAAAAAGGAATAAGGTTGATTATATTACTTTTGCTGCATCGGGTAGCGCAAAAGCGCAACCTGAAATAGTTGACTTTTTATGTGGCGTTGACTGTTCTGTTTTCGTATGTGATTACGACCATAATGCCCCAACGGCTGAATATTTAAGGCAAACGCATTTACCGTTCTATAAAAAATTCCGTAGCGCTCAACCTAATACGCCTATAATATTTATGTCAAGACCGTCGGCGTTTAGGGAATTTGAAGTAACTTGTCGTGAAGGTAACGAAAGAACTCAAATTATTTTAGATACGATAGAATACGCTAAAAATCAAGGTGATAACAACGTTTATTTCGTTGACGGAAGAAGTATGTTCCCATACGACGCTAGGGAATTTTGTATGGCTGGTGAAAGTCATCCTAACACGCTTGGCTTTATGTTTATGGCATTTGCCGTTGAAGAAGTTTTAAATAAAATTTTATAAGGGGGGGAACAAAAATGTCTATACTTGAAAAAATTGATAAAAATTACGCGCAACAAAAGATTGGCGATGAAATTTTTGACGAATATAAAATTCCTTGTGACCCGTTTACCGTTTACGGTGGCGTAACGTATTACGAAAACGAAGGTTTTCATAAATGGCCTTTAGAAGTAGTTAAAAAAGTAGGTTTTTATTGGGGTAGCCGTTTAACGACGGGTGTTAGAATAACTTTTTCAACCGACGCAACTAAAGTTAAAATAAGAACTAAACTTTACGACGTTGCAAGAACGGTAACTTCTAACGTTTTATCTAATAACGGTTTTTATATAAGCGAAGTTATGCCTAACGGCGAAGAAATATTTGCCCGCAGTTTTGCCCCACCTTACTACACTAAAGACGGGTTTAACGAAAGTGACACTTTTCTCTTAGAAGGCTTGCTTCGTGGTGGTATGCGTAACTATATTTTGTATTTACCAACGTATAGTGGCGTTACCGAATTATCTTTAATGTTTAACCAAGGTGCTAAAATTGAAAAATACGAGCCGTACAACAACTTAAAACCAATACTTTTTTACGGCAACTCGATTACTCAAGGTGCTTGTGCAACCAGACCAGACAATAACTTTGCTTGCATAATTTGTAATAAAACTAAAACTGATATTATAAACTTTAGTATGAGTGGTGGCGCAAGGGGAGAACAAGCCGTAGTTAATTATTTAAAGACGGTAGACTGCTCGGTATTCATTTGCGATTACGATGCCAATGCGCCAGATGCCGAGCATTTAAGAAAAACCCATTTACCACTTTATAAACAATTTAGGGAAACTCACCCAGAAACACCTATTATTTTCTTAACCAAGTCGTCTTATTTTATGGACAGTTATAACGGTGGGTTAAGGGTAAAAAGAGATGAAGCAATTTTCGAGACGTACAAATACGCCGTTGAAAACGGGGACAAAAACGTTTACTTAATTAAGGGTAAAGAATTAATCCCAAGGGAAATTAGAGAGTTGGCTTTCGTAAATACTCACCCTAACGATATCGGGCATTATTTTATAGCAAATAGAATTCTTCAAACGCTTAACCCAATTTTAGAAGATTTAAAGAAAAAGGGTACGGCAAATAAAGACTAAAACTAAAGCACGCTATACTTTTAATAAGGTAAGCGTGCTTTTCGATTATTTTTTCTTTACAAAATTAAAGTTTATAGATATAATATTATATATGTTAGTAGTAAAGGGTATTGAAAAAAACTCAATAGGCGAAGAGTTAGGCTTTGAAAAGGGCGATGCGATTACCCATTTTGACGGTCATAAAGTTATAGATATTTTAGACTATATCTATTACGACGCACAAACCAAATTCGAGTTGACCGTAAAATCTATTAACGGTGAAACTTGTAATATTGATATCGAAAAAGAAGAGTGTGAAACGCTTGGTTTAACTTTTGAAAGCGACTTGCTTGATATTAAAACTTGTCAAAATAAATGTATTTTTTGCTTCGTTGACCAAATGCCTAAGGGTATGAGAAAGTCGTTATACGTTAAAGACGACGACTATCGTCAAAGTTTTATGGTAGGCAACTTCGTAACCTTAACTAACTTAAAGCAAGAAGATTTAGAGCGTATCGTTAGGCTTAAATTAAGCCCTTTATACGTTTCGGTACAAGTAGTTAACCCAGAAGTGCGTATTAAAATGTTAAACAACCGTTTTGCTGGCGATATTTATGAAAAACTTAAATATTTAACTAGTAACGGCATTGAAATTGAAGGACAAATAGTATTAGTACCGTCAGTAAACGACGGCTTGTTTTTAGAAGACAGTATTAAAAAATTGTACGAGTTAAAGCCGAAATTTAAGTCGGTATCGGTAGTTCCTTGTGGAATTACTAAGTTTAGGGAAGGTTTATTTCCAATTCGTGATATTGACAAAAATTATTCAAAATGCGTAATTGAGCAAGTTAAAATGCTTAATAGTGAGTTTAATGAAATTTTTGTAACGCTTGGTGACGAGTTTTATTTTAAAGCAGGGCTTTCTGTTGAAAAGTACGAGCATTACGGCGATTTTTCGCAACTAGGCAACGGTGTTGGCACGACTAGTAAATTTGAAAGGGAAATTGATTTGTGTTTAAAAGAGAGTAACGACGAAAACGTTTATCTAGTAATTTCGGGGCAGTCGGCAAGCAAGTTTATTGAAAAACAATGTCAAAAAATTAAAAAATACTGCAAGGGTGCAACCTATTACGTTTTAGGCGTAAAAAACAACTTTTTTGGCGAAACGGTAAACTGTACGGGGCTTTTGACGGGTAAAGATATAGTTGAGCAAGTTAATGCTTTTCAAAAAGATTTTGACGTTTTAGTGCTTCCTAACATTTGTTTAAGACAGTTTGAAGACGTTTTTTTAGACGATATGACTTTAAGCGAGTTTGCAAAATTAATAAATAAAAAAATACTTATAACCGACGGCAGTGGTGAAAGTTTTTTCAACGCTTGCACCGGTGGTGAAGGAATAAAGGAAATAAAATATGAGTAAACCATTAGTTGCCGTAGTTGGTAGACCTAACGTAGGCAAAAGCACTTTTTTTAATAAAGTAACGGGCAAAAAGATTTCAATAGTAGAAAATAAGCCAGGCGTTACGCGTGATAGAATTTATTGTGATGCCGAGTGGTGTGGCAAGGCGTTTACCCTTATAGACACGGGTGGTATCGAATTAAAATCAACTGACGAAATGTGGGTACACATTAAAAAGCAAGCCGAAATAGCCATAGATATGGCTGACGTAATTTTGTTTATATGCGACGTAAAAACGGGAATTACCGCTTCGGATATCGACGTAGCAACAATGCTTCGCCGTTCAAATAAACCGGTAGTTTTAGCCGTTAATAAGTTAGACAATTTCGATATGTCGCAATTATTCGATTATTACGAACTTGGTTTAGGCGAGCCGTTTGGTATTTCTTGCGAGCAAGGTAAAGGCATAGGCGATTTATTAGATGAAATTTGTTCACGCTTTGACACAGTCGTAACTGAAGACGAAAGTGAATACACTAAAATAGCAATAGTAGGCAAACCAAACGCTGGTAAATCAAGTTTAACTAATAGGCTTTTAGGATATGATAGAACTATCGTTTCAGCAATAAGTGGTACTACGAGAGACGCAATTGACACGCATTTAGAATATAAAGATAAAAAGTATACTATAATTGATACGGCTGGTATTAGAAAGAAAAACGCCGTAAACGAAGATATTGAATATTACAGCGTAGTTAGGGCTTTAGGTGCAATTCGTAGGGCAGATATTTGCTTCGTTGTTATCGACAGTACCGAAGGTTTAACTGAACAAGACGTTAAAATTTTAGGTTACGTTCACGAACAAGGCAAGCCGTCGCTTATAATTATGAATAAGTGGGATGCTGTCGAAAAGGACGCGTATACCATTGAAAAATACAAAAAAAAGTTAGATAGCGACTTAGCGTTTATGAGTTATTATAAATGTATATTCATTTCTGCAAAAACGGGATTAAGGGCTGAAAAACTTTTCACAATGGCTGACCAAATTTTAGAAAACGCTAGAAAAAGAATTTCTACCGGTACTTTAAACGACTTGCTTGGCGATGCTATAAGAATTAGCGAGCCACCTACTAAAAACGGTAGAAGGCTTAAAATTTATTACACCGTTCAAGACGGCGTTTTACCGCCTACTTTCGTAATGTTCGTAAACAGTGCAGACCTTATGCATTTTAGTTATAAAAGGTATTTAGAAAATACTTTAAGAAACGCTATTGATTTTGAAGGTACGCCTATAAAACTTATAGTTAGAGAAAAGGAAGAAGATAAATTATGATATTATCGTTTTCTACTTTATGGTGGCAGTTTTTATTGCTTGCAATTTTTTCATACTTTATGGGCAATATAAATTTTGCTATTATAATATCAAAACTTAAAAAGCAAGATATTCGTACTATGGGTAGTGGTAACCCCGGCACCTTAAATATGAGTAGAAATTTCGGCTTAAAAATAGGACTTTTAACTTTATTGCTCGATATGTTAAAGGGTGCTATTCCAACTTTTTTAGGCTTTATATTATACCAAAATTACTTTTTTGAAGGTACGGCAATTCCCGTTCCTGTTTTCAGCAAAGTAATGTGTGGATTTTTTGCCGTATTAGGGCATATATTCCCTGTTCTTTTGAAGTTTAAAGGGGGTAAAGGTATTGCAACTACGATAGGCGTGTTTTTCGTATGTAATCCGTTAGTCGGTTTAATTAGTGGCGTTTTAGCAATTGTCTTTATATTAATAACAGAAATAGGTGCTATGGGCTCGTTTATTGCAACTACTCCAGGCGCGTTTTTCGCTTGTTATTCTATATATCAAGAATATATGCAAGCGCAAGCACAACTTGTTGCAGGTCTTAATTCGTCTTTTCAAACGACTTTAACGTTTATAGCAAATTTATTCGTAATAGGAATTATCTTTTTATCTTGGTTTGCTCACAGGCAAAATATAAAGCGTATGCTTATGGGTGAAGAACACCCAACTAATTGGCTTCAAATGTTAAAAGAAATGAAATACAAAAAAAAGTCAAAATAAAATCATAATACAATTAAACCTCTCATATACATTAGTGTGTTGGGAGGTTTTTTAATGGATAAGTTTGATATTTATAGAGATATCGCTAAAAGAACGGACGGTGATTTATATATAGGCGTAGTAGGCCCAGTTAGAACCGGCAAATCTACCTTTATTAATAAATTTATGGAATATATCGTAACGCCGAATATTTCTTCTAAAAACAAAAGGCAAATTGCTATTGACGAAATGCCACAATCGGGTGAAGGTAAAACTATAACTACTACCGAGCCGAAATTCGTGCCGGGCGAAAGCGTTAAAATATCTTTAAAAGGTAAAAGCCAAGCAAAAGTAAGATTAATTGACTGCGTTGGATATTTAGTCGACGGTGCAATCGGCGACAAAGAAGACGGCAAAGATAGGCTTGTAAAAACGCCGTGGAATAATCAGCCTATTGCGTTTGAAAAAGCCGCTGAAATCGGCACGGAAAAGGTTATAAAAGAACACTCTACTATTGGCGTAGTCGTAACGACTGACGGCTCTATCGTTGATATTCCTAGAGAAAACTATTTAAAAGCGGAAGAAAGGGTAGTAAACGAAATGCGCCAAAGTGGTAAACCGTTTATTATAGTTTTAAACTGTAAACAGCCGTCGTCTAAAAGCGCGAAAGAGTTAGCCGAAAGTTTAACTTTAAAGTACGGCGTAAAAGTTATTGCTATTAACGTTTTAGAGACTAACGAAGAAGAATTAACTGAAATTTTATCAAACTTGCTTTTAGAATTCCCTATGAAGTGCTTTGATATTTCACTTCCAAAATGGATACAAATTTTACCGCCCGACAGTAAACTTATTAGTAGCGTTTGCGAAAAGGTAAAAGAAGTTTCTTCAGCCGTAATTTGCATGAAGCATTATAAATTAATTGAAGACGCTTTAAAAGAAATTGACGGCGTAAAAGACAACGTTGAAAGCGTTTGTATTTTAGGTGAAGGTAAAATCGAGTATAAAGTAGACGTTGATAATAGATTGTTTTACGAACTTTTAACCGATTTATCGGGCGAAGAAATAGTTGATGAGTTTTCGCTTATGAAATTCGTAAAAGAGTTGCAAGAAGCAAAACGCAGTTATGAAAAGACTAAAAACGCTTTAAACGAAGTTTACGAAAGTGGTTATGGTATAGTCGTTCCTAGCGATAAAGATATGACGCTTCAAAACCCAGAAATAGTTAGACAAGGCAATAGATACGGCGTTAAAATTAAAGCAACAACCGACTGTATGCACTTTATAAAAATCAATTTAGATGCTGAAGTTACACCAATATCTGGGACTCGCGAGCAATGTACTGAGTTTGCTGAATTTATTAAAAGCGAGTATGAAGAAAACCCAGAAAAAGTTTGGAATACTAACGTATTTGGCAAAAAGTTGTCAACACTTGTAAACGAAGAAATAATATATAAAATAAATTCAATGAAAAACGAAACGAAAAATAAAATGAGAAGAACGGTTACTAAAATAGTTAACGACGGTAAAGGTAGAGTTATTTGCATTTTATTTTAAATGTAAAACCCAAATAAAAGGTTGTTTTATTTGGGTTTTTGTCGTTTATATATAAAAATATTACAAAAAAATAAAGCGCCTATTGAAAAAAGCCAAGACGTGGTGTATAATTAATATATACGTTAGTAGAACGTTGTAAAAAATATATGGAAGGTAAAAGATTATGGATTCAAACAAAATTAGAAACGTAGCAATAATTGGGCACAGTGGTGAAGGCAAAACTACTCTTTGCGAAGCGATTCTTTTTAATTGTGGCGCTATTGATAGGCAAGGTAAAGTAGAAGACGGAAACACTTGTATGGACTTTGATGCTGAAGAAATAGCAAAAAAATCTTCTATCGGCTTAGCAATCGCAAATTGTGAATATAAAGGCTACAAGTTTAACTTAATAGACGTACCAGGTTATTACGACTTTGAGTGTGAAATGGCTCAAGCGCTTGCCGTAAGCGACTCGGCTATTATCGTATCGGGTGCAAACGGCTCGTTAACGGTAGGTACTGAAAAGGCTATTGATTATTGCGTAGAACATCAAATTCCAGCAATATTATTCTTAAACGGTTTAGATAAAGATAATTCTGACTTTATTAAAACGGTTGACGCTATTAAAGAAAAATACGGTCATAAAATTGCGCCAATGATAATACCTAATATGGTAGATGGCAAAATGAAAGGTTTTGTTAAAGTTGCGTTTGGCGTATTAAGAGATTGGGAAAGGAACGAAAGTCCGGTACCAGATTATCTTCAATCGGCTTTTGAAGACGCTCATTTATCAGTTATGGAAGCGGCTGCAGAAAACGACGAAGAATTGTTAGATAAATATTTTAGTGAAGGCACGCTTACTCCAGAAGAAATTGAAAGGGGCGTTAAAATGGGTATCGCCACTTGTTCAACTATTACCGTTTTAGGTGGTAGTGCGTTTAAAAACCACGGTATATTCAATTTAATGGATAAAATTATATCAACGCTTCCTAGTCCTATTGACGCAGGTCACCAAAAAGCATTACAAAACGGTGAAAAGGTTGCCGTTGAAACTGATATTAACGGCGAAACTATTTTAAGGGTATTTAAAACGGTTGTAGACCCATATATGGGTAAACTTCATTATGTAAAAGTTATTTCGGGCGTTTTAAAACAAGGTCAAACGTTAAAAATATACGATAAAGACGGTGACGAAAAGATTTCGGCAATTTATACGGTAAAAGGTAAAAAGCAAGAAGCAGTCGACAGTTTAATTGCCGGAGATATTGGGGCGCTTTCAAAACTTGATAACGTTAAAACGGGCGATACTTTATACGAAAAAACGCCTACTGAATTTAAAAAGTTTAACGTTCCGTCGCCTATGTACAAAAGGGCTGTTTACGCTCTCAAAAAGGGTGAAGAAGATAAGATTTTTGCTGGTTTAAACAAACTTGCTGATGAAGATATTTCTTTCTCGGTTGAAAAAAATAAAGAAACGGGCGAAATGATTATTTCGGGCTTAGGCACTACTCAATTAAGCGTTCTTTCTAAAAAACTTAAAAACAAATTTGGTGTAGAAGTAGTGTTAAAAGCACCAAAAATTGCTTATAAAGAAACTATATTACAAAAAGCCGAAGGCGAAGGCAAGCACAAAAAACAATCGGGTGGCGCAGGTCAATACGGCCACGCAGTTATTACTTTTGAGCCAGGCGCAAGCGACGGTTACTATGAATTCGTTGATGCCGTAGTCGGTGGCGTAGTTCCAAAACAATTTATACCAGCCGTTGATAAAGGTTTAAGGGAAGCAATTAACCATGGTGTTTTAGCAGGCTATCCACTTATTAACTTAAAAGCAACACTTCACGACGGTTCTTCACACCCGGTTGACAGTAAAGAAGTAGCGTATATTTCAGCCGCTAAATTAGCGTACGAACAAGGTATTAAAAATGCTAAACCAGTTATTTTAGAGCCTATATATCTAGTAAAAGTAGTCGTTCCAGACAGTTACTTAGGCGATATAATGGGTGATATTAATAAACGTAGGGGTAGAATTTTAGGTACTGAACAAGTTGAAGATAAATGTATAGTTACTTGTGAAGTGCCAGAAATTGAAATTTTAGAATACGCACAAGATTTAAGAAGTCTAACTCAAGCAAAAGGCTTTTTCTCGGCGGAATTCGTTCGTTATGAAGAAGTTCCTTTTGACCAAACGGCAAAAATTGTTGAACAAGCAAAATTAAACGATTAAGGGTATAATTAAAAATGATATTAAGCGTATGTCCCAATCCAAGTATTGACTGTACCGTTGAATTAGAACAGTTAAACGTTGGTAGACTAAATAGGGTAAATAATAAAATATTAACGTATTCTGGCAAGGCGTTAAATACGGCTATTGGCGTTCGTAGGCTGGGTTTAGATAGTTTTGCTACGGGTTTTATGTACGACGGTAACGGTAGTCTTTTTCAACAAACTTTGGATAACGAAGGGATAAAACATACTTTTGTATGGAGCAAGGGTAGTGTTAGAATAAACTATAAAATAGTAGACAACAAGTCTATGCTAACTGAAATTAACGATAAAGGCGAAACTGTTGAAAGGTCTAAACAAAAAGAACTTTTAAGTTTAATTAATAACCTTTCAACAAACGCTTCCGTAGTAGTAATTAGTGGCTCGTTACCCGAAGGGGTTGACGACGGTTATTACGGCGAACTTGTTGATAGCGTAAACAAAAACGCTAAAATTATAGTAGATACAGAAGGTCAAAAACTTTTATCGGCAATAAGCCGTGGGGTGTATTTAGCAAAACCTAATTTAGTTGAACTTGAAAATACCGTAGGCAAAAAATTAGATACTATAAAAGAATATTTGCAAGGCTGTAATTATCTTATAGATAAGGGGGCTGAAAACGTTCTTTTATCGTTAGGTCGAGAAGGTGCAATTTTAACTAACGGCAGTCAAGCGTATTTTTGCAAAAGCGCAAGCGTAGCAGTAAACTCTACGGTAGGTGCTGGCGACAGTATGGTAGCAGCGGTAAGCGTTGCGACTGAAAAGGGTGCCGAATATCAAGAAATTCTTCGCTCGGCAGTTGCCGCTGGTACGGCTTCAATTACAACGCCGGGAACAAACCTTTTTTATCGAGATAAGTACGAAGAAATTTATAGCAAAATATATACTGTAAAAATATAATAGGGGCAAAATGATAACTATAAAAGACTTAAAAAAAGACCAAGAAATTCAAGCGATAATGGAAACGTGCGAAAAACAAATTGACGCGCTCAATTTTACCGAGCACTCGCAAAGGCATTGTAGCATTGTCGCTTCTTGGACTAGTATGATTTTAAAAGAAATAGGTTTAGACGAAAGAAGTATTTGGCTTGGTGAAATAGCAGGTTATTTACACGATATAGGCAATGCCTTAGCAAGGCATAATCACGCGTCATCAGGGGCGTTACTTGCTTATAGGCTTTTAGTTGATAGAGGTATGAGTTATGCTGATGCCGCCGAAGTTATGATGGCAATAGGTAATCACGATGAAAAGCACGGTATACCCGTAAGCCCAATTTGTTCTGCTCTTATTATTGCTGATAAAAGCGACGTTCACAAATCAAGGGTAACTCATAAAGTTATTTACGGAGATATGAATATTCACGATAGGGTTAATTTGGCTGTAAACAGTTCGTACGTTAAAGTCGACGCTAAGAAAAAGCGTATTGATACCGTTATTGAAACTGACTTAACTTTATGCTCGGTTGCCGACTATTTTGAAATATATCACACGAGAATGCTTATGTGCGAAAAGGCTGCCGAATTATTAGGCTATAAATACGGTTTATTAATAAACGGCGTAAGAGTTTTATAAAGTTTACTTTATACCGTTTAACAAATAAAAAATTTGCTTATACTTAACGTATGGGCAATTTTTTTTATAGTCTTTTTTCGTATAATAAAATAATAAACTCAAAAAAAAGTTCAACTCTCGCTGGAGCACTAGTATATTTTGCCTTGCTTGAAATGGTCCCACTTGCCTATTTAACGACCTTAACTTTATCGGCTTTCGGCACTAAAATAGACAGTTCGTTTTTAGGTGAAATTTCACTAGATATCAAGCAAGTTATAGACTACGTTTTTGAAATTGCTAAAAATTTAGGTACTAGTGGTAATATTATAGCCGTTTTAATTTCAACCTACTCGGCAACCAACTTTTTTTACCATCTACGACGTACGGGGGAAATAGTTTACAACTATTTAGGTAAAAATAATATGTTGGTTAGGGTAGCGTCGCTAGGAATTATGACTTTATTTTTGTTTGCTTTTGCCCTTTTTTACGGACTTTACTTTTTTATAAGTAAATATTCGTATGGCTTTTTTGGTCAAGTACTAGGAAAAACGATAAATTATAGCGCGTTTATTTTAAGTTTTTTAGTTTTTATAATTATGTTAAACGTATACGCTTGTCCTTATAAAGTTAGGGTTAAAGACGTTTTAATCGGCTCGGTATATACTTGCGTATTTTCAATTATAATGACGGTAGGTTTTTTTATTTATATAAATTATTTTGCAAATTTTAGCAAAATTTACGGAGCAATTTCAGTTATAGTAATATTTTTAATGTGGCTATATATTTTAATGAAGGCGTTAATTAGTGGTATGAACTTAAACGTATATTTTTTAGGTAAGCGTAAAAAGAATAAACAAAAAGCCTTTTTTAAAAATCAATTAGTTAAACTTAGTTAGAATATATTTAAAACCCCTTTCATACAATATAGAAAGGGGAATAAAAGTGTATAATTATCTTAAACGAAGAATTGTTTTAGAAGCCGAATATATTTTACAGCATAAGGCAACGGTAAGAAGCACGGCAAAAGTGTTTGGTGTTGGTAAATCAACGGTACATAAAGATATGGTAGTTAGACTTAAAGATATAAACCTTGAATTATATTACAAAGTAAAAGATATTTTACAAATCAATTTACAAGAAAGGCATATTCGTGGTGGATTAGCCACAAAAAGCAAATACAGTAATTTAAAAAAACGCCCTAATTAAAGGCGATATAATCTCGATAAATAAAAACAATTAGTGCGTCAGTAATAATTTTTATTACTGACGCACTAACACGTTAATCTTTAATAATGTCTTAAAAATCACTAACAACAACCGATAAAAGTTGTTTTTAATTTATACAACTAAAGGTTATTTAACTAAAGCGTTCATTTTGTCTAAAACTTTTTCCATATCGCTAACTAGTTTAAGTTGAGTTCTACATCTATCTAAGTTTTGACCTTGACGGTGAGTTCTAAAGTATGTATCGCCTTGTAAATAGTCTGTTAAAAATCTCATACCACACTCAATAGTCATTAAAATTGAGCCAAGGGCTAAATTGTCTTTTTCAACCTTAGTAATTCTATCACCAAGAGCAGTTAAAAAGCCGTCAAGATATTTTTCATATAAGTCAAATCTAAAATTAACCTTAGATAAATCTTTTTCGTCTTCAGCGCAAGGGTTACAACCAAATCTTATGCTGTCGCCAAAGTCGTAACAAATTGAGCCAGGCATAATTGTATCAAGGTCAATAACGGCAACCGGTTCGCCCGTTTTATCGTCTAAAAGAACGTTGTTAAGTTTTGTATCGTTATGCGTAACTTTTAAAGGCATTTCGCCACTTGCTAACATATCTACTATTTTAGAGTAGTAATGAGCCCTTTCCATAATAAAGTCAATTTCTTTTTGACAGTCTTTTGCACGGTTAAAAGTATCGTTTTTAACGGCAATTTTAAAGTCGTTAAATCTTTTTACAGTGTTATGGAAATTAGGTAAAATTTCATAAAGTTGCGAAGCGTCGAATTCGGCTAAAAGATTGTTAAACGAACCGAAGGCTATTGCACTATAATAAAAGTCTTGTGGGTTAGAAACCGTTTGGTAAGCAACGGTATTTTCAATAAAAATATAAACACGGTAATAATCTTCTTCACTTAATTTTAAAAAAGTTTTGCCGTCAACCGTACGAACGACAGTTAAACTTTCTCTATCAGGGTCACCACCCCTTTCAATAATTTTAGCCCTATTAAACTCGGTAACAAGTTCAATATTTCTCATAAGTTTTTCAATAGGATTAAAAAGGGTAGAGTTTATTTTTTGTAAAATATAACGTTTACGGTTACCTTCTTGGTTAAAAATTGCTAAATAGGTACGGTTAATATGACCTTCCCCGTAAGGCTCACAACTAACGAATTCGCCTTTTATTAAAAACTGTGCTAAAATTTCTTTAAAATTAACGTTTTGACTCATACTTTTCTCCTAAAAGTTTATTTTTTAATATTGTAGCACTTTTATTATAAAAAATAAAGTATATTTTATTATTTTTAATAAAAACTTTGTATGCTTGACAATAATATAAAATTTGTGTTAAAATTGATAAAATTATTGTATGCAAAAGGGTAAGAGTGATTACAATGAAAAATAAAATTGAAACTATTTGCGTTCAAGGGGGCTATCGCCCAGGCAACGGTGAGCCTAGGGAAATTCCTATTTATCAAAGCACTACGTTTAGATATGAAACTAGCGAAGATATGGGTAAACTTTTCGATTTAGAAGCATCTGGTTATTTTTATACACGTTTACAAAACCCAACTAACGACTTAGTTGCTAAAAAGATATGCGAACTTGAAGGTGGAAGTATGGCTATGTTAACTTCTTCTGGTCAAGCGGCAAACTTTTACGCAATTTTCAATATAGCGTCGAACGGTGACCATATTATATCTTCTTCATCAATTTATGGTGGAACGTTTAACTTATTTTCGGTTACAATGAAGCGTATGGGTATTGACTTTACTTTTATTTCGCCTGACGCTACCGAAGAAGAAATTGAAAAGGCTTTTAAACCAAACACAAAAGCCGTTTTTGGAGAAACTATCGCTAACCCAGCGTTAACCGTTTTAGATATTGAACTGTTTGCACGCGTTGCGCATAAACACGGTGTTCCGCTTATTATTGATAATACGTTTGCAACGCCGATAAATTGCCGTCCTTTCGAGTGGGGTGCTGATATAGTTACTCACTCAACTACTAAATATATGGACGGTCACGGTGCAGCAGTAGGTGGCTGTATCGTTGATAGTGGAAAATTTGATTGGATGGCTAACGCCGATAAATTCCCAGGTCTTTGTACGCCAGACGATAGTTATCACGGTATAACTTACGCTACCAAATTTGGTAAAGAAGGTGCGTTTATTACCAAAGCAACGGCGCAACTTATGAGAGATTTTGGCTCAATTCAAGCACCACAAAACGCTTTTATATTAAACTTAGGTCTTGAAAGTTTACACGTTAGAATGAAACGCCATTGCGAAAACGGATTAAGCGTTGCTAAGTATTTACAAAGCGACGATAGAATTAGTTGGGTAATATATCCGGGACTTGAAGGGGACAAGTACTACGAACTTGCTAAAAAGTATATGCCAAACGGAACTTGTGGCGTAGTAAGTTTTGGTGTAAAAGGTGGAAGAAAATGTGCTGAAAAATTTATGAAAAACTTAAAAATTGCAGCAATCGAAACGCACGTTGCCGACGCAAGAACTTGTTGTTTACATCCAGCAAGTGCAACGCATAGGCAAATGAGTGACCAAGAATTAATACAAGCAGGCGTATATCCAGATATGGTACGTTTTTCTTGCGGTATAGAAAACGCAGAAGATTTAATTAACGATATTCGCCAAGCATTAGATAAAATCGAGGAATAATTAAAATGCCTATAAAAATTCCAAACAATTTACCTGCGGTAAAAACACTTCACGACGAAAATATATTCGTTATGACGGAAAATAGGGCAATGACGCAAGATATAAGACCGTTAAAAATTCTTATACTTAACTTAATGCCTAAGAAAATTGAAACTGAAACGCAACTTTCAAGATTACTTGGAAATACACCGCTACAGGTAGATATTGAACTTATACACTCAAAATCACATAAATCAAAAAACACGCCTGAAGAACATTTGCTTGCCTTTTACAAGACTTTTGACGACGTAAAGCAAAACAATTACGACGGTATGATTATTACTGGGGCTCCCGTTGAAAACTTGCCGTTTGAAGAGGTTGATTACTGGCAAGAATTAACTGAAATTATGGAGTGGAGCAAAACCCACGTTTATAGCACTTTGCATATTTGTTGGGGGGCTCAAGCAGGACTTTACTATCATTACGGAATTAAAAAGTATGATTTAGACGAAAAACTTTTTGGTGTTTTCGACCATACCATTTGCAATAAAAGGTCAATTTTGTTCCGTGGTTTTGACGACGTTTTTAAAGTTCCACACTCACGCCACACTACTATTTTAGAAGAAGAAGTAAAGGCTGTTAAAGAATTAAGAATTTTAGCAACGTCAACTGAAGCGGGCGTTTACGCCATAGCAACCGACGGGGGCAGACAAATTTTTATAACGGGACACCCAGAGTATGATGCCAACACTCTTTCAAACGAATATTTTAGGGATTTAAATGAAAATAAACCTATAAAAATTCCTAAAAACTATTATCCAAACGACGATACGACGAAAGAGCCTATAGTTTCGTGGCGTTCGCACGCTAACTTGTTATATTCAAACTGGCTTAACTACTACGTATATCAATCAACGCCGTTTGATATTAGCACGATAAAATAAAAAAACGCCTTACGCTTTAGTGCCGTAGCGAAAGGGATTATCACTACGGCACAACTATATTTGCCTAATGGCAAGTTATATTGCTAATGCAGTGATATTTTGCTAAGCAAAGTTTTATTCGCCTTTGGCGAGTTATGGCAAATATAATATAACTTTTACTACACGTTAAAATATAACGCAAAACTTGTTTTGCATATAACTTTTAGCCACAAGGCTAAAAATAAAACTGCTAAAGCAGTTGGTGTTCGCTACGCTTGGTTAAACTAAAATTATTTAATCTTTCGTGGATAAGAAAAGTCCACCATATTTCGCTTTTGCGAAGTATAGTGGGCTACACTTTTATTATAAATTAAAAATTTCTATGTCTATCGCAGTTTTTTGCGTAAGGTAAATTTATCTACCCGTATCTTAACTGGATAGAGAATAAGACTCCGACTCTTATAGGTGCTGGTTCAAATCCAGCCGGGTAGACCAAAAAAGGCTTTCTTTTGAAAGCCTTTTTTATGTCAAATTCTTTTATCTATTATTTATAAAATTACTTGATAAAGTGTTTTTCATATGCTATAATGATTATGCCAAACGAACTTAATATTATCGCAAATAGGCGTAGTTTCTTTTTTATAGGATAATTATGCTCTTATTTTCTCATACTATTCGAACAGAATTTCATTTGGTAAAAGTGCAACTCCCGTTCGATGGTATGGCTATGCTTATACTTGCGATAAAGTTCGTTTGGCGACAACTTGGAGTTTTGCATTTTTCGGTGCGTTAACTTCGGTTGACGCATTTTTTATTTTAGGAGGAACCTATGGAAAAGATAACGAAAAAGAAAGTTTTAATTTTATTAATAGCGGTATTGGCTGTATGTGTGTTAGCGGTGGCAATAATACTTTGTATTAGTAAGGCAAACAATAATACTGATGAAATTACTTTTAAAACTCTAACTGTCAACGAAAATGATGTTTACGGCACTGTTTCAAATAACACTCATTATTTTAATT
This sequence comes from Christensenellaceae bacterium, assembly GCA_045658325.1. Lineage (GTDB taxonomy): Bacteria > Bacillota > Clostridia > Christensenellales > Borkfalkiaceae > HGM11412. The sequence continues at coordinate 17,588 of JAZOUX010000015.1, read as the reverse complement.
TTTCAAATGAAATACAAGTAAATGGGAATTCTAACTATGTTGTATGCCTTGATGAATACGGCGTATTAACTCCAATGACAAAGGTTGTACAATTAAATGAAGGAGACAATATCTTTTATATTATGGAAAATGTTAACGAAACGTTTATACAAACTTATGTTGTAACGATACATCGTAACTATACTTTTCTTGTTACATTTTTAAATGTTGACGGCACTATTTTAGAAGTTCAAACTGTTGAAGAAAACAGCTTTATACAGTCAGGAGATATTCCTGTACCTACGAAAGAGGGATACGCTTTTGAAGGTTGGTGTAATGGAAGTAATAATTACAATACTGAACCTTGGGGGATAACAGAAAATATAATGTTAACCGCAAAATGGACAGCAAAGACATACAATATAACATATGTTGACACTTCACCTATAAAAGGATTAAAAGTAACCTTTAATTACAATTATAGTGGTTCGACGTCTTCTACGGTTACATTGACTAACGGTCAAACCTTGAGCTATCCTACAGTTCCTACAAGAAGCGGATATGCATTTGCAGGTTGGTACACCAACAGCTCTTGCACGACAGCATATAATTTTAGCGGAACAATTACCACCGATACTACGCTCTATGCAAAGTGGGTATCTATGGTATCTTCTTCCTCGGCATCTTCAAGAGAATATGTTGATATCAAGAACTACAACAGTTCTTCGAATAAAAAAACATTTAGTGTAACAGCCTCTTATAGTTCAAGCCCCAACTACTATTACTTTACTTGCTACAAGTCAGGCTCTTACACCTTCTATGCAAACCTCACTTCGGGAGATTACTATATCACCGTATATAATGCTACACAAGGTACTACCATCATGAGCCGATACAACTTGTATGGTAATAATACAAGCCGCTCGGCTACATTTAGTGCCAATGCAGGTGATGTTATTTACGTAAGTCTGTACAATTATAGCAGTGGTTCGAGTAGTGCTGGAACATTCTATGTATCAGGTGCAGCTTATCCCACAAGCACAGCAACAGCAAGTTCGAGCACCGTAAAAGGTTATGTTTATGATACTTCTTCAACGGTTTCGACAACGGTAACCTTTGGAGCATCTCACACGTTGCCAACTCCTACGAGAACAGGATATACTTTCCTTGGCTGGTATAATGGGAACACAAAAGTAGACTCTGGAATTTGGGATATTGCTTCCGATGTTACTCTTACTCCAAAATGGTTAAAAGAGTAGAATATAATAACAGTTTAATAAAGGTAAAAAGACTAAAAAGCAAGTTTATGTTCTAATTCAACTAATTTTATATTAAATTAATAGGGCTATTATTGGCAAAAAATATAGTATTAATGAAAAATAATGATAGACCAAAAAAGAGAGTTCAAAACGAACTCTCTTTTTTGGTGTGGATAACAGGAATCGAACCTGCATGGTTGCCCATTGGATTCTAAGTCCAACGCGTCTGCCAGTTCCGCCATATCCACGTACAGTCAAATTATACACTTTTTTTTGTAAATTTACAACTTTTTTAAGTGGTAATTTAACTTTTTATTTATCTAAACGTAAAAATAAACGCCATTAGTTGTATTTATTAATAAATTATGATAATATATAATTAATTATTCTATTTGGGGGTTTTTATGAATATTGCTATTATTACGGGTGCATCTTCAGGTATGGGTAACGAGTTCGTTATTCAAGGGGACAAGCGTTACGCTTTAGACGAAATTTGGGTTATTGCAAGGCGTGAAGAACGCTTAAATGCTCTTATTCCTAAGTGTAAAGCAAAAGTCGTGCCTATCGCAATCGACCTTTTAAAAGACGAAAGTTTTTCTATTTTACAACAAAAGTTACAAAATGAAAATCCAAACGTTAAACTTTTAGTAAACGCAAGTGGTTTTGGCAAATTTAGTAAAGTTGAAAACGCCGATATAAACGCTTTACAAGATATGTGCGACCTTAACTTTAAGGCTTTAATAAAAGTAACCCAAATAGTTTTACCGTATATTCGAGAAGGTGGCAAAATTTTGCAAGTAGGCTCGCTTTCTTCTTTCGAGCCGGTTCCACATTTAGCCGTATACGCTGCGACGAAAGCGGGCGTTTTAAGTTATTCAAGGGCGCTTGGCCACGAACTTAAAAGTAGAAAAATTAGAGTTTTATGCTTATGTCCTTATTGGGTAAAAACGGAATTTTTCTCACAAGCCAACGAAAAGGAAAAAATTAAAAAGTTCGACGTTATGTATGAAGCCGATTTCGTCGTTAAAAAAGCGTACAATAAGTTAGATAAAAGCAAATGTTCTTACGTCGTACCAGGCTTATACGCATCTTTCATTAGATTTTTAGCAAAAATTTTACCGCATAAAATTATGATGCTTATGATGGATAAAATGTTTAAATACGAAAAACAAGAAAAAAATGATTAATCTTTCACATATCAACAAAAACGACAAAATTGCCGTTGCTCTTTCGGGGGGCAAGGACAGTATGTGTCTTTTAAGCGTATTATATAGTATTAAAGACGAATATAATCTTACCCTTTTTGCCGTAAATATCGAACACGGTATTAGGGGAGACGACAGTAAAAAAGACAGTCTTTTTGTTAAAAATTATTGCAAAAAACTTAATATTCCTATAAAATTATATACGGTTGACGCTATTTCATTTTCAAAAGAAAACGGCTATTCGGTTGAACAAGGCGCGCGTATTTTAAGGTATAAAATTTTTGAAGACCTTTTAAACGGAGATAAGTCTTTAAAAATCGCCACGGCACACCATTTAAACGACAACGTTGAAAGCGTGCTTTTTAACTTATTTAGGGGTACGGGGCTTAAAGGTCTTAGTGGCATAAACGCCAATAAAAATCGCATTATTAGACCACTTATCGACGTAAAGCGTCAACAAATTGACGAGTATATTGAAAAAAACGATATTCCTTTCGTGCAAGATTTAACTAATTTTGATAGTCAATATTCACGCAACTATATTAGAAACGAACTTTTAACTAAAATTGATGAAAAGTTCCCTATGGCGATAGATAACATTAACGCCTTTTCAAAAATAGCGATTGAAGAAGACGAATTTCTAGACGCTCAAGCGAAAGAATTAGTCAATTTTAAAGAAGAAAATTTATCGGTTTTGGTTAATGCGCCAGCCGTTTTATTAAAAAGGGCTATAATTTTAATTTTAAAAGAGTACGGTTTAAAAAAAGATTATACTAAAAAGCATATAGATGCTTGCGTTAATTTAGCAACTCAACAAAACGGCACTTATATTATTTTAGCAAACGAAATTAAAGTTACTAAAGAGTACGAAAAGTTGGTGTTTTATTATGATTTACCTAAAAAAGACCAAACCGTTTACGAGTATAATTTAGGCACTTTTAATTTTAATAACTGCACCGTTAAAATTGAAGATTTAATTGGTAAAAACGATAAAGATTTAAAATTTGACGCTCAAAAAATTCCTAAAAACGCCGTAATTCGTACACGCCAAAACGGTGACGTTTTTACTAAATTTTCAGGTGGAACAAAAAAACTTAAAGATTATTTCATTGACAAAAAAATTACTAGGTTTAAGCGTGATTTAATACCACTTATTGCCGTAGACAATCAAATTTTACTGATTTTCGGCGTTGAAATAAGCGAAAGAATAAAAATTGATAAAAATACAAAAGTTATATATACTGCAAGTATAAAAGGAGAATAATATGGATTCATTACAAACGGCACAAATAATTATTGACAGTCTTACAAAAAGAAAGGCTTACGACATAGTAAAAATTGACGTAAAAGAAAAAACTTCTATTGCAGACTACTTCGTAATAGCAAGTGCAAGGTCGACAACCCAAGTAAAATCACTTGCTGAGTTTTGTGAAGCAGAAGCCGAAAAAGCAGGAGCAAAAATTTTAAGAAAAGAAGGGTTGCAAGACGGAAGATGGGCAATTATTGACTTTGGTGACGTTATTTTACACATTTTCAACGACGAAACAAGGTTATTTTACCATTTAGAACGACTTTGGGGCGAAGGCGAAAAAATTGAAAACCCTAACTAATTAAACTTTTTAATAGTCGGGTAGTGATACGTCGCTATTAACTATCAATTTTAGTTTAAAACGCTAAACTTATTAGTTATAAGCAAACTCATAGCCATATTTACTATGGCAAAAATTAAGGTGTTTAGGTAAAGTTAACTTTCAAATTCGTCTTTATCTATAACAGCGCCTTTGATTGCTATATCGGGGGCTTTATTCCTTTTTTTGCGTTTAGGTTTATGATTATTAGTAACGTAATAAATTTTAGAAGAAGTATTGGCTACTTCTTCTTTTTTTGTAAACTTTTTTACTAAAAACTTAATTAAAAAACAAGCCCCAAAAACTACCATATAAACAATTAAAATATATATAAGACCAAACATAATTTAATTTTAATATAGTTTTACCATCCTTTTTTCGCTTTTTTTGTTGCTTTTTATAATAAAATAGTAAAACCTTAAGTCGTATTACTTACGCCGATTGTGTTTACTACGCCACTATTTACTATATTTCACACTTTTTATAAGACTGCGTTATACTTTTATTAAGGGCAAAAATTACTAAGTCTATACCGTTAATTATTCCATTTTTGCTTTTTTAATGTAACAGCGTAAACCTAGTTAAATATCAAGCAATTTATAAAAACAGTTGATTTATTTAGTGCGCACTGTTATAATTTAACTAATAGGTGAATTATGGGTAAAACGTTATACGAACAAGCAAAAAACGCAATGGAAGAAATTATAATTAAGGCTAATCTTAAAAAGCGTAGCCTAGTGGTAGTAGGTTGTTCTACTAGTGAAATTTTGGGCGAAAAAATAGGAACGAAGTCTGCCCCTGAAATCGCAAAAGAAGTTTTTAACGGTCTTTACGATAGTGCTAAAGAAAGGGGCGTTTTTATAGCCGTTCAATGTTGCGAACACTTGAATAGAGCAATAGTTATTGAAAGAGAAGTGGCAAAACTTTACGAAGAAGTAAACGTCGTACCACAGCCAAAAGCAGGGGGGTCGTTAGCAACCCAAGCGTATAATCTTTTAAATGACGCGATTGTTGTTGAAGAAATTAAAGCCGACGCTGGCTTAGATATAGGTTTAACCTTAATAGGTATGCACTTAAAAAAAGTGGCAGTACCCGTACGGTTAGAAAATAATAAAATTGGACAAGCGTTAGTCGTTGGCGCGCGTACTCGTGCTAAGTTTATAGGTGGTGAAAGGGCTATATATAGTGAAAAGTTGCTTTAACGGTTATAGCGTTTAATGGTTAGTTGGCATGGGAAAACTAATCTTTTACAAATAGTTTACGTTTATAAAAAATCAATTTCTTAAAATTTATAATAAAAAAATAACAAAAAGGGGGGCTGTATGAAGTTTATTCACTTATCTGACTTGCATTTAGGCAAGCGCTTGCACGAAACTTCGCTTATTGAAGACCAGCAAGCAATACTTAATCAAATTATAAATATCGTAGACCAAGAAAAACCCGACGGCATTTTCATTGCCGGCGACGTTTACGATAAAAGCCTTCCTAGTGCTGAAGCCGTTCAACTTTTTGATAGTTTTTTAGTCGACTTAGCAAAACGCAAATTGCAAGTGTTTGTAATTAGCGGTAATCACGATTCGGCGGAACGTATTGCATTTGCCTCACAAATAATGGACGCTACCGGTATACATTTATCACCCGTATATAACGGTGAAATTATTGCAAAAACTTTAAACGACGAATATGGCGAATTAAACGTATATATGCTACCTTTTATAAAGCCGTCGCATGTGCGTAGGTTTTATCAAGACGAAATAATCGAGTCTTATACCGATGCTTTAAGGGTTGCAGTTGATAAAATGAATATTGACAAAACTAAGCGTAACGTTTTAATAACTCACCAATTCGTAACGGGCGCAAAGCGTAGCGAGTCGGAAGAAACGGTAGGTGGTACTGATAACGTTGACGCTAGCGTTTTTGAAGATTTTGATTACGTTGCTTTAGGTCATTTACACGGCGCACAATACTGTCAGTCTAGCAAAATACGCTATTCGGGAACGCCTTTAAAATATTCGTTTGCCGAAGCCGACGATACTAAATCGGTAACGGTAGTAACGCTTAACGAAAAGAGTGCAAACGTTATAATTGAAACGATAAACTTAACGCCGATTAGAGATATGAAAAAAATTCGTGGTAAATTTGACGATTTAATCGACGCAACAAAAAGGACTGACGACTACGTTCAAATAACCTTAATTGACGAAGATGAAATTGCTAGCGCAATGAGTAGGCTTCAAACGGTTTATAAAAACGCTTTAGAACTTAAATACGACAATGCAAGAACGAGAGCAAACGCTACTATTTTAGGGGCTGACGGTGTTGATAAAAAGTCTGTTTTTGAATTGTTTAGTGAGTTTTATTTTGAAAGGAACAACGCTAAAATGAGCGAAAATCAAACTGAATACATAAAATCACTAATCAAAAAAATCGGGGAGGAAGAATAATGAGACCTATTAAGTTAACTATGTCTGCATTTGGTCCTTACGCAAAAAGCGTAACCCTTGATTTAGATAAACTTGGCGAAAGTGGTTTATTTCTTGTAACAGGCACTACGGGTGCAGGCAAAACGTCTATATTTGATGCTATTGCCTACGCTCTTTTCGACACGACTAGTGGTTCGGAGCGTGGTGTTTCAACGCTTCGTTCTAAGTACGCCGACGATACGACTGAAACGTTCGTTGAGTTAGAATTTTTATGTAATGAAAAACTATATAAAATAAAACGAAGCCCCGAATACTTTAGGCAAAAGTTAAACGGCAAAGGAACGACTAAACAAGGCGCAAAAGCCGAACTTCATTATCCAGATGGAAGAATTGTTGATAAAAGTAAAACGGAAGTTAGTAAAGCCGTTAAAAATATTATCGGAGTTGATTACGAGCAGTTTTCAAAAATTGCAATGCTAGCGCAAGGTGAATTTACGAAAATTCTCGTAGAAAAAACTGATGACCGTCAAAAAATATTCCGTCAAATATTTAAAACGCATAAATTTGAAGCAATTCAAAATAAAATAAAAGAAGAAACCAAAGAATTATATTCTAAGTTTAAATCTAAAAAAGAAAATATTTTAACTTACGTTAAAGGTATAGTTTGCGACGCTGAAAGTCCTTTTAACGATTCTTTAAATAAGGCGAAAAATGGAGAGTTGACGACTCAAGAAATTATAGATTTGTTGGGTGAAATAATATCCTTTTACACCGACGAAGAAAAGAAACTTATAGAAAAATTATCGTTAATCGAGCAAGAATTAGAAATTGTAAATGCTTCAATAGGCAAAGCCGAAGAATACGCTAAAGCAGTAGAAGAACGCAATAAAAAAGAGAATACGTTGCCAAGGCTAACTGAAGATTACAATACGGCGCAAGCCCGTTTAGACGTTGAAATTGCTAAAAAGCCAGAAATTATAAGTTTAGAAAAAGAAATTACTCTCATTGAAAACGAACTTTCTAAATACGACCTATTAGACGAGTTACAAAGTCAAGTTAAAGTTTTAGAAGATAGTATTTTAAAAAATAAAACCTATTTTGATACGGGCATAGAAACGTTACTTGAAAAAGAAGCCGAGTTAAAAAATTTAAAAGAAACGCAAAAAATTTTATCTAGTGCTGAAGTTAACAAGGCTAAATATCAAGCCGAAAAAATTTTTTTACAAGAATTACAGTCTAAACTAAACGCTCTTTTAGAAAGTATAAACGCATTAAAAAACTTAGAAAGCCAACTAGAAACTGAGCAAAGCGAGTACAAAAAAATTAGCGAAAGCGCAAAAGATTTAGCCGATAAATATAACGACTTAAATAAACGCTTTTTAGACGGTCAAGCAGGCGTTATGGCTAGCGCTTTAATAGACGGAGAACCTTGCCCGGTATGTGGTTCAACTACTCACCCAATTCTTGCTAGTATGAGTGATACCGTCGTTACCGAAGCCGAACTTAAAAAGGCAAAACAACTTGCCGAAACTCAATCTAAATTGGCTGAAGAAAAAAGTTTTAATTGCGCATCGCTTAACGGTAAAATTGAAACGCTTAAAAAATCTATAAATGAAAACGTTAAAGTTTTATTAGTCAACGTTGAGTTAGATAAAGCCGAAAACGGCGTTAAAGATAAACTTTTTAGCCTACACCAAGAGTTAGATGACGTTGAAAATAAAATTAATATTGAAACTTTAAACGTTAATAAAAAGATTGAAATTGACAAACAAAGTCCTTTAAAAGAAACTGCTTTAGAAAATTTACGCAAAACTCAAGTCGAGATTGAAAAGGCAATTTTAACTGATAAAGCAAGCAAAAAAGAAAAAGAAACTCAAGTAGCAAATCTTATAAAGGCGTTAAAATTTGCTAGCAAAACTCAAGCGAATATTTATTTAGAGCAGTTAAAATCAAAGGTTAAAACTTTAAAAGACGGTTACGAAACGGCTGAAAAAATTCGAGACGATAAATGGGAAAAATTATTAAGCACACAACAATCAATACAATTATTAAACGAAGTGTTAAAAACGGTATGCAGTATTGATTTAGTAAGCGAAAAGCAACGTAGAATTCAGATAATTGAAAGCAAAAATCAATTACAACAAAACAAAGAATTAGTCGTGTCGTTTATTAATTCTAACAAAACTTGTTTAATTAATATAGAAAAGGCGTACGGCGAAAGTAAAGAATTAGAAGAACATTATAAATGGATGAACACCCTTTCCGACACTGCAAACGGTGGAATAAACGATAAAGAAAAAATATCGTTTGAAACGTACGTTCAAATGAGTTATTTTGATAAAATTCTTCGTCGTGCAAGCGTTCGTTTGCAAAAAATGACAAACGGTCAGTACGATTTAGTCCGTAGGGTTGGCGAATTAGGTAAGAGTTCGCAAGTTGGTCTTGATATTGACGTATACGACTATCATAACGGCACTTATCGCCCCGTAAACTCACTTTCTGGTGGAGAAAAGTTTAAAGCGTCATTATCACTTGCTTTAGGTCTTGCCGACGAAATTCAGTCATCGGCTGGTGGTGTTCGTATTGACACCATGTTCGTAGACGAAGGCTTTGGTTCTCTTGACGGCGAATCGTTAAGTTTAGCAATATCAACTTTGCAAGATTTGACTGAAGGTAGGCGTTTGGTAGGCATAATTTCGCACGTTGAAGAACTTAAAAACAGAATAGACAAGCAAATTATCGTTGAAAAACAAAAAGGCTCTAACAAAGGTAGCCACGCAATGATAAAAATATTGTAAAAGTATTAACTAATTATTATATTAATAAAAATATAAAAGGAGTAATTATGTTAAATAAAATAAATACGGCAAGTATAAATTTAAGTAGTGGTAATTACTATTGGGGCGAAGTAATTAACGGCTCTACCCCTACCGGCACTGGTTTTTATGTAAAACCAGACAAATCGCTTAATGTAACGGAATTGCATCGTAACGGGGGCTACGACGGTCAGTTTATGCATAGGGGTAAAGACTACGATGAAGAAAGTTATTTATGTTATATCAAAAACGGCAAAATTTACGGCCCTTATATGACTTTCGTTTACGAAAAGTATGTAAATTTTAGTACGGTTGACTCAAATTGTAAATACGACGGCTTTTATATATCTTCAAGTTATATTGACGGTAGTTACGTTATATGTTATTACGAGCACGGTACGTTAAAAGATAGGGGCGTTTGTTATAAAGACGGCTACTTGTACTTTGTAAACGTAGATAGTAAACGTAACGTTACAAGGTATCTTACAAAAATTAGTACGGGTGGTGGTTATAATTTAACTCCTTGGCGACTTTTTATGATGCCTTTTGACAAGTCAAAAAAAGTTGAGCGTATATATGATTACGATTACGACTGTCCGTACGAAGGCAAGGTGCAAGTAATAGGTGGTGAACTTAACGGTTACGGTATAGTGCATTGGGCTGACGGCGATAAATATTTTGGCGAATTTTTAGCGGGTACGCGTAACGGTATGGGTTGTTATCATCATCACAACGGCGATTTAGATTTTGGTAAATTTTACAACAATTACTTATACGGTACGTCAATGATTTGGTATGCTGACGGTGGCATTGGTCGTGGTCATTACACTGATGGGCGTAGAGACGGTATTTTTATAGATACTTTCGCATCTAATCCTTTACTTAGAATTGCTAATTTTGACGGTCCGAATATAAAAGGTTGCGCTTACTATATAAACCCTAACGATTTTAGAATTACCGTTACTAGTAGTGATGGCAAAATTTTAAACACTTATTATTTCGGTTAAAATACGCATAAAATAGTTAGGTAAATTAATAAATGAACTTTGTTACGTTACAAGACGAATTTTAAGGGTAATTAACTAGTTTACGTCAAAAACAAAAATCGGTGTTTTAATACCGTTTATTTTTGAAGTAACTGTTACTTTATATCACTTTTCAATTTTCGGTGATAATATAGATGAAAATTTGTTTTGCTATCGGTACCGTCTTTTCTTTTTATCAAAATAAAGACGTTACGTTTTAAAAAACGCCAAGCAAAATTATAATCAACGTGGTTTAATTAAAATAATGAACGATTTAGAAATTAAAAAAATAATAAACGACTTTTTGCCAAATAAAATGTTCGATGTTCATATGCATTTATACGATAAAGAGTATATGCTAGGCAAAGATAAAAGCGTGACGCTACAAAACTATTATTTGGATATGCAAAACTCGTTTTCAGGTAGAGGAATTGAAGTAAATATTTTGCCGTATCCGTCTAGAAAAATAGCGTTAAACAACGATTTTTTAAAAGTATGTGACGACGCTTTATATAATGAATTATATAAAAATCCTTTTAACGTTGGCGAAATTTTAGTAATGCCTTACGAAAGTGAAGAAAGCGTTTTAAGTAGAATAAAAAGTGAACAAATCGTTGGGTTTAAGTGCTATCACTCACTTAACAAGCAAAAATCAACCTTTAATTTAAATATTGAAGATTATTTGCCAGAAAGTGCTTTTTGTATAGCCGATAAGTACAATAAGGTTATAACTTTACATATGGTAAAAGACAAGGCTTTAAGTGATAACGATAACTTAAACTATATAATTAAAATGGCTAAAAAATATCCAAACGCCACGTTAATTTTAGCGCATTGCGCTACTTCTTTCGCTTCGTGGACTGCCGTTGAAAGCGTTGATAAAATTAAGCATTTAGATAACGTATGGTTTGATTTTTCAGCAATATGCGAAAGCCCGTCAATATTCCAAATTATTAAAAAATGTGGAACGAGTAGGGTAACGTGGGGTACTGACTATCCTATTTCAAATTTAAAAGGCAAGCCAATTTCAATCGCTGATAAATTTTGTTGGGTTTTAGAAGAAACTTGTCCAAATCTACAAAAAGAAGTACCGTTTTTAAAAATATATGAAGAAAATATTTTAGCAATAAGGCAGGCTTCAATTATGCTTGACTTAACTTTTAAAGACGTTGAAGATATTTTTTACAACAACGCAAAAAGATTGTTTTCAAAATAATAAAGTAGGTTAGTCGCTCTTGCCATAGGCGATAGCGCCAAGCAAAAAATTTTATGGCTTAGTGATATTTTCGTACGGCAAGTTATGAATTTATTTAATATAACAGCGACTACAAGTCGCAATATAACGAAATAGGTTTTACAAATCACTTTTAGCCAATTTCATTTACAAATGAAAAAATACAAAAAAAATTCATTTTTGCTTTTATTTTTAATTTTTTTGTGATAGAATAATTGCGGAGTTAGTTATGAAAAAGTTATTATACGGCAAAATTAAAGAATCTTTAATCTCGGTATTACCCGTAACGCTAATAGTTATAATTTTAAATTTTACGCCACTTGTTAATTTGTCGGTTAACGAGATTGCCGTTTTTAGCGTGTGCGCTTTATTTTTAATTTTAGGTATTGGATTTTTTACGCTTGGGGCAGACGTTGCTATGACTCCTATGGGCGAATACGTCGGTTCAGGTTTAACTAAGTCTAAAAACTTAAAATTGCTTTTATTAATATGTTTTGCAATGGGACTATTAATAACTATTGCCGAACCCGATTTAACCGTACTTGCAAGCCAAGTAGGAAGCAATTTAATTATAATTTTCGTTGGGGTCGGCGTAGGTTTATTTTTGTTAATTGCAACGTTAAAAATAGTCTTTAAAAAAGACCTAGCAAGTATGCTTATATATTTTTATATGGTGTTATTTGCTTTGGCTTTATTCGTTCTTTCAATCGACTCGAATAATTTCCAACTAATTCCACTTTCGTTTGACTCTGGTGGGGTAACCACCGGTCCTATTACAGTACCTTTTATAATGGCGCTTGGCGTTGGTATAGCGAGTGCTATAGGTGGAAGAAGTTCAAACGAAAACAGTTTTGGCTTAGTTGCAATGTGTTCGGTTGGTCCTATTTTAGCCGTTTTAATTTTAAGTTTAGTTAAAGGTGGAGATATTGCTACACCTAACGTTAGCGATTACGCATTGGCTGAAAATATTATGCCTTACGTTTTAAGTACGCTTTTAAAAACTGCTAAAGACGTTAGTATTGCTCTTGGCTTAGTAGTAACTTTCTTTTTTATAATTAACTTTATCTTTTTAAAATTGTCTAAAAAGAAGATAATTCAAATTTTAATTGGCACGGCGTTTACATACGTTGGCTTAATCGTATTCTTAACGGCAGTACACGTTGGCTTTATGCCAATAGGTTTTAAAATGGGGCAAGAACTTGCAAAAACTTCGCCTATTGCCGTATCTATTGTCGGCTTCGTGTTAGGTTTAGTAGTCGTTTTAGCAGAACCGGCAGTTCACGTTTTAAACAAACAAGTTGAAGAAATTACTCACGGTACTATTTCAAAAAAGGCTATGATGATAGCGTTAAGCGTGGGTGTTGGTTTATCTATTTGCTTATCGGTTATAAGAATAATCTTCGGCTTTTCAATTTTGTACTATTTAATTCCGGGTTATTTAATATCGCTAGGGCTTTCTTTTTTCGTGCCTAAAATTTATACGGCAATCGCTTTCGACTCTGGTGGTGTAGCGTCTGGTCCACTTACGTCAACGTTCATATTGCCTTTTGCTATCGGCGCTTGCGTTGCTTTCGGTGGTAATATTTTGTCAGACGCTTTCGGTATAGTAGCAATGGTTGCAATGACACCGCTTATCACTATTCAATTATTAGGGTTTACGTCTATTTTTAGAAAGAAATTTAGCGAAAAACTTGCAATGAGAAAGATTTTGGACGATAAAGACGACCAAATTATTCGTTTTTTATAGGAGTTAATATGGCTAGAAAGGCAATTAAAGACAGTAAAAAAGTTGAAAAACAAACGTCTAACGTTCATAAAATAAAAATTTTAATTACCGTTGTAGATAGAAGCAAGGCGATATTTTACGTCGATTTATTAGAGCAGTTTGAAGTAAACGTTCAAATGATTTTATACGGCAAAGGAACGGCGAACTCGCAAATGCTTTCTTTACTTGGAATTTCAGAAAGCGATAAGGCAATTTTACTTTCGTTTATTAGGGAAGATAAAATTAAAGATGCTATGGAAACGCTCGCTGAAAAGTTTAAAACGGTTAAAAACGGTAAAGGTATTGCGTACACTATTTCATTAGACAGTATAATCGGCGTGTCTATATATCAATTATTGAGCAACGATAGAACGGTAAAAGAAGGGGGTAAAAAATAATGAAAAAGGGTTATAAATGCGTTTTTGCAATCGTAAACGACGGCTATTCAGATATGGTTATGGAAACTGCTAAGGCATGTGGCGCAAAAGGTGGCACGGTAATTAACGGTAGGGGAACGATTTCAAAAGAAGCCGAAAAGATTTTTAATATTTCAATTACTCCCGAAAAGGAAATTGTTATGATACTTGCTAAAAGTGATTTAGTCGACGGAATTTTAAAGGGTTTATACAATTCGGTAGGTTCTACAAACGAAGCGCAAGGAATTGCCTTTGCAATGCCGGTAGACGAAGTTGTTGGTATTGACGAAAAACCAGCGCAAGTTGAAAAAGAAGAAAAAAACGATTAAAATTTTAATCTAAGCAAGAACTTAAAATTAAACAAATTAAAAAACTAAAACAAAAAGTCCAACTCTTTGAAGAACACTCCAAAAGATAGATATTTTAAGAAGTGTATTTCAAAAAGTTGGACTTTTAATATTTAAACTTTTTAATTATCAAGTTTTAATAATTCGTTCGTAAGTTTATCGGGAAAGTTTACCGTCATACCGTCAACGCCAGCAAGTAAAAGATTTTTCATAAAAGTCGTATTTGTTACGCCCCAAGCCCGTACGTTAAAGCCTAAACTATGCCATTTTTCACAGTTTTCTTTGGTTACTATTTTAGCGTCGGGGCAAATTTCGCAAATTCCGTCTTTTTTCATTTTATCTAAAAGTTTAACCGTTACTTCGCCTATGTTTAAATACCCTAAGCGTAAAGTTGGCATAACTTTGTGAATATCTAAAAGTTCGCTATATTTAAACGACGTTGCTATTACTTTGTTTTCAAGGTTGTGTTTTTTAATAAGAGAAGCCGTAGGTAAAGCCGTTTTATCACCTTTAAGTTCAATAGCTAAGGTAATTGAAAAATGTTTAAATCTTTCAAAAAACTCGTCAAGAGTAATAATTTTATCTTTTAACCCGTTCTTACTAACCCAAAACTTTTTAAGTTCGCTAAGAGTATAATCACTAATAGAACCTTGTTCACCCGTTACCCTAAGTAACGTATCGTCGTGAAAAAGCTCGGCAATGCCGTCTTTAGTAAGTTGAACGTCTGTTTAAATACCGTTAGCGCCCATATAAAGACCGGTATAAAATGAAAGTAAAGTATTTTCAGGACAGTATTCGCTTGCCCCACGGTGAGCGTAATTAATAAAATTCTTATTCATAACTAAATTATAACAAATAAAAAAGAAAAAGTCCAACGGGGGTTGAACTTTTTTCAATATTACGCTTTCTTTTTAAATAAAGCAGGTATAATTATAAACGCTAAAGTGCTTATACCAAGTAAATAAGGGTAGAACAAGTAAGGAAATATTGCGCCCGTAGCCACACCCGTCAAACTGACTGCCGTTATCATTTGCGCACTATAAGGTAAAACTCCTTGAACTACGCTACCAAATATATCTAAAAGAGAAGCCGTTTTAGTGTTAGTTATTCCGTATTCTTGGCTAATATTTTTAGCAATAGGGGCTGAAATTACTATGGCAACCGTGTTGTTAGCCGTAGCAACGTCCATTACCGATACAAGTAAAGAAATACCAAGTTGACCGCCAACTTTACCTTTAAATACCTTTTTAATGCCACTTAAAAGAGCATCAAAACCACCGTGTTCTTTTATAAGTGCCGAAAGCATTGAAACTAGCATCGTTACGAGTATTACTTCAAACATACTGTTAGCCCCGCTTCCCATAGAAGTAATTACCGTTAAAAGTAAAGAGCCAAGCGAAAGTTTAATTATAATAGCCGTTACTATGCCAACAAGCAATACTACGAATACGTTTACACCTGC
This sequence comes from Christensenellaceae bacterium, assembly GCA_045658325.1. Taxonomy (GTDB): domain Bacteria; phylum Bacillota; class Clostridia; order Christensenellales; family Borkfalkiaceae; genus HGM11412. Next base: position 2,029 of record JAZOUX010000015.1, on the reverse strand, counting down.
AATACCACCAACCAAAACTAAAACGTACGGAATAAGAAGCCATAAGTTAATATTGTCGGGAGTATAACCGTTAGCAGTTTGATTAGTAAGAGCAAATACCGTTAAAATAATAAGGGTAATTATTGCAGCGGGTAGGGCAATAAAAAAGTTCTCTTTAAACTTGTCTTTCATTTTACAGCCTTGAGTTGAAGTTGCAGCAATAGTCGTGTCAGAAATAAACGACAAATTATCCCCAAACATAGCACCACCTATAACCGAACCAACGTAAAGAGGTAACGAGCCACCCGTGATAACGGCAAGTTCAAGGGCGATAGGGGCTATTACCGAAATCGTTCCACACGAAGTACCCATAGCCGTTGAAATAAAGCACGAAACAATAAATAAAACGAGTGCCGAATAGTTAGCGGGAATAAAACTTAAAAATAAATCGGCAACGGCTTTTGCACCTTCTCTGCCAAGCGTTCCCGCAAAAATACCAGCCGCTAAGAAAATAAGAATCATGGTGATAATGTTTTTATCGGCAACGCCTTGAGCCATAACGGCAAGTTTATCGTCAAATTTAAGGTTTTTATTTTGTAAACAAGCAACTAAAATTGCTATTAAAAACGCTACGACAACGCTCATTGCGTAAAAGTTATCAAACGCCAAACTTATTCCTATATATACTACTAAAAAAACTGCGATAGGTAATAGAGCAAACCAATTACCTTTTTTTGTTGACTGTTCTTGCATAAAAATCTCCTTAATGCTTTAAATTATACACAAAAAAGACAAAAAAGTCAAATTTTAGCATACAGTAAAATTTTTTTGAAAATGTCAAGAGTAAATGCAAAAAAATGTTAAAAAATTTTAAAATTTTTAAAGTTTATGAGAAATTACAAGTTAAATTAAATAAAAAAGTATTAAACGTAAAGTTTAAGTAAGTTTAGAATGTATTAGCATCACGACTAAAAGGCAAGCGTAAGGGCTTGCCTTTTTTTATATTGTTAAATATTAAATTTAAGTAACTAAATTTAGGTAATAGTTAAATAATTTGGCAGAAGTATTAAAACCTAACACTTGTCTAGGGTAATTGTTTACCCAAATTTCAACTTGTTTAACTTCGCTATCGCTTATTTTAGAAAGGTCCGTTCCTTTAGGAATTAAACGGCGTATTTCACGGTTAATTCTCTCATTAGAACCACGTTCACACGAACAATAAGGATGACAATAATATAGTTTAGTACGCTTGTTATGTTTATTAAAAATAGATTTTTCAAGTCCGTCTACGTTGCTAAATTCCATACCATTATCTACGGTAATACTTTTAAAGATTTTTTTAAATTTATTACCGTATTTATATTCTAATTTATTTAACGAACAAACAACGTTGTTTGACGACTGCGTTTTAATAGGAATAATAATTTCTTTACGAGTTAAACGTTCAGTCAAAACTAATAGACTATTACGGGTAGGTCCACAAACACAGTCCATTTCCCAGTGTCCAAAAGTATTGCGTTCAAGTATGTCAATAGGTCTCTTTTCAATACTTGTACCACGAGGAGCACGTTTTATAACGAGTTTACGTTTATTGTTTTTCTTCGTGCTTTTGATAGGTAAATGTTTAATTGAAAGTCGTTCAAATACGCCTTTAGAGATATAACTATAAAGCGTATTAACTGAAATAGTAGTTTTAAAATATAAATTTTTAAATTTAATTTCACCGAGAACTGCTAACGGAGATAATTTTTCATCTACAATTTTTCGTTCAATATATTCTGCAAGTTCATAATCGTTGCCAAGTTTAATATCAGCACCTTTATTTTTTAAGTTTTTCTCATAACGCTGTTGCGCAATATCAGGGCTGTAGTGTTTAGTTTTTTTAAATTTTTTAAAACCATATTCGTCATAAACTTTTTCTGTACAAATATATTCACCACGCTTAATTTCACGGTAAACTGTGGAATAATTAACGCCTAACAATTCGGCAATTTGTTTAATAGGAATTTTTATTTTTAAATAAGACTCCAACGATATGCGTTGAGTCTTT
>JAZOUX010000014.1:0-5401 GCA_045658325.1 Christensenellaceae bacterium | reverse complement strand
GATTACGAGTGCACAGAAAGGTTAGCAAACCAAATAATTGCTTTAATAAATATTAAGAACGATTTACTAGTTTTAAAAGAAAAAACGGCTAATTCACTTAATAAATTAAGTGAACAAGATAAAAACCTTATAGCGTATAAGTATTTTGGGATTATGCCCGAAGATGAAAACTTTGACCACACTTCACGCAATTATTTTAGAAAGCAAATAAAAGCAATCGAAAGGTTTTCTAAAATATTAGAAAGTCAAGGTATGGGTTACGAGCAGTTTACTAAAACTTATATGAAAATAAATTACATTGCTTCCACCTACTTTAAAATGATAAAAGAAGAAGGTAAAAAACATACGATGTAAATTAGTCTATATTTATACAAAATTGCTTAAATTAATATTTTAGTATAATTATTCAACACCGTCGTAGTATTCGTAATTTTTATCACTACTACGTTCGACTTTGTTTTTAGTTGGCTTAAACAAAAAGTAAACGACTGATATTGAAATAATTGAAATTCCTACGATAATAATAATTTGCAAACTTTCGTTTTTAATAAAAGAAGGGTTGCTTTGATTTTCTTCATCGTTTTCGTTTACGTCTACGTCGGGTTCTATTTTATCTGGCGAAACGGGTACGGTAAAACTCTTAATTGCTTTTTTGTCAACGTAACCTAATTTCGAGTTATAGTAAACGTAGGCTAAACTTTCGTTTTTTTGGTTTATATATTCACCAATATAAATCATATTGCTATTTTTAGGAATATTAAAGTAAGGCGTAGTTCTATCGTAGTCGTTAAATAAAATATCACTATAATTTGTCGTTACCGTAAAAATAGAATAAGGTTTAGTAGGTACGAGTAAATATTGAGTTAAGTCAACGTTTTTCATATAGCCTATGATTATCGGGCAGTTATCGGTATTAGAGCCGTAACTAACTTTACGGTAATCTCCGTAATCTTCTAATAGGTACACGAAATATCCATACGGGATTATAAAAAGTTTAGTTTGAAAAGTATCGTCTTGATAAATATAAGCGTTACTAGTTAAAACTCTCATATATTCGCTTGTAGAAGCGTTTACCTTTTTAGGACTGGCTAAGTTGTAAAAAACAATAATATTTATAAGTAGTAAAGTAAAACATAAAAACTTTTTCATAGTAAAACAATTATATTACTAAAAATCAAAAGCAAATTGTCGTAAAAAGAAATTTTAAGGAGTTAATCGTCGAAGTGAATAGTGACGTTATTGCAAAAATAAAAAAAATTGAAAATGAACAACGCCGTCGATATGAAAACGACTTAATTTCACGCTATAATACCGGCAAAAAGAAGCATAAAAAACAAATTGCATTTCACAAATGTAAAAAGAAAAACAGATGGGTGTTCGGTGGAAATAGAACGGGTAAAACCGAGTGTGGCGCTGTCGAAGCCATTTATATAGCAAGGGGAATTCACCCGTACAAAAAAAATAAAAACAACGTTTTTGGTTGGGTAGTGTCTTTAACAAGAGAAGTCCAGCGTGACGTTGCGCAAGAAAAAATACTAAAATATCTAAATCCCGATTGGATTTTAGATATAACGATGATTCAAGGTAGAAAAGAAAGCCCGCAAGGTGGGTACATAGACCAAATTAAAATAAAAAACGTATTCGGTGGAACGTCAGTAATAGGATTTAAAAGTTGTGACCAAGGCCGTGAAAAATTTCAAGGTAGTTCGTTAGACTTCGTATGGTTTGACGAAGAACCACCTAAAGATATTTACGACGAGTGCCGTATGCGTGTTTTAGACCGTCGTGGCGATATTTTCGGTACTATGACTCCGCTTAAAGGTTTAACTTTCGTTTATGATGAAATATTTTTAAATAAATACAATTCAAAACAAGTATGGTACGAGTTTATCGAGTGGAACGATAACCCGTATTTATCTAAAAAAGAGATAAAACAGTTAGTTTCGTCAATGAGTGAAAGTCAACTTTTATCAAGGCGTTACGGTCAATTTGCCGATGAAAGTGGGCCGGTATACCCCGAATTTGACGAAAATATTCATGTAATACAGCCTTTTACCGTTCCATACGAGTGGCAAGATACCCTTTCTATTGACCCCGGTCTAAAAAACCCTTTATCTTGCCATTTTTATTGCGTCGACTATGACGGAAACGTGTATGTGGTTGCCGAGCATTATCAAGCAGGTTTAAGCGTTGAAGAACACTCGGCAATTATCAAAGGTATATGTGACAAAATAGGGTGGCGTAGGAATTTTTCAGGTGGAATAAACGCTTTAATTGATTCGGCGGCAAATCAAAAAACCTTAGCCTATTCTAAGTCGGTTGCCGAACTATTTTACGAAAACGGTATTTACGTCAATACCAACGTAAACAAAGATTTATTCACAGGAATAAATAGGGTAAAAAGTTATTTTAAAAACAATAAACTTTTTATCTTTTCAAATTGTGTAAATTTAATACGGGAAATCAAGGGTTACCGTTACGGTAAGGGGGATTGTCCCGTAAAGCAAAACGACCACTCGCTTGACGAGTTACGTTATTATATAATGTCAAAACCGTATAACGAAGCGCCAATCAAACAGTTGAACGAAGTTCAAAAAGACAAATTAAAATTAATAAGAAATTTAAAACGAAAAAGGGGGCAAAGTGGATAAACAAGTTGAAGAAGCATTAAAAAAACGGGCTATTGGTTACGAAACTACCGAAATTACCGAAGAATACTCAAGTAACGACGACGGTGAAATTCGTATGGTAAAACGAAAAGTGGTAAGTAAAAACGTTCCACCCGACGTATCGGCAGTAAAACTTTTATACGACAGTTTGCAAACTGACGATATAACTAGTATGACCGACGAAGAATTAGAAAAAGAAAAAATAAGATTATTAAACTTATTAAAGGAGAGTAACAATGATAGTTGAAAAATCTAAAAGTAAAATCGTATGCGATATTTCAGGTTGTAATAAGTTAGCAAAATATACTTTAAAAAAGACTAGTGAAACTAACGATAGTGAAAGTCTAAAACTGTGCGAAGACTGTGCAAAAGAAATATATCAAACGTTATTAAACGAGCATATAAAGGGGAAAAGAAATGAAAAAAAGCAAAAGTAACGACAATTTTAAAGAAGATTTAGTTGCAAGCGTTATTCAAGACTTTAATTTAAGGCGAACTGAAAGGTTAAAGTTAGAACAAACTTGGCAATTAAACTTAAATTACTACGCTGGTAATCAATACTGCGAAATTTCGCCAAATGGTGAAATTAAAGAGCAAGAAAAGTATTATTTATGGCAATCACGCAACGTGTACAACCATATTGCGCCCATCTTAGATACTAGAATTGCAAAACTTGAAAGAGTTCGCCCACATATGAGCGTAAGGGCTACGGGTGGGGAAGAAAGCGACTTAAAAACTGCTGAAATTTCTTCAAAAATTTTAAATTCAACTTTTGAAAGATTAAATTTAAAAAAATCTATTACCAACGCAACGGTGTGGTCAGAAATAACGGGTACGTCATTTTATAAAGTTACCTATTCTTCAACGGGTGGTAAACTTTTAGGCGAAACCAACGATGGTAAAGTGTACGAAGGCGACGTTGTAGTTGACGTAATTTCACCTTTTGAAATATTTCCAGACAGTCTTTGCCATAGCGAAATTAAAGACTGTAAAAGCATAATTCACGCAAGAGCAATGCACGTTGACGACGTTTATCAACTGTACGGGGTACAGATAAAAGGCGAAGATATAGATGCGTTTACCTTAATCAATAACGGATTTTCGTATAACGGAATAAACAATTCTAAAAATATATCTTCAACCTTACACGACCACGTTTTAATTATTGAAAAATACGAACGCCCAAGCCCTAACCATAAGAACGGAAGAATAATAACGGTAGGTGGTGGCGAACTTTTACAAATTAGCGAACTTCCTTACTTTAACGGTGAAAACGGTGAGCGTGATTTTCCGTTTATTAAGCAATGCTCGCTTATAAACTGTGGTAATTTCTTTGGTAACAGTGTAGTTGAAAGAATTATTCCACTTCAAAGGTCGTACAATGCCGTAAAAAATAGAAAGCACGAATTTTTAAATAGAGCAAGTAACGGTGTTTTAAGCGTTGAAGACGGCTCGGTTGATACCGACGATTTAACTGACGAAGGTTTATCTCCGGGCAAAGTTATCGTTTATAGACAAGGCTCACGCCCACCACAAATAATGCAGTCGGCAAATATTCCGGTAGATTTCAGTTATGAAGAAGAAAGGTTGTTTAACGAATTTATTAACATTTCGGGCGTTAGTGAAATTTCAAGAACGTCGTTAACGCCGTCGTCAACGATGTCGGGTACGGCAATCGAACTTTTAATAGAGCAAGACGAAACAAGGTTATCGCAAACGATTGAAAGTATAAAAGGTGCTGTTAAAACGATAGGAAAGCATATATTAAGACTTTTTAAGCAATACGCAACCGACCAACGAATTATGCGTTTTGCCGATATATCTAAAAAGGTAAATTTATTCTACTTTAAATCAAGCGATATATCTAGTGACGACGTTATTTTTGATACCGAAAACGAGTTAGCGTATACGCCAGCACAAAAAAAGAACGCCGTATTTGAAATGCTTTCAACGGGGCTGTTAACTGATAAAGACGGCAATATTAATCAAAGAACTAAAATAAAAATTTTAGAAATATTGGGCTATGGTTCGCTAGATAATACTCAAGATATATCTAATTTACATAAATCAAAAGCAGAAAAAGAAAATATTGAATTAGAAAAACAAGAAAAAGGTGTTGACGTTTACGACGAACACTTAATTCATATTGAAGAGCACACTAGGTTTTTATTAACTATTGATAATACTTCAAAAGAGTTTAAGGGCAAGCAAAATATTATAAACCACTTAAACGAACACAAAAAAATGCTTTTTACAAGCACGGTAACACAAGGAGAATAAAATATGCAAGAAAATATAGCGGGTGAAAAAATAACGGAAAACGCATCTTCCAACTTTGAGTCCCACACTACAGCGGTAGACAAGGTTTTAGGGGACGATAACGTAAGTTTAGGCAAGTTTAAAGACGTTAAATCGTTATTTGACGCGTACAATTCTTTACAAGCCGAATTTACCAGACGCTGTCAGCGAGTAAAAGAATTGGAAAGGGAAACTGAAAGGCTACAAAGCGAAATAACTAGTGCTTCGCAACAAAGTCTTTCTAGTGGGGAAAATGCCGTAAAAGACGAAAAACAAGTAGCCAAAACCACGTCTTTACAAGTTGACGACGGTACGGACGAACAAAACACGTTAAGGTCTTTACAAGAACAAATTGACTACTATAAATCGAGTGAATATTTGTTTGATGCTATTGAAAAAGACGGTAGCGTAAAAGACCAAATTATTAATAGGTA
>JAZOUX010000013.1:0-9001 GCA_045658325.1 Christensenellaceae bacterium | reverse complement strand
CTTGGTAACTTATTTTCAATGTATAAATGTAATAATACCGCAAACTGTAAGGCGCACGATAATTTAAGTGACTGCAACGGTAAGTGGTATCATAAAGTTGATGACCAAAGCAACACCGTTTACGAAATTGTTGACGATTCTACTATTGACGGCAAAATTATGAGTAATTTATACGAATTAACGGTAGACAAATTATTAAAAGGAGAATTTAACCTTTCTTTATTGTCTAGTGGAGTATACTTAGGATACGCTTTTGGTTACCATATTGTAGAAAAATCGGGGTACTGTTCGATTGATTGTACTCACGACGGACACTCAGCAAATTACTTATGGGCTAACGCTAGTAACGAAGACGCTACGATTTTAATTAATAAGTTATCAAACCTTTCGTTGAACGACGCTTTAAACGGTCAACTTGATATTATGAGTATTTTTGAAGACGTGAAAATAGGCGAGTTGATGAACTACGAATACGTTTCAAATGCGTGGTGTCAAAAAGTATTATGTAATAATAACGGCGCAACTTGTCCAGCACACAACGGAACAACTGCTTGCGACGGCACATATAAATACATTCCTATTGAAAGTGCAACGCTTGACGGCGAAATTTCAGTTAACTTATACGACTTAAAGTTAAAAGAACTTTTAAACGGTGGGTTCAGCATTTCAAGTGTATTAAAAGGTGCTTATTTAGGTAAAGCCTTTGGTTATAAAGCCATAAATAAAGACGGTTACTGTTTAGTTGACTGTGCTCATAACGGTCATACGGCTAATTATTATTGGGTAGACGCTTCAAATAACTATGTAAACGAATTACTTAACGCAATTTCAAATATTTCGCTTGAAAGTGCCGTGACGGGCTCTATAGATATTCTCACTATAATTAACGGCGTTAAAATTGGTAATATTTTAGGTTACGTTTACAATGATGCCAATTCTACTTGGACTAATTTAGATGGTACTAGTTTAGTTTTAGATAGCGCAATGGATAAAATTATGTATAATTTATACGGATATACGTTATCTAATTTAAGTTCGGGTACGCTTGAATTAAAAACTTTGGTCGACAATATTAAATTAGGCGAGTTTATGGGGTATAAATATAACGAAAGCGAACATCAATGGTGTAATGGAACTGTTAAAGTTACGTTAATTGAAAATTTACTTGCCGACTCGTTAATTAGTGATTTAATTAACGGAAAATCGTTTGTCTCAATTATTGGTGACGTTTACGTTTACGAACTTTTAGGACACGAAGAAATTTTAGTAAACGGTGCTTCTTGTACAAGTGACTGTCCGCTTGAAAAACATTATCACGACAATAATGGTAATTTAGTTAACGCTGTAAACTCAATAATGAACGACATTAAGTTAGGCGATATTATAAGTGGTAATATTGAAATAACTAGTAAAGTAAATAATTTATATTTAAAAGACGTTATTAACTGTTCTGGCACGCCACTTTTAGAAGCCTTACAAAATTATAAAATTAGCGAAATATCTTTACATATTGGCGGTTTAAAGTTTGGCGATATTATTGAAATTAACGATAAAACTTCGTTCGGTTTATTAAAATCGTTAAAAGATAAAAAAATAAACAATTTTGAAGCCGAAATTAAATCAGTTAAATTAGGTAGTATATTTGGCTATGAACTTGTAAATAACGAGTGGAAAATGGTTTCTTACGAGTGTAGCGATACATGTCCTGTTGACTGCAACGGTATTCATTATAGTCAAATTGACTCAATCGGTTTAAAATTAGCCAATATTACGATTGAAGAGTTTGGTAAAAACGGTTTAGACGTTAATGCGTTTACACTTGGCGATATTTACACCGTTGAGCAATTAGAAAGTGGTATTTTTAACGCTTTAGATAAGTCAAAAGACGGTGGTGGTAATTACGCTTTAAGCGAAATCCCCGTTTCTGAAATTCCTAATAGGATGGTATCGGGCTTAAAGAAAGCAACTTGTCAAGATTTACAATCGTACGGTATCGTTAACTTTGACGAAGTTCCTGAAGGTGAAACAATGTCATTATCACAAGCGTTAACTAGTTTCTTTGCTCTTAAGGGTAAAGATTGGCGTAATTTTACTATTAACGAACTTTTAAGCGAGTTGATATACGGTGCAATGGGTAGTGTTTAAGGTGTAAAATGAATTTTAAAGAAGAATTTATTAAAATTTTTAAAGAAAACATAACGCGCGAAGGTAGTGAAAAATTGCTTGAATATTTACAAAAAAGCGACTTTTTCACTGCGCCCGCAAGCACTAGATTCCATTGTTCGTATGAAGGTGGTCTTTGCGAGCATAGCGTTAACGTTTATAAAAGATTATTAAATAACGTTAAAAACGAATACGGCGAAAATTTTGAAAAAGTAATTTCAAAAGAAACCATTGCAATATGTTCCCTTCTTCACGACTTATGTAAAATTGATTTTTATAAAACTGAATTTCGTAACGTTAAAGAAAACGGCGCTTGGGTACAAAAAGAATATTACACTAAAAGCGAAGCGTTACCATACGGTCATGGTGAAAAATCAGTTTACATAATTAACGGATTTATTCGTTTAACTAGAGAAGAAGCAATGGCTATTAATTGGCATATGGGTGGTTTTGATAGCCGTGTTAAGGGTGGTGACGGCTCGATTAGTGAAGCATTTGCTATTTATCCCTTAATATTACTTTTACACCTATCAGATTTGCAAGCAACGTATATTGACGAAAAGCGTGGCTAATAAAATAATTAAATAAAACAACTTTTTAATAGTTATTTTGTTGACTAAAATATTTATTTATAGTATAATGTTTTGGTCGTAGGGGAGTGGCTCAACGGTAGAGCAGCGGTCTCCAAAACCGCTGGTTGCGTGTTCGAATCGCGTCTCCCCTGCCATATAGGGCAATCCGTAAAACGGGTTGCCTTTTTTTAGTATATTGCGATGAGAACACGCAAGTGGGCGGTGCTTTTGCGCTAGCAAAACCATTTGCTAAGACAAACTTAGACGGGCATACTTAAATGAAATTCTCTTGTAGCAACTAAAATAGTCATATTATTAACTATTTGCTATGCAAATATTATGGAACGAATATTATTTAAAAATCAATACTTAATTATAAAACAAAAAAGCGTAGTTATAAAACTACGCAATTTTTATTAATTGATTTATTATTTTTTTAATTGGTTTAAAAGTTCAATAGAATTATTTACAATAACGTCGTCAACGCCGACTTTAAATATTGACGATTTAGATTCATAACCACCTTCGTCGTATGCCGACTTAGTAGGGAAGTATCCCATTGAGCCGTTAACCAAAGCACAAGGTAAAATTAAATTCCAGCCTTCAGCCTCTTTAATTCTTACGCCTATTTCAGTAAAAGGCTCACCAGGAATACCAACGAAAGCAACAGGACCTAATTTTATACCCATTAAAGTCATATTAAAATAATCTGGTCCGTTTTCTAAATTACACATTCTTTTCGCTTCTGCAACGGCAGTAGTTAATTGCATTGCCTTAAACGGTATTTCATCGTCTCTACCTTCGTTGTGAAGTTGCATATATAATCTAGCAAGAGGCATTTGTTCTGGCGTTGGTTTGTTTGACGGAACTTGAATAGTTTTAGTCGTAATATCAATATCGTCAACGTCAACGTAATGAACTTTATCGTAAACTTGTAAAACCGTACCGGCAAGGGCACGACCAACGAACCTTGCCATACCAGGCGATTTCATTTCGTTATCGAAAGAAATTTCAGTATCGTTCATATCACCTTTAGTAGGGTGTACGTTAGTGCTACCAACGTCGCCTTGCGCACCCGCAATAAACATTGTTTTAACACCGTCAAGCGCTTTATCTAACGTTTTACGCATAGGACCTATAAAGTCAGAAGATATTAAATCACCGTTTACCGTATCAGCGTGAATACCGTAGTTAACTAAAACAATACTGTCAGCGCCTTTTCTATCAAATCTAATTACGTTAACTCTTTGGTCAAGCGTTCCAAGTGGGTAATCAATATTAGGGTCGTCAATCGGTGGGCAAGTAAACGTTGTGCCGTCTTTCATCATATAACGTCTAATAAAAGCAACTCTTTCGGGAGCATAGCCGTAAATATAGCCCATTTTTGCGTCCTTTAAGTCGTTAAATGCTAAAACAATGCTATCAACCGTTCTATTTATTAAAAATTCAATATACTCATCAATAACTTTTTTCGCTTCAACTTCGGTTACGTCTAAACTTGGTCCAGGACCAGTATGAGTGTGTGTAGTAGATATAAATAAATTTTCTCTCTTTAAATTAGTTCTTTTTTCAACGCCTTCGGCAATTCCGTCTAAAATCTTTTTAACGGTATAGCAAAGGTCTAAACTAACTATTGCAATATTTTTATCGTTATGATTTATCGCTATTGTTGACACGGTAAGGTCGTCAACAAATCCATTTGCGTATCTTTTAATATAGTAACCGCAAATATTTGCTCCAAGCGGGGGATTAATATTTAATAATGAATAACCAACTTTAAAATTTGACATAATTTCCCCCTTATTTAATTTCGTCTAAAAGTTTAATAGCATTTTCTATAATAGTTTCAGCAACGCCGGCTTTAAAAGAAGACGTTTTTGCTTCGTAACCACCTTCGTCGTATGCTGACTTCATAGGGAAATAACCAATATTACCGTTAGTTAAAGCCGTAGGCATTATTAAATTCCAACCATCAGCCTTTTTAATTTCTACGCCGATATCTGTAAATGGTTCGCCAGGAATACCTAAATAAGCAACCGGACCAATTTTTACAGCAGTAAGTCTAATAGTGAAAAATTCAGGGCCGTTTTCTAAACGAACTTTTCTCATAGCATCTGCAACGGCAGTAGTAAGTTGCATTGCTTTAAACGGAATTTCATCGTCTCTACCTTCGTTATGTAATTGAGTGTATAACTTAGCAAGTGGCATTTCTTCCGGTGTTGGCATATTTGACGGAATATCAATATATTTAGAAACAATTTTAATATCGTCAACGTCAACGTAGTGAACTTTATCGTAAACTTGTAATACCGTACCAGCAAGGGCGCGACCAACGAATCTTGCCATACCAGGTGATTTCATTTCGTTATCGAAAGAAATTTCAGTATCGTTCATATCGCCTTTAGTAGGGTGTACGTTAGTGCTACCAACGTCGCCTTCAGCACCGTTAAAGAATATGCACTTAACTCCGTCAAGAGCCTTTTCAATAGTTTTACGCATAACGCTAGGGAAGTCGGCTGAAAGCAATTCACCGTTTATTGTATCTGCGTGTAAACCATAGTTTACAGCAACGATACTTGGAGCGTCTTTTCTATCAAACCTTAAAACGTTTACTCGTTGGTCTAAAGTACCAATAGGGTAATCAATATTAGGGTCGTCAATAGGCGGACAAGTAAAAGTTGAACCGTGTTTCATTTTGTAACGTCTAATAAAAGCAACTCTTTCAGGCGCATAGCCGTAAATATAACCCATTTTTGCTTCTTTTACGTCGGCTAACGCTAAAATTACGCTATCAACTATACGTTGCTTTAAAAATGCAATATACTCTAATAAACCTTCAGTTACAGGATATCTATCATTATAAGTGATAACGGGACCGGTATGATTGTGCGTAGCAGTTAAATAAATATTGTCTTTGCTAATGCCAGTAGCCGTTTCAATCATTTGAGAAATCTCACCACCAAGTATTGCGCCAATACCGCATACGTCAACACTTATCATTGCTATATTTGTATCACCTAATTGTAATAAAAGGGTAGAAACTTCAATATCGTCTAAAATGCCTTTAGCAAATCTTTTTACATAATAGCCCGCAATTTCATGTCCAAGTGGTGGGGTTGCGTTTACCGTACTAAAACCAACTTTAAAATTATTCATAAATTTCCTCCTTAAAACGTATTTCGCCGTTTTGAATAACTTTTTTGATATTTATATCTTTGTCGCAAATAACTAAATCTGCTAATTTACCAACTTTAATAGAACCGATAGTGTCGTACATATTAATTGCTTTTGATGGAGCAGTAGAAGCCATATAAAAGGCTTTATCAATACTTACCCCCGTGTGCATCATAATATTTTTACAAGCATAGTCCATTGTCATTTTACTGCCGGCTAAACCACCGTTATGGTCAAAGTTTAAGTCTTTAATATGCTTAAACCTTTCAGGAACTTGAGCGTCTACATCACTATGCATACTATCTGTAATTAAAACAACCTTTTCATATCCTTTAACTTTAATTAAAAGTTGTTGAAGTTCTTTTGGAACGTGTATTGCGCACGAATCTGAAATTAATTCACAATAAACGTCGTCGTTTAAAAGAGAATATTCGTCTGGTCCAACCCCCCTTATGCCACCTTTATCGCCAATACGACCGGTAGCGTTAAACGTATGTACCATAATAGTAGGTTGATATTCGCCAAGCGCAGTAATTTCACTAGGTTTTGCTTGACTGTGACCAAGTGAAAATCTAACGTTAGGGTTAACCTTTCTAGCATATTTAACGAAAGGCACTACGTCGTTTCTTTCAGGGGCAATAGTCCACACTTTTGCTAAATCGCCCGCTTCGTCAACTAACTTTTCGTACATAGTTGAAGGAATATCTATTCTCCACGGATTTAAATCAGCCTTACAGCCGTAATTAGGGTTAGTGTAAGGACCTTCAAAATAAATACCTTTAATAGTTTTATTCGTTTTCATATTTTCTTTAACAACGTTAATTGATTGCATAAATTCGTCAAAATTCATTGCATAATAAGGCGTTGCTAAAATAGTTGTTTCCCCGTGAGATAAAAAGAAATTAGACGCTTCGGTTGGGTTAGTGTAAGTACCGTAATTTAACCCCCCGTGAACGTGTATGTCAACGAAGCCAGGACCAACGTAATAACCGTTAGCGTCAATAACTTCAGCCCCGTTTGGAATAACTATATCGTCTACGGTACCAACGGCTGAAATAAGTTCGCCGTCAATAACGATAATACCGTTTTCTAAAACCCCGTTTTCTAAAACGACGTTGGCATTTTTAATTATTTTAATATTGCCCATTAATAACCTCCAAATATTTATTAAAATATTTAATCAAATAAAGTTTAGCACTTTTAACCAGCCTTGTCAATACAAAAATTTAAATTAATTTAATTAAAAATTTGTATTGACAAAACAGCGTTAAAAATATATAATAAATCTATGAAAAAAGTTGAAATTTATACAGACGGTGCGTGTTCGGGCAATCCAGGAATTGGTGGTTGGGCATCAATACTTTCGTTTAACGGAGTTGAAAAGGTTATTAGTGGAGGCGAGCCTAATACTACTAATAATAAAATGGAATTAACGGCGATAATCGAAGGTTTAAAAGCCTTAAAAGAACCTTGTGAAGTTTTACTATATAGCGACTCACAATACGCCGTATCGCCCTTTATAAACGCCACTATTAATTCGTGGATAATTTCGGGTTGGAAAAGGGCAGACGGTAAAGACGTTAAAAACGTCGAACTTTGGAAAGAGTTAGTTTCGTTAACTAAAGTTCATACGGTAACTTTTATTAAAGTTAAAGGTCACGCTGATAATGAAAAAAACAATAGGTGCGATAAGTTAGCAAGGGGCGAAATTGATAAAATCAAAAGTACCTTACCTTTTTAATTAGTATAAGACGGCATAGCCCGTCTTTTTATATAAATAAGTAAAATTATGATTAATTTTTGCTATTAAAACATATACTTTTTATATGAATAAAAAGCGAATTTTAATTCTTTCACTAAACGTAATTGCCTTAATGCTATTATCGTTTTTAACTATAATTTTTACCGTTTTGTACTTAGATACTTATAACTACGGTTTTTTATATAAATACAAAAAAATTATCGAATTTTTTATAGTTGCTTCCGTGCTAACGGTTGTTGTAATTTGTATAATATTTTCTTTTAATAATAACGATATAATTTTTAAAATTTCAATTACCACTTTAGTGTTTATCGTAATAGCATTGCTTTTGCTATATTTTATGAAAATAAGCGGAATTTTAGACAAAATTACATCTATTGACGGACTAAGAAATTACGTTGCTAGTTTTGGTAGTAGCGCAGTAATTATTTATATCTTAATTCAATTTTTACAAGTATTGATTTTGCCTATTCCGGGCTTTGTTTCGGTGCTTGTCGGCGTTTGTTTATTCGGTCCGTTTTACGCTTCAATTTACAGTTTAATCGGTATAATTTTAGGCTCGCTTGTAGCCTTTTTTGCGGGAAAATATTTTGGTCATAAGTTCGTTTGCTATTTGTTTGGTGAAAAATCGGTAAATACTTGGCTTGATAAAATTAAAGATAACGATAAAATTATATTGACGTTTATGTTTTTATTTCCTTTTTTTCCAGACGATTTACTGTGCTTCATTGCGGGTGTTTCGTCAATGAGTACATCTTATTTTATAATAATGATAATAATTTGTAGGGTAATATCGGTATTTACGTCTACTTATTCGATAAACGGCAACATTATCCCGTATAATACTTGGTGGGGAATATTGCTTTGGGCAATTATTTTTGCTTTAACGGTTGTAATTACCGTTTATATTTACAATAACGGAGATAAAATTAAAAAATTTTTTAATCGTAAAAGAAAATGAGAGTAATTATTCATGCTGACCTTAACAATTTTTTTGCATCGGTAGAGTGTCTACTAAATCCCACGCTTAAAGATAAGTTCGTGGGCGTTTGTGGTAACGTTGAATCTCGTCACGGAATAATCTTAGCAAAAAGCGAAAACGCTAAAAAATTGGGCGTTAAAACGGGTATGACTATTCGTGAAGCGCAAAAATTATGCCCAGAATTAGTTTTGGTTGAAGCGCATCACTCTCATTATACGGCGTACTCAAAATTGGTTAAAAATATTTACTTACAGTACACCGATTATATTGAAAGTTTTGGTATTGACGAGTGTTGGCTTGACGTAACGGGTTCAACTAAAATGTTTGGCTCGGGTGAAGAAATTGCCT
>JAZOUX010000012.1:0-11522 GCA_045658325.1 Christensenellaceae bacterium | reverse complement strand
CCTTCGTAATGACCACAAAGTAAAATAATATGTTCGTATTCGATAAGAGTTTTTACCTTGCTTTGAGTAAACGTTTCCCCCCTTGGCGACATAAAAATTCGTCTCGCTTTATGCTGAGGGTCAATAGCGTCAATACAACTTGCAATAGGTTGCGGAGTCATAACCATACCTGCGCCACCACCAAAAGGATAATCGTCACATTTTTTATGCTTGTTTTCAGTATAATCACGAATATCGTAAATATTTATTTGTAACTTATCTTCCTTAGTTGCCCTACCTATTATACTTTCTTTTAAAGGTGCAAACATTTCTGGAAAAAGCGTTAAAATGTCAACTCTCATAAAAAATCACCTTTTCGTAATCGTCGCCTACGATATTTATAGACTTATTTTCAATATTAATATCTAAGTTTAAACTTTTAAGGTACGGCAAATATGCAAGCGTGCCGTTTTGCATTTTAATATAGAACATATCTACGTTAGACTGAACAACGTCAACTACTTGCCCCAATAAATTACCGTTAACAAATACGTTAAGACCGATTAAATCGCTAATAAAAAACGCCGTTTTAGACTTAATTATTTGACTTTTTAAGGCGTAAACTTCTTTATCACGCATAAGTTCGGCTACGTTTCTATCAATAACGCAGTCTAAACCTAAAAAAGCAAATTCGCCACTGTCTAATTTTAATTTTGTAACTTTATATTCGTTACCGTCTATAAAAACTACTTTGCATTTTTTAATACTGTCAAAACTGTCGGCATAGTATTTAATTTTTAATTCACCTTTAATGCCGTGTGGCTTTAAAACGGTGGCTATCAAAATCTTTTCCATAAAAATATGAGAGAAATTTATTCAATTTCTCCCCTTTCCTTAATATCGATATTGTATTTTTTACCTTCCTTGCTACTACCTGCGCGAACTAAAGTCCTTAACGCCTTAGCAAGTTTGCCTTGACGACCTATAACCCTACCCATATCACTTGCGTCTAAGATAATGGTAACGTTTACGGTATCTCCCTTTTCTTCTACAATGTATTCAACTTCATCAACCTTTTCAGCGAAGTTACATACAATATACTTTATAAGTTCTAACATTATTTCACCCTATTACTTCTTTTTCTTTTTAGGATTTGTTTTAGATGGTGAAAGTTTAGTAGGTTTTTCAATAACACCTGCTTTTACAAGGATGTTTTTAACAGTTTCAGTAGGTTGAACACCACAAGCAAGCCATTTTTTAGCCTTTTCAACGTCTACTACTACTTCTGCTGGGTTAACGTTTGGATTATAGTGACCAATTTTTTCAATATAACCTCCGTCACGAGCAACCCTTGAATCAACTACTACTATTCTGTATAAAGCGTTACCTTTATCACCAAGTCTTGTCAATCTCATTTTACAAGCCATAATTATATCCTCCATAAATTATTATCATTTTATTTAAAACGGTAATCTCATTTTGCCGTTTTTCATACTCTTCATTAGTTGTTTGATTTGTTCAAACTGTTTTAAAAGTTGATTTATTTCTTGCACGGTAGTACCACTACCTTTTGCAATTCTTTGCTTCCTTGAAAAGTTTAATATCGACGGGTCTTTTCTTTCTTTTTTAGTCATTGAAAGAATTATCGCCTTAGTCCTTTCAAGTTTGCTTTCGTCTACCGAGTCTGCTTTCAAGCCTTTAAGTTTGCCCATATTAAGACCTGGCATCCCCGGAAGCATACTCATTATATCTTGTACGCCACCCATTTTTTTAACCATATCAAATTGGGCTAAATAATCGTCAAGCGTGAAAGTATTTTCTCTCATACGCTTTTCAAGTTTTTTAACTTCTTCTTCGCTAACGACTTGTTGCGCCTTTTCAATTAACGATAAAACGTCACCCATACCTAAGATACGGCTTGCCATCCTATCGGCGTGGAAAGGTTCTAAATCGCCAAGTTTTTCACCAACCGAAGCAAATTTAATAGGTTTGCCCGTTACTGCTTTAACCGATAAACAAGCACCGCCCCTTGTATCACCGTCAAGTTTTGTTAAAACTACGCCCGTTATTTCAAGTTGTTCGTTAAAGGCTTTAGCGACGTTTACAGCGTCTTGACCTGTCATTGAGTCAACTGTAAAAAGTATTTCAGTTGGAGATACGGCTTTGACTATATCTTTTAATTCTAACATTAAAAGTTCGTCAATATGAAGCCTACCTGCTGTATCTATAATAACGGTGTCAAAACCGTATTTTTGAGCGTGTTTAACGGCGTTTTTTGCAGTGTTTACGGGGTTTTTTGTGCCTTCGTCATACACTTCAACCTTAGCCTTTTCCCCCACTACTTTTAGTTGCGTAATTGCGCTAGGACGGTAAATATCGCACGCTACTAGTAAAGGTTTTTTGCCTTGACTTTTAA
Organism: Christensenellaceae bacterium; assembly: GCA_045658325.1. GTDB lineage: Bacteria > Bacillota > Clostridia > Christensenellales > Borkfalkiaceae > HGM11412. The sequence continues at coordinate 9,127 of JAZOUX010000012.1, read as the reverse complement.
GCATATAGGCAAGTTTACCTGAAAGCGTCGTTTTACCTGCACCTTGAAGCCCACACATCATAATAACCGTTGGTGGCTTTGGTGAAACGTTTAATTTGTTATTTTCACTGCCCATTAAGGCAATTAATTCTTCGTGAACGATTTTAACTACTTGTTGCGACGGAGTTAAACTTTTTAATACTTGTTGACCTACTGCCTTTTCACTAACTTTGTTCACAAAGTCTTTTGCGACTAGCAAACTAACGTCGGCTTCTAAAAGTGCAATACGAATTTCACGCATGGCTTGCTTAATTTCAAGTTCGGTAAGCGCACCCTTATTTTTTAATTTTGAAAAAACGTGGTTCAACTTTTCTTGTAAACCTGTAAAAAGATTTGCCATTATACCCCTATAAAATCTTAGTTAATTCTTCAATAAGTGCCTTATTATCAATTTTATCTACTATTGATAAAATTTTATTTTTCTTTTCAAGTAAATGAAGTTTGTTTTCGTACTCGTCTAAAAGTTTAATAACCTTATTGACTGTATCTAATACACCTTGGCGTGAAATATTTTTTAATTCTTTAATTTCGCCAAGCGATAAGTCTAAGCGGTAATATAAATAAAAAACTTCTTGCTGTTTTTCAGTTAATAACGATTTGTATTCTTCAAAAAGAGCGTCGTACTTTAAATCTTTTACCATAATATCCCACTTTACGAGTAGATTATACTATATAAAAAAATAACTGTCAAGCATTTTTACTTGACAGTTGTAAAATTTTTATTCAAATAATCCGTCAACGAATTGTTTTGCATCGAAAAGTTCTAAATCGTCGATTTTTTCACCAACGCCAACAAAGGTAACGGGCAATTCTTTTTCGTTAGAAAGTGAAAAGATAAAACCCCCTTTTGCCGTACCGTCAAGTTTAGTTAAAACTATACCGTCAAGTAAAACGGCTTCGTCAAAACTGTCAACTTGATTAACGGCGTTTTGCCCCGTCGTAGCGTCTAAAACGATAAGTTTTATAAAGGTTGCTTGAGGATATTCCCTTTCAATTACCCTTGCCGACTTTTTCAATTCTTCCATCAAATTAGTTTTTACATGCAGTCTACCAGCCGTATCAACTATTAAAACGTCAGTCTTTTTAGATTTTGCCGACTGTACGGCATCAAAAACAACGCTTGATGGGTCTGCACCTTCGCCGTGCTTGATAATTCTAACGTTAGACCTATCAGCCCAAACTGCAAGTTGCTCGCTTGCGGCAGCCCTAAACGTATCGCCAGCGCATAACGTAACCGATTTACCTAAAGACGTAAAATATTTAGCCATTTTGCCTATCGACGTAGTTTTTCCAACGCCGTTTACCCCAACGACCATTATTACCAGTGGATATTCGATTAAAGTTTCACCCGCACCGTTTAATATATTTAATAATATTGATTTTAAATTGTTTATAACGACGTTTTTATCTTTAACCTTTTCTTTAATCATTTGCTCACGCAAATTGTCAACGATATCCATTGCCGTTTTTACACTAATGTCAGCCGAAATTAAAATTTCAGTTAACTCGTCGTAAAAATCTTCACCAATTCTATCAAACGTAAATAATTTTGAAAAGGCTTCTTTAAGTTTATCTCTCGTTTTAGTAAGTGATTGTTTTATCTTTGAAAATATGCCCATATAAATCCTTAATCTTCAATATCTTCAACGTCTGCAAGTTTTACTGATACGATACTTGATACACCCTTTTCTGGCATAGTAACACCGAATAAACCGTCGGCATATTCCATCGTAACCTTTTTGTGAGTAATACAAATAAATTGAGTTTCTTTTGAGAAGTTTTTTAAGTACCTTGCAAACCTATCAACGTTAGCATCGTCAAGCGCCGCTTCAATTTCGTCAAGAACGCAGAAAGGCATTGGTCTCATACGGAGTATCGCAAACAATATCGCAATAGCCGTGAGCGCCATTTCACCACCCGATAAAAGTGAAATTTTTTGCAATTTCTTTCCTGGTGGCTCGGCTACTATTTCAATACCAGCGTCAAGAGGGTCCCCCGTTTGACTTTCTAAAATTTCTAAACTTGCCCTACCACCACCAAACAATTCTTTAAACGTTTTTGAAAAATTTTCTTTAATAAGTTTAAAGCCTTCGTCGAAAGTAAGCGTCATTTCTTTAGTTAAATCTTCAATAACTTTTACTAAATCGTCTTTAGCCTTAACTAAATCGTCCCTTTGAGTAATACACTCTTGACAAGAAGCGTTGTATTCTTCATATTCTTCTATTGCACTTGGGTTTATATTGCCTAAACGTGCAATACTTTTAGTTATGCTTGCAATTTCTTCTTGACCTTTGATAATATCGTAATTTTCTTCACGAAGTTTTTTACAGTCTTCGTAATTTAACCCGTATGAAGTTGAAATTTTGTCAGACAAATGTTCTATGTCGCTATCAACTTTGATAAGTTCGCCCCTTTCAACCGATAACTTTTCAGTATTTTTATCAATATCTTCTTGAAGCGCACCCCTTTTAATATCATCTTTATCTAGTTCTTCGTTTAATTTGGCTTTAGCCTTATCAAACTCGTCTCTCTTTTGACGTAAAGCGTTAAGTTCTTGTTTCTCGTCATCGTTTAAAGCAACGTTTTCGGCTTCTTTTTTAAGTTTTGAAATAATAGTTTCGTTGCTAGCAATAGTCTTTAAGTTATTTTGAATTCTGTCTTTTAAGTTTTCAACGTCGTTTGAAATTCTTTCAACGTCTGCGCTAGTCGAAGTAATTTCGCTTCTTAAACGTGAAAGAAGTGCCTGAATTTCAGTATTGCGAGCAAGTGCAGTATCACGTTTTTTTCGTAAATCTTCAAACTGCTCTCTATGAGCGTCTTGCTCTTTTGAAGCACTTTCCTTTTCCTTAACTAAAAGGTCGTTACCTTGCTTAATCGTATCGTATTCGCTTTCAATTTGTTGAAGCCTTGCGCCTATTAAAGCAATTTCGTCTTTATTTTTTTCAATTTCGTCTTCAATAGAGTTAAGTTGATTTTGTAAAAACTCAGTTTTTTCTTTAATTTTAGCATAGTTTTGCTTAGCGTCTTGAAGCGACGTATTTAATGAGTTCAACTCGTCGACTTGTCCGTTTACGAGAGTCGTTAATTGAGTTTTATTTTCATCTAAACGCTTAATTTCACTAGTTAGTTTATTAACTTCTTCACTAAGTTCGTTTACCTTACGGTCTATTGACAATAAATTAGTATCGTCTTTACGTTTTGAACCACCTGTCATTGAACCCGTTTGTGATAAAACGTCTCCGTCAAGGGTTACAATTTTAAACGAGAACCTATACTTTTGGGCTATAATTCTTGCACTTTGTAAATCTTTACAAATAAGCGTTCCACTAAGCAAATGGTTTACTATATTTTCAAAATAACCGTCGTATTTAACTAAATTAGTGGCTAAATTAATTGCACCTTGCTCTTTTAAAGCAAGTTCAAGTTCTTTTGAAAGACTACGCGTTTTTACGCTAGTGATAGGTAAAAAAGTAATAGGCTTAATATCGTTTTGTTTAAGATAATTAATTAAATATTCAGCGTCAATCGGGCTGTCAACGATAACGTTTTGCATCGCACCGCCAATCGCCGTTTGAATAGCCGTTTCATACTTTTGTTCAGTTGATATTGCCGTTGCTACTAAACCTTTAACTTTTGCTTTTAAAGTTGCGTTAGTCTTACTGTCTTGCATTAAACGGCGAACCGAACTGTTGTATCCTTCAAACGAATCTTTAAGGTTGCTATATAAATTAAGACTAGTCTTTTTGCTTGAAAGTTCAATATTTAAAGTTGATATTTTTCTAGTCAAAGTTTCAATATATTCGTTCGTAGAACGAATTTCTTCTTCTTTGTCTTTTATTTGCTCTTTAGTTTCGTTAATAAAGGCTTCAGTTTGCTTGTATTCGCTATTAGCGTTTTCAAGTTCAGTTTCTATTATGGTATATCTATCAACCAAAGAATTTACCTTGTCTATTACGCCCTTTTGCCTTTCGGTAATAACCGACTGTTCGGTAGATAGCGAGCCTATGTTTTTATTAATATCGGCTAAACTTTCAACGCTTTTAATAACCTTTGACTGTACCGACCTTTCTTCATCTTGGTGGTCGTTTATAAGTTTAGTTAATGTCGTAATTTCGTTGCCTATTTGCACGGCTTCATTAGTTAATACGTCAATTTTTTTATTACAGTCGACTAAATAAACGTTTTTACTTTTTAAAAGTTCAGTTAAGTCTTTAATTTGTTGTTGGCTATTTTTGTTTTCATTTTCAATTCTAACGATTTCACCCTTTAAAAAATGAATTCTTTCGTTAAAAACTTTTGCTTCGCCCGAATTTTTTTCAATATAAACTGCCTTTTCGGTAATTTGGTCGTTTAAACTTCTAATGTATTCGTCGGCACTGGCTATTTCTTCTAAATGCTTTTTATACCTAGATAAAGTTTCGTCAAGTTCAACCTTTCTTGCCGAAATTTCTTCAGTTAAACCTTGAATTCTATCAGTTATACGCTTTTTAGTTACGTTAGCGTTGTCAACTTTATATAAATATGTATTAACTTCGTGCGTTTTAAGTTGGTTAAATAAGATATTATACGCCCTTGTTTTTTCGGCTTGTTTTGCCATAGGACCTAAAATGTTTTCTCTTTCTGTAATAATATCTGAAAGCCTTGTAATATTGTCTTCAACCCTAGCAAGTTTGCTCATTGTTTCTTTTCGGTCACGCTTAGTTTTTGCAATACCAACCGCTTCTTCAAAAATAGCACGCCTATCTTCAGGTTTTGACGATAAAATTTCAGATACTTTACCTTGACTTATAATAGTGTAACCGTCTTTACTAACGCCACAAGTATGTAAAGCGTCAACAATGTCTTGCTTACGGCATTGTTGCTTGTTCATATAGTATTCGCTTTCACCACTTCTAAAAAGTTTCCTAGTGAATACAACTTGTGGATAATCAAGAGTTGGGAATAACTTTTCGCTATTAGAAAAGTATAACGATACTTCGCAATAAGATAACGATTTTCTTGATTGCGTACCGTTAAATATAACGTCTTGCATTGACGAACCACGAAGGTTTTTAGCCGACTGTTCCCCAAGCACCCATCTAATTGCATCGGCTACGTTTGATTTACCGCAACCGTTTGGCCCAACTATTGCCGTTATACCGTCAAGCAAATCAATACTTACCTTGTCGGCAAACGATTTAAAGCCAAGTAATTCAATCCTTTCAAAATTAAGCATTTTTCTTTTTCCGTTTATTCGTATTATTTAATATATTATAGGCAAGCAATGAACATTTTTGCTCAGCCATTTTTTTGCTTTTGCCCTTAGCCGTCGCCATTTTTTTGCCGTTTATATAAACGGCAACTTCAAATTCTGGGGCGTGGTCTTTACCCGTTTTATTTAAAAGAGCATACTCGATTTTGCCAAGTTTTAACTTTTCAGCGTACTCTTTTAAAAGGGTTTTACCGTCGGCTTCTTTAACTTGTTTAATAGCCCTTTCTTTTTTATAATTAATTACGTTTTTATAAATAAACTTTTTAGCGACTTCTAAACCACCGTCTAAATAAAGCCCTGCTATTAACGATTCAACTACGTTTTCACATAAAGCATCGGTAATGTTGTTTTTTAACGAGTCGCTTACAATTATAAATTTATCAAGCCCTAATCTTTTAGATATTTCGTTTAAAGGCTTGCCCGACACTAGTAATTGCTTAAAGTTAGTCATATTTCCTTCGCTTGCCGACGTGTTAGTATATAAATACTCGGCTACGACGAAGCCTAAAATACTGTCCCCCAAAAACTCTAACCTTTCAAAATCTTTTTCGCCCTTATTTTCATAAGCGTACGAAGCGTGAACAAAACATTGCCTTAAAAGTTGTGGATTTTTAAATTTATACTCGATAATCTCTTCAAGTTCAGTCAAATTAAAAATCATAACACTCCTTAATAATCTAAGTTAGAAACGGTTCTAGGGAACGGAATAACGTCTCTAATATTAGCAACGCCCGTTAAGTACATAATAAGTCTTTCAAACCCTAAGCCAAAGCCTGCGTGTTTAGTACCACCGTATTTACGAAGATTAATATACCAGTCGTAATCGTCTGGGTTAAGCCCCATTTCTTTCATACGAGCAATTAAAACGTCTTCTCTTTCTTCTCTTTGAGAACCACCTACAAGTTCACCGATACCCGGTACTAATAAGTCGGCTGCGGCAACCGTCTTGCCGTCGTCGTTAAGTCTCATATAAAAAGCCTTAATTTCTTTAGGGTAATCGGTTAAGAACACCGGTTTTTTAAATACTTGTTCAGTAATGTATCTTTCGTGTTCAGACTGCAAGTCGCAACCCCAATATACCGGGAATTCAAATTTATCTTTAATAGGCTCTAAAATTTCAATAGCCTTCGTATAAGGAAGCCTTACGAAGTCGCTATTTGCAACTAAATTAAGCCTATCAATTAAACCTTTATCTACGAATTGATTTAAAAATTCAATTTCAGCATCGCAAGTTTTTAAAACGTGGCGAATAACGTATTTAACCATATTTTCGGCAACGTCCATATCCATTGGTAAATCGCAAAACGCCATTTCTGGGTCTATCATCCAAAATTCAGCGGCGTGCCTTGCAGTATTAGACCTTTCAGCCCTAAATGTTGGACCAAAAGTATAAACTTTACCAAACGCCATAGCGTATGCTTCAGCAGATAACTGACCAGATACGGTTAAACTTGCTTGTTTTTCAAAAAAGTCTTTTTTATAATCAATTTTGCCGTCTTCAGTTTTTGGAACGTTGTCAAGTGGAAGCGTAGTTACTTGGAACATTGCGCCAGCACCTTCACAGTCAGACCCCGTAATTAAAGGCGTGTGAACGTATACGAAGCCGTTTTCGTTAAAGAAACTGTGAATAGCGTATGCGGCTTCACTTCTAACCCTAAATACTGCGCTAAACAAATTAGTTCTTGGTCTTAAATATGCAATTTCTCTTAAATATTCAAGAGAATGTCTCTTTTTTTGCAACGGATAGTCTGGCGTTGACTTGCCTTCAATTTCAACTTTTGAAGCGTGAATTTCAAACGGTTGCTTTAATTCGGGCGTTAAAATTAACTTACCTTCAATAACAAAAGAACAACCTACGTTTTGAGATACTACGTCGTCGTAATTATTAACCGTTTCCCTATCAATAACGATTTGAACGCTTTTAAAATAACTACCGTCGTTTAATTCCATAAAAGCAAAGGCTTTAGAATCACGAATCGTTCTTGCCCAACCTTTTACCAAAACTTGCGCGTTTTCAAAAGAAGATGCCCTACTAAATAAATCTTTAACAAAAACTCTGTCCATAATATACCCCTAAAACAAATGTTGTAATTTTTACTAATTATAAAATCATTTTATTAGACTTACAATGCCTATCTCTTGCTTTGCAAAACTTTTCAAAACTTTCGTTTTATCGTTAAAACTGCGTTTTACCGCTTTGTGCGTGCAATAGTATAAATTGCAAACCCTTGCAAGCAAGTTTCGTTCTATTATACTTTACAAAGTAAAATTTTTGCTTCGCAAAACTTTTCAAAACTTTCGTTTTGTCGTTAAAACTGCGTTTTACCGCTTTGTGCGTGCAATAGTATAAATTGCAAACCCTTGCAAGCAAGTTTGCAATTTATACTATTATAACACATTTTTTATCCGTTTGCTACAATTTACCAAATATTTTTTTATAATAAATTATAAAAATGCCTATTTTTTGCAAAATTAAAAGCAAGGTTTATAAATTTGCCTTGCTTACATACCTTTTTAAAGGTTTTTTACTCTTTATTTATATCAGGAATTTCTGCGTTTTCACCAAGTAATAACGAATTTAAGTAATCTTCGTAATCAGTTGAAGATAACGTTTTAATTTTTTTACTCTTTTTTGACATAACTTACCCCTTTTTTATTTTTTAAAAGGCTAAACTTTGTGGCAATAAAATGGTAAAAGTTTCCATTTTGGCTTGACACAACGGACAAATTTCTTCAGGCTCTAACCCATACATTTCGTGACCGCAAGACGGACAAACGTAATGCTTTTTGCTATCGCTTTTATAAAGCGTGCCGTTTTTATAACCTTCGTATAAATATTCAAAAATTTTTTTATGCTTTATTTCAACTTTTCTAATTTTTTCAAATAAATCGGCTACGTCTTTAAACCCTTCGCTTAAAGCAATTTTAGACGCTTTTTCATAAAATTTCGCTTCTTCTTCTTCGTCTTTTGCAGTAAACTGCAAGTTGTCTAAAATATCCCACCTTTGTCTAAAAGGTACGTCAAAACAAATATCAACGTTATTCATTGGATTGTCTTTAACTTTTTGACATAACATAGTATAAAGCATTCTAGCATGATTAAATTCTTGGTAGGCAATTTTGTCGGTTATAGTCGCCAATCCTTCTAAACCTTGCATCCTTTGACCGTATTCAACAAATTCGTATCTAGTTCTAGCAGAACACTCGCTAACGAACGCCTTTTTTAAATTTTCATAAGTTTGAGTTTGTAAAAATTCCATAACACTTCCCCCTTACGAAAATTATTGGCAGTTATTTAAATTTTTATACAAAAAAACCCTATGAAAACTCATAGGGTAAAAATTTTATTTTTTAGTTGTTTTAATGTAAAGTTCGTCTAATTGTTTGTCGTCAACAACGTCAGGCGCATTAGTCATTAAACACGAAGCAGTTTGCACTTTAGGGAAAGCAATTACGTCTTTAATACTATCAGTTTTAGAAATCAACATAGCAAGCCTATCTAAACCAAACGCTAAGCCACCGTGTGGTGGAGCACCGTATTTAAACGCGTCTACGAAGAAGCCGAAACGGTTTTGAATTTCTTCTTCAGTAAAACCTAAAATTTCAAACATTTTCTTTTGAATATCACGTCTGTGAATTCTTATCGAACCACCACCCGCTTCTTGACCGTTTATAACTATATCGTATGCTTTTGCTCTTGCTTTTTCTGGACTAGTTTCAATTAAATCTAAGTCTTCGTCCATTGGTGCAGTAAACGGATGGTGAACGGCTACATACCTATTTTCTTCTTCGCTGTACTCAAACATAGGGAATTCAGTTATCCATAAGATATCGTAA
>JAZOUX010000011.1:0-42089 GCA_045658325.1 Christensenellaceae bacterium | reverse complement strand
TAAAAGTCGCAACGTAAAAGAAGCAGAAGCAATTATTAAAGACGCTATTGCAAGGTGTGATTTAGAATGTACTTCACGCTCTTATTTTGAAAGCGAGGGGGACAACGATTACGTTTGTTATCACTGTGATGAAGAAAATTTTGGACCAGGCTTAAAAAGATGTTTAGGTTACGGCGATTACTATGGTAATTTTAACATTATGTACACTCCGTCAACTGGTTGGCTCGTTGCAGATATAATTTATGGTAAAGCGACAAGAAGCGTTTCTCAAATTAGAGAAAATGCTGAATCGGCTAAAGGTTATTTAGGTTTTAATTACGAAATTTACACGACAGACCCACGCCACCCTAACGTATATATTTCTAAAAACGTTAGTATGAGTGAACTTAGGAACGAAGTAGATAATTTATTTGTAATGATAGGATTAATTATCGACTAATTTAACGTAAAAAAAGTAAAAATCAAAAAAGGAAGCAAAATAACATACGCATAAATTAAAAAACGCACCCCGAAAGTGTTTATATTTCGTGGGTGCGTTAATTTTTAGCCGTTTTCTACTTTTTATAAAAAAATTATTTATAGATTAAGCGTAATTGCTTTACAAATAAAAATAAAAGGAATAAACTATTTTGGAATATTATAGTAGATATTTAAGGTGACGTTATGCAATCAATTTTACTTTCATTATCAATAGCCATTTTTGCAGGACTTATGCTTTCAAGGCTTGCTAAACTTTTGCAACTTCCAGCAGTTACGGCTTATCTAGTTGCAGGTATATTAATAGGTCCGTTTTGCCTTGGTGCGTTAGGCGTTTCAGGAATTGGTTTTACCAGTATTGAAAACGTTAAAAGTTTTTCTATAATAAGCGACGTTGCGCTTGGCTTTATAGCCTTTGCCATAGGTAATGAGTTTAGGCTTTCACAACTTAAAAGTATAGGTAAGCAAGCAACGGTAATAGGCGTGTTTCAAGCAGTGTTTACTACGTTGGTGGTAGACGTGGCGTTAATAGGGCTTCATTTTTTATTAGGAGATAAATTTCCTTTACCAGCAGCAATAATAATGGGTGCAGTTGCTTCTGCTACCGCCCCAGCGGCGACTTTAATGGTTGTTAGACAATATAAGGCAAAAGGTCCGGTAACCGACGTGTTACTCCCCGTAGTTGCCCTTGACGATGCCGTTGGTTTAATAGTCTTTTCAATATCTTTTGGAATTGCAAAAGCGTTAATTGCTGGGCACGTCAGTATTATTTCAATAATCGTTGAACCTTTACTTGAAGTAGTTTTATCTATTGGTTTAGGAACGGTAATGGGTTATATGTTCACCTTTTTTGAAAAGTTCTTCCACTCACGTTCAAAAAGGCTTGCAATGTCGGTAGCGTTCGTTTTAGTAACGGTTGCTATATCAAATATCACCTTTAGCGTATTTGGGCTTCATGTAGCCTTTTCGCCTCTTTTATCGTGTATGATGCTTGGAACTATTTTTTGTAACGCTTGTGATTTTTCTGAGCAACTTATGGATAGGCTTGATAGGTGGACTGCTCCAATATTTATATTGTTCTTCGTTCTTTCGGGCGCAGAACTTGACTTATCGGTTTTAACCGACGTTCTTATAGTGTTAATTGGTCTTGTTTATATCACGACAAGGTGCTTTGGAAAATATTATGGAGCAAGAATAAGTGCAAGCCTTGTTAAAAGCGAGCCTAACATTAAAAAGTATTTAGGTATAACGTTATTTCCACAAGCAGGCGTTGCGCTTGGTATGGCGATTAAGGCTAGTGTGCTTCCAGGTGGAATAGGTTTAATAGTTGCTAATCTTACTTTGTTTTCGGTTTTAATATATGAACTTTTAGGACCGTTTCTTACTAAAAACGCTCTTGCAAAAGCAGGTGAAATTGACTTTGAAGCAAAAAGAAGTCAACGTCAACAACACGCAATCACTAATAAATAATTTTAAAAGGCAAGTTTTTGCCTTTTTTATTTTTGTGTTGAAAAATTATAAAAAATATGGTACAATAATTAATATAAAACGATAGGGGGCTTATATGGAAGTCGTATCTAATAAAAGTTTAGATTTAAAAGAATATTTTGGGCATATAGTCGTAATGCACGAAAATACTGAAAACCAAAAGGTTGAAGAATTAAAAGAAGTTTTAGATGCTTCGGGCTATCAATATTTTTGTTTGCCCGTTTCAAATAAAGAGTTAGACAAGCCCGTTTCTTTTGAAGAAACTAATATTTTTAACGGTTGCGTTTGTTTAATTCCCGTTTTTACAAAAGATTTTTTTGAAGAAGACAAAATATTTTTAAAAAGCCAATATTGGTATTATATAGGTTACGTTAAGTCTTTGCATAAAGACGCAATATTACCCTTTTTCACGGGAGAAACTAAAACGGCATCGTTAAACGACACGCCACTTCATAAACTTGATTTTAAAAACAACATTACGGCTTTAATGGCTACCGTGCAAGAAAAGTACGGCGCTAAACTATTATGCTACAATTATTACGACAATAAGGTTATAAATAAGTTTGCGTCAAAGCGTATTTTGTATAGAAACCTTTGTATAAAATTCAAAATTTACCAAACGGCGTTTGATAACGCTAAGGAATTTTACAGTACGCAGTACGGTTATCAAAGCGATGCAGATTTTGAAGAATATCTTATTAAAAACGTTGTTGGTGGTTGCAGAGTTTTAAGTTTTGGTAGTGCTAAAAGGTTAAATCCACCGTTAATGCCGTATAAAGACGAAGTTCATACTAGGGTTGGTGATTATCCTAAAGCAATAGTCGGTAAAAGAAATTACAATAGGCTTTCTGACCAAGAAAGGCAAGAGACCGGCGTTAGGGCTGAGTTTATAATTAATATTTTAATGCCGGTGCATAAACTTTTAGGCACTAATTTTAAATGCTTTTTAACGCTAAAAGACCAAGAAAGCGTATATTTGCTTTTAGGTTTATTTGAAGGTGATTTTATTAACAAAGAACCTGAATTTACCGGCTATATTGACGAAGATTTAAGCGTATGGATGCAAAAATATCCAAAAGAAACGTTTATCGACGACAATAACGAACGTTTATATTTTAGTATAGGCTTATCGTCTAATAGCGACGTTGACGAAAATTTAGGCGTAGGCAAGTATGCCGACTATACTTATCCACAATAATAGGGGGGGAACTATGTTATCGTTAGACAATAAAATTGAAGGAACGTTTGGGTTTTCTGCAAGACTTTTAAAAGAAGAAGAAAAGAAGTTTTACGGTATATTTATTTCTCACTCTAACGCTACTGAAAGAGATATTGAGTTGTTAAATTCTTTAAGGCTTGCAATGAGTCAAAAAGATATTTATTCTTTATGCGATAAAGAGTGTATTAAGGGTGGTGACGACTTTCAAGCAAAAATCGAAGACGCTCTTGATTGTTACGGTGCAGTTGTGATAGTTACTGAAAATTCTATTCGTTCAAGTTGGGTGCATTACGAAGTAGGCTTTTTAAAAGGGCGTGGTAAAGAAGTTTACGTTTGGGACCCAGACGGATTACTTTCTTTAGAAAATAGGGAAGCTAATAATACTTTTAAATCTTTATACGGTTACTTTAAAAACGTAGGGGCAGTTTACACTAAAATGGAAGACGTTGTTGAAGCCGTTTCAAAAGCATCGCCTTATGCTGAAATGTTTTATGAAGAAAACGATTTTATTACTAGAAAAGAATTTTACGGCAGAGCAAACGAAAGGGTAGTTCCCGTCGTAACAACGCTTTCAAATCAAATATTTGACGAGCATTACGCGTTGTTTAAAAACTGTAAGTTCGGCGTGTTAGTTCCACATTTTGGGCATTTCTTAAAAGAACACGGTGACGGCGAGCATTGTTATTGCAAGGCAAACCAAGTAATTGCTGACGGCGTTTGTCCCGTAAGTCAAAAACCGTGCGCGCTCGTAGGCGGGGAAGAAATTAACCAAGACAATAAAGAGTGCGTTATTTTAAACAGCGTTTCTTTTTCTGGTATTTTACATAAAAAAGGCGACGTTGATAGAACGGGGGAAATGTACAAATCGGCTTGCGTTGAGTTTATGTTGCCACTGCACGCTTATTACGGAACGACGTTTAAATTTATAATAGACGTAAACGACGACGAAAATATGTATACGCTTTTGGGTATTTTAGAAAAAGAAGGTATGAATCCAACCGTTTCTGAAAGTAAGATAGGCTCGAGAATTTATCTTTCGTTGCCACAACGCCGTGCGCAAGGTCTTTATAGACTTGAACACGAATTTAACGACAACTTTTTATGTCCGTTTATCGTACGAAAAAGGCTTAAATAGTAAAAAAAGTTCCTTTTGTAAGGAACTTTTTTATTGTATACGCTAACGGCTGGTAATATTAATTTTTAATTTCGTTTTATAATATTGACAAGCGTAATAGCGTTTAGTATAATTAATAACGAATATAGTTGCGTTGTTTTAATAACTGTTTTAAAGGAGTAATTATGGAAAAACTAGAAAAAACCAACTTGATTTTTGAAGATTACGAGCAAAGGTTTGCAAAAGCAAGAATAGACCAAAAGTTTAGAGAATTATGGAAAGATAAAGATAGAGAAGAAGTATTAAAAAGCGTTAAAGATATTCTTTGCTACGACGAAAGTTTAATTCCTGAAATTAAAATTATTGACGAACAAAGTAAAATGGTAGGCGATATAAAGGTTACGCACTACACTTTTGAAAGTTGGAAAAACGTTTACGGAAAGTACACTTTATTTTCACCTAATTTAAAAGGCAAAAGACCGCTTGTCGTTATATGTTCGGGTCACGAACCGTTAGGCTGTTTGGCTGAAGCCAATCAAAAACTTGCTTACCGTTTAGTGAAAATGGGTTGTCACGTTGTGATTAATCAAAATATGGGGCAAGGCGGAAGAGAAATGTTAGGACATAAACGCGTTGTTGGGCCGTTTTATTGTGGGCTTACCTTCCAAGGCTTAATAGTTGCTGAAACTATTGCAGTTATTAGACACGCTTGCAAGTTTGATTTCGTTGATACTGAAAGGGTTGGTACTACGGGCAACTCTGGTGGTGGTACGTTAACTATGTTTTTATCGGCGTTAGCACCCGAAGTTCAAGCAGTTGCGACTACGGGCTATCCGTCGGAATTCGACCATCTTTTCCAAAAAGAACGTTTTCACTGTGCTTGTAACTTGCTTAAAGGCGTTATGGGTAAAATTGATATGTGGGAAGTTTTAGCACTTCACGCGCCAAATCCACTCATGATGGAACAAGGTATGAACGACCATCTTATTCCTTTCGATTGCTTTGCAAGGGCTGCAAGAAAAGTTCAAACGACTTATAAAATGATGGGCAAGGGTGAAAACTTCTCTTATAAAACTACTCCTACCGGACATCCTTGGGAAGATAGCGACAGATTAATTATAGGGCAATTCTTTGCTAAATATTTTGGTTTAGAAGAAGTTGAAGTTGCTAGTGACGAAGGCGTAATGGTTCCTATTAGCGACGGCGAAATTTTATTCCCTAAGAATGCTATTAACGTTAATCAATTAGCAGAACAATTAACGGGTATTAAATTGCCTGAAAGCATAAAAGAATTAAAAGATATTTATAAGCCTAAATACAAGGGTAAATTTATTTGTAAAGACGACGTTGTAACGGATATTGGAAGGGGCGACCTTATGACTGTTTGGGCTCAATATGAAATTACGTTGGACGGACATGAAAACTATTAATAAAAATCGTAGTCGAAAATAACGTTAAAGGCTCAAAAGATATTGCCGATAGGCTTAAGTGTATAATATCTCAATCAACCGACGGCGTGCGCTTGTCTTTGAAAAGGGAGAATATTATTTAAACAAGCAAATAAACATTGTAAACAAAAAAGATTTTTCATTTTTAAACAATTAAATTTTAGCCGAAATTAAAAAGATTTCGGCTTTTTTTTAATAAGTATTGACTTTTAAAGTCGTTTATTTTATTATCTAGGTATGATTAAATTTATTACTCAAAAACGAATAAACAAACATTTAAAGACTAAAAAAAGGGTAAAAAGTTTGCTTTTTACAGGCTCAACTAACGACGATTTAAAAAAACTTATTTTAAAAGACGATTTTTATGATGCCGTGGTTAGCGAAATGCAGTTTAAAGGTAGGGGTAGGCTTAAAAGAAAGTTTCACTCGCCCACCTTTAGTGGAATATATATTTCAATAGGGCTTAAAAATTCTTTTAATATCGTTGACGTAGGCAAAATTACTACTTGCGTTGCCGTGTTAGTTTGCCGTGCAATAGAAAGGCTTTACGACCTAAAAGCACAAGTTAAATGGGTAAACGACGTTTACATAAACGATAAAAAGGTCGCGGGCATTTTGGCTGAGTCGGTTATAAAAAATGGCAAAATCGAAGGGGTAATTATAGGTATTGGTTTAAACGTTTACGATAAAAAGTTCCCAGCCGAGTTAAGAGATATTGCAACTAATTTAGAAAAAGAAAGTGGCAAAAAAGTAGATAGGAACAAAATAATTGCTTCACTTTTAGAAAGCATAGACGAAATTTACGATGATATTAAAAGTGACGATTTTATCAAAGAGTATAAAGAACGCTTATATATATTAAATAAAAAAGTTACGGTATTTTCGGGTCAAAACACTTTTAACGGCGTATGCGTCGACGTGACTACTGACGGCAAATTGGTGGTTGAAAAAGATGGAGAATTAATTGAAATTTCAGTAGGTGACGTTAGCGTTAAAAAGTTTAAAAACTAACTTATAGTGCGATTAAAGACAAAAATCAAATAGGGTGTTGACAATATAAATATCTTATTGTATAATATTAATATCAAAACATTTGGGGGTATTAACAATGGGAAAAAACTCAGAAAAATTTTTGGATATTTTAGGTGAAATTTTAGCGCTTGTATTAATTATCGTTTACGCTGTTCTAATATTAAACGCTAACTTTAATTTTTTACCGAAAAATGAAATCTTTATGAACGTGTTAGAAATTTTACGCAACTACGGAGCAATTGCGCTCGTTGGTATAGTTGGTCTTGAAGCAATAACTAAACGTGGTTTTATATTTAAGTTAATATTCGTATTGCTTATAGCGTTAGTGGTTGTGTTTATGTTCTTTCCAGAAACGTACGCCTACTTCATTGGTGCGTTTGGTAACTAATTAAAAACTTAAATAGAAGCGACCTTTAAAACAAGGTCGTTTTTTATTAAATAAACTTAAAAATTGCTTGAAAAGAAAAATGGTTTGTGGTATTATATATGTGGTGGGTAATTTTTTGTTACTCTAAAATGATTTTATAATAGAACTTTGTTCTAACTAAGGAGATTTTATGGAAAATATCAAAGTTGTTCCCGTTGTTGTAATTAACGATATTAACGATACGGATAAAACGCTTTCGGCTTTATGTGAAGGTGGTCTTCCCGTTGCTGAAATTACGTTTAGAACTGCTTGCGCAGAAGAAGCAATTCGTCAAGGTACGAAAAACTTTCCTAATATGTACATCGGCGCAGGTACGGTTATAAACAAAGAACAAGCAGAAAAGGCTTATAACGCAGGCGCAAAGTTTATCGTATCGCCAGGCTTAAGTGAAGAAGTTGCACTTTTTTGTAAAGAAAAGGGTATTACTTATTATCCAGGTTGCGCTACGCCTACTGAAATTATGCAAGCAATCGCTCTTGGTATAAAAGTAATTAAGTTTTTCCCAGCAAACGTATACGGTGGGCTTAAGGCAATTAAGGCTTTATCTGGTCCGTTCCCACAAGTTAAGTTTTTACCTACGGGTGGCGTAGATTTAACAAACCTTAAAGAGTTTTTGGAATATGATAAAATTTATGCCATTGGCGGAAGTTTTATGATGAAAGGCGACATTGTTGAAAACTGCAAAAAGATTAATGAAATTATTGACAGTATGCAATAATTAAAAATGTAAAAACGCATCAATAGTGCGAAAAATAAAATATTTTTATAAAGGAAGATTTATTATGAAAGTTATTACTTTTGGTGAAATCATGTTAAGGCTTGCTCCAGAAGGATATTTAAGATTTGTTCAATCTGAAAAATATCTTGCTACTTTTGGTGGAGCAGAAGCAAACGTTGCCGTATCACTTGCAAACTACGGTATTGACGCAAGTTTCGTTACGAAACTCCCTAAAAACGAAATTGGCCAATCGGCTATTAATTCTGTAAGAAAGTTCGGCGTTGATACTTCTAAAATCGTTCGTGGTGGTGAAAGGGTAGGTATTTACTATTGTGAAAAAGGTGCTTCACAAAGACCAAGTAAGGTTGTATATGATAGGGCTTATTCTTCTATCAGTATGGCTAAAAAAGGCGATTTCGACTGGGCTTCAATTTTTGAAGGTGTTGATTGGTTCCACTTTACTGGTATAACTCCAGCGCTTTCTGACGATGTTGCTGAAATTTGTTTAGAAGCAGTTCAAGAAGCGAGAGCAAGGGGCATTAAAGTTTCTTGCGACTTAAACTTTAGGAAAAAGTTATGGTCTAAAGAAAAAGCAGGCGAAGTTATGGGTAAACTTTGTCATTACATCGACTACTGTATCGCTAACGAAGAAGACGCTAAAGACGTATTCGGTATTGAAGCAGACGATACTGATATTTACAGTGGTAAACTTAATAGAGAGGGTTACATTTCAGTTGCTAAAAAATTAACTGATAGATTTAACTTTAAAGGCGTTGCTATTACTTTAAGAGAAAGTTTATCAGCAAACGACAATAACTGGTCGGCAATGCTTTACACGAACGGCGAAGCAGTATTTAGTAAAAAATACGCAATGCACATCGTAGATAGAGTTGGAGGTGGCGACAGTTTTGGTGCTGGTCTTATCTACTCTCTTTTAAACGGCTATGAACCACAAAAGGCTATTGAATTTGCCGTTGCAGCATCTTGCTTAAAGCACTCAATCGAAGGCGACTACAATATGGTTTCAGTTCAAGAAGTTGAAACGCTTGCTGGTGGCGACGCTTCAGGTAGGGTACAAAGATAATTAAATTTAAGTTAAAGAAGTTATAAGTTTAATCGGCTTATAACTTCTACTTATTTTATATAATAATTTTTAAATTTTTGTTAATACTACTTGTGTAGGAGTTATTATGCAAGAAAAAAGTATTACGGAAATTATTTGGGAACTTTTTGAAAATTCGGGCAAAATAAATTATTATTTATTAGCAAAACGAATTGCAGAAGAAGACGAAGAAAAAAGGTAAAATGGAAATTAAGGTAAACGCTCTCGTTACGAGAGCCGTTGAATATAAAGAAAACGACAAAATTTTAACTTTATATTCGTTAGAAAAAGGCAAAATAACTGCCGGTATAAAAGGTGTAAAAAAATCGGGGGCAAAATTAAAGTTTGCTTCCGAGCCTTTTTGTTTTGCCGAGTTTATTTTGGCTAATAAAGGAGATAGGAACACTGTCATAAACGCTACGTTTATAGACAGTTTTTATAATTTGCGTACAAGTCTTTTAAAATATTACGTTAGTAGCGTGGTTAGTGAAACGGTAAACTCGATTATTGAGCAAGAAGGTAGTGACGCAAAACTATTTGATTTGATTATTAATACGGTAAAACATATTAGTTACGGCAATAATGAAAAGGCTGTGCTTTGCAAATATCTTTACCTATTTTCTAAATATAACGGCTACGAAATTCAAGATACCAACTGTCATTTATGTGGAGAAGATATTGTCGGTAGGGTATATTTTAACGTAAACAACGCGACGTTTAGTTGCAACGAGTGCAAAAACAATTTGTTCATTGAAATAACTAACGAAACGTATAAAACGCTAAAATTTATAAATGAAACTTCTTTTGAAGAACTTGCTTCTAATAAAGAAATAATTGATTGTGACAAGTTGTTAAAATTTTTATTTTATTATTTAAAGGCTAAGACTGACGTTAAGTTAGTTAGTAGCGATTTGGTGTTTAGCGATGTTTAAAATTGAAGCGTTTGGCACGTTAAACGGCATGCCTATAAATAAGTATATAATTAGCAATTCTAACCTTATCGTTAAGGTAATGCCTTACGGTGCAACGATTACCGATATTATCTATATCAATGATGAAAATACGCCTTTAAACATTGCTTTAAATTACGCTTCTTTTAACGAGTACCTAACTCAAAAAGCGTACTATGGTGCGATTATCGGTAGATATGCTAATAGGATAGGGTGTGCAAAATTCTCTCTTAACGGTAAAGATTATAACGTGTCAAAAAATGAAAACGGCAACTGTTTGCACGGTGGGGTTAACGGTTTTGATAAAAAAATTTGGCAGGTAGAAACGTTAAAAAATAATTCTATTACTTTTTCGCTAACAAGTGCTGACGGAGAAGAAGGCTTTCCGTCAACAGTCAAGGTTTTAGTTACATATACGGTAACTAACGACAACTCTTTAAAGATAGAATATAACGCCGTAAGCGACGGCGATACTTATATTAATTTAACTAACCACTCTTACTTTAATTTAAGTGGAATTGAAAATAGGGTTGACGATAATATGCTTTATATAAACGCTAATAAAATAACCAAAACTACAATCGAGTTAATTCCTAACGGTGAATATATTAACGTTTTTAACACCTTGTACGACTTTAACGAGCCACGATATTTTATTAAAGATTTATCTAGTGACGAAACTTTAAGTAAAAGGGGTTGCTACGACGATAACTACGTTTTAAACGGTTCGGGGTTTAGAAAGGTTGCTAGTTTATCGAGCAATGAAACCAAGTTAAAAATGAACGTGTACACCGACCAAAAAGGTATGCAAATTTATACGGGTAATGCTCACGGTATAGCGTTAGAAACTCAAAACTTTGCAAATGCAATGAACGTAAATGGCTTTCCGTCACCCCTTCTAAAAAAAGGTGAACGTTATAAAACGGTAACTGAATACAAATTTTTTATTGAAAAATAAAATACGTTAAAAAAGACTAACCTAAGTTAGTCTTTTTTATAAAAACGCAATTATATATCTTTAATGTTTTTGGCAGGGGCGGTAGGATTTGAACCTACGAGTGATGGAGTCAGAATCCATTGCCTTACCGCTTGGCTACGCCCCTAAATATTTAAGCAATATTAATTTACCATAAAGATAAAATAAAGTCAACGTTAAAAGGCTTTTAAATTATCTTTAAACGTTACGATTTTAATAAATTTCACGTTTAATTAAATAAGCGTGGCTCAGCCACGCTTATTTATTCTGCTTTATTTATTTGTTTAATTAAGACTAAGCCACACATTAGTTCAGAGTACGAAAAACTAGTTTTTCCGTTAAAGGTTTTGTGTGGGGTTACAGTAAATAGGGCAGGATAGATATTGGTAACTTTACCCGTAAAACTAGCGTATTTATTTCTGCCTAAATTTACTTTTACAACCACGTCTTTTTCAAAATACTCTCGTATCTTTTCTTTTGCAGTAACGATACTTTTAGTTGTTTTTATCATACGTTAAGTATCGTCAACTTTTTATAAAATTATTCGTAAATTAAAAATCGTCGTCACCGTCGTCGTCATCGTATTCTTCGTCATCGTCGTCGTCCAAAAAGTCGTCTTCGTCAACGGGTGGTATATCAAAGTCGTCGTCATCGTCGTATTTGCTTTTTGAAGCAGGTTCGTTAGTGTAAGCGTCAATATCTTCGTCTTCGTCTTCCATATCGGCTTCTTCTTCGGCAATTTGGCTAAATGAAACTAAATCTTCGTCACCCTTTTTAGACATTTCGTCTTTTTCGTCTTCGTCAAGATACTGTCTCCAACTTTCGTCGTCACTTGAAGAATCGTCTAAATCTTCAGCGCCTTGCTTAAACTCTAAATTCTCGCGACACTCTTGGCACATGCGCTCGTCTTCAGTAATATAGTTAATTTTGCAAACGGGGCATAAAATCTTATCTTCATTAAAATCGTCGCCTAACGCAGAAAACATTAATTGTGGACCGATTTTTAATTGCGCCTTACAAACGTCGCAAAATTCTTGACCTTCAAGAATATAATTAAGTTCACATCTTGGACATAAAGTGTACTTTGCCATAGATTACTCCTAAAAACAAAAATTGTATTGCTTGATTATTATAATCACTCTAAGGCAATTTGTAAACACTTTTTTGCAAAATTTTTTAAAATTTTATTAAAAACTGTATATTAAGCCCCTTCAAGAAGCATTTTATCGGCAATTAACGCTATAAACTCACTGTTAGTAGGCTTTTCGTTACCCATATAGGCCCTAATCCCTAAAATACTGTTAAGACTTTCAATACGGCCTTTATTCCAAGCAACTTCAATAGCGTGACGAATTGCGCGCTCTACTTTACTTGCGCTAGTGCTAAAAAGTTCGCCAATTTTTGGGTATAATTGTCT
The DNA here is from genome assembly GCA_045658325.1 of Christensenellaceae bacterium. Taxonomy (GTDB): domain Bacteria; phylum Bacillota; class Clostridia; order Christensenellales; family Borkfalkiaceae; genus HGM11412. Next base: position 29,721 of record JAZOUX010000011.1, on the reverse strand, counting down.
AGTAACGTTATTAATAATATCTGGATTATTCACTGCCAATTTAACCCCTTCGCGAAGATAGTTGTAACCCTTAATATGTGGTGGAATACCTACAGTTATAAAAATTTTACTAATTTTTTCGTCAAGCGAAGTTCTTTTTATTTCGGGGACAGTGTCTTTTGAAATTACGCTATGCCCTTGCAAAATATCTTTTACTCTTTTAATAAGCGTTTCGTCGTTGTACGGCTTAGCGATATAATAATTAGCGCCAAGCGAAAGGGCAGATTGTATTATATCTTCCCTTGTAAAAGAACTAACCACTAATACTTTACAGTCAAGATTTAAGTTTTTAATTTTTTCTAAAACTTCAAACCCGTCTTGGTTTTTCAAAATAATTCCTAAAACTACGAGTTCTGGGTTGTGTTTTGAAATAAGGCTTAGCCCTTCTTCGCCACCGGTTGAACTAGCAACCACTTTTAAATTGTCAACGCTTTCAATTACATTTTTCATTGAATTAATCGTTTTTTCGTTGTCTTGCAAAATTATAACAGTATTTTTAACCATAAAATCGCCCCCTTTAAGCAACAAATACATTATAACACTAAATTTGTACAAAATAAACTATTTTTAACATATATTTTTTAAATATTTTAACTTTTTATGTCATAATTTGACCAATATTGTACAAAAATGACAAATTAAGGAATATAATTTAATTGACAATTATAAAACGTTTAATTAATATCAATAAAAAAGGCTTATCGCACGCAAAGTACGGTAAGCCGAATTAAATTAAGTTTTTACTTTTTTTCTATGCCGTAAGCGTAACCAGAGTATCCGTAGAAAAGGAACTCGCCACCAGCTATACTAGCAACGCCAACTTTATTACCTTTAAAGGCAAATCTAACGAACATACTGCCAAACGGAATATCTGCAATATGAACTCTTAATAAAAGGGTGTTTTTATCAATCCACTCAACGCAATTTAAACATTTTAATTCCCTATTAGCAGGAACGTGTGCTTGCCAATCGTAATAATGCGTTTCAGGGAAAGTAGATTTTAAAAGGCTACCTTTATTAAAGTGAATAGTTTTTACGCCACGAGCGTTTTCATAAGTAAACGTACCGCCTTCTTTTGTAAAGTTAAAGGTAAAATACTTCCACTTCATTTCGTTAAGTTCATCTAATTCGTATGTTTTGCCGTCGATTTTTTCTTCATATACGCTAGTAGGTGTGCCGTAAGTAGGGTTGTTTAAATTTAATAATTTTTCTTGTAACTTTTCGTACGCCTTGCCTTCTCTTTTAACTTTACCAATATTGTCGTAAACTAAAGTTTTTACAAGGTTATAAACTGTTAAATCGGCAACGTCGTTAGGTCCACAAGTTTCTGATTGACAGCAGAACATAAAGTCTTTATTTTTAAAGCAGAAGCATTCTTGAGTGCCTAAACCCCTAAACGCGTAACCTTCGGGCGTAATCCAAGTAAAGTAACCGTAGCCGTGTTTAAGTGGGTGATAGTTATTTGCTTGTACGGCTGACTTTCTTTGAGTAGTCATTTTTTGCATATATGACTTGCTCACTAGTTGTTTACCGTTTGCTTTACCTTTATTTAAAACAAATTCGCCAAATTTTGCATAATCTCGTAACGTACAAACTAAACCGCTACCAGCCCAACAGTAACCTAAGTAATCTTTAACACACCTAATATCTTTATCCATACCAAGTTCGTCAAAAATAGGGCGTAATACGTCTACGAAACTTTTACCACCCGTTGCAACTTCAACGACAACGCCTAAAAGGTTTGCGCCAGCACCGTATTCAAAGCAACTGCCCGTAGGTTTAACGATACGCGGGTTATTTATGTAATTTACGTTCCATACTTTATAGTCTTTATCTTTTATCGTGTTACCACGGTCCGGCGTACTCATCGTAAGACAGTCTTCAACCGTCATATCTTTAATTTCTTTTAAAAGTTTTGTATGAACTAAAGGTTGTAAGTATTTAGCGACCTTGGTTTTAAGCGTTAAAACGCCTTGGTCGATTAATACGCCGATAGCAACTGCTAAAAAAGTTTTTGTTGAAGAATATAATCGGTGTTTAAAATCTTTATCAAAATTTTTAAAATAGCCTTCGCAAATAATTTTGCCGTTGCGAATCATCATAAACGAGTGCATATTGATTTTTTGATGCTCAAGTTCGTTAATAAATTTTAATACGTCTTCAGACTTAATGCCTTGGCTTTCAGGTGATGTAAAAATTAAATCTTTAACCATAATAAAAAATCTCCTAAATTAGTATTAGTTTAAGTTTAGCACCAAAAATCGACGTAGTCAACACTTATTTTAAACTTTTTGAAAATTAAATTATTGACAATCTTAATAATATTGTATATATTAAATATTATGGAAAAACTTGCTAAGTTAATAATGTTTTGCGGTATACCCGCAAGTGGCAAAAGCACTTATTCAAAAATTTATAAAGATATGGGTTACGTCGTATTGTCGTCTGACGATATTAGGGTAAATTTTCAAAACAAAATCGATGCAGGCGAAATGATTATACCTAACAATACCAACTTAAACAGTATGGTTTTTGACGAAATTAAAAGGCTTACTGCCGACGCTTTAAGAAAGGGTAAAAACGTAGTTGTCGACGCTACCAATTTAGGCAGAAGGCGTAGAAGGAACTTTTTAAAACAACAATACAGAACGCCTTGTAAAAAAATATGCAATTTGTTCGTAACTTCTATTGACGAGTGTTTAAAAAGGAACGCATTAAGGCAAGGATTTGCTAGAGTTCCCGACGACGCTATGCATAAAATGTTATGCAACGTAGAACTTCCGTATTACTTTGACGGTTTTGACGAGATTGTTCCTATAATTGATAGCGTGCCTGTAAACTTTGATTTTAATTGGACTCTTGATTTTTCGCAAGATAATCCACACCATACCGAAACTCTTGGTGGACATATGTTAAAAGCCCACGCTTACGCCGTAGAAAACGGTTTTAGCGAAGAAATGCAAAAGGTTGCAAAACTGCACGATATAGGCAAATATTACACTAAAACGTTCGTAAACAGTCGTGGCGAAGTAACTGAAATAGCCCACTATTACGGTCACGAAAATTACGGTGCGTACCTTTATTTAACTTGGCATTTGTGTGGTAAAGCAGTCACTAAACAAGAGTTTGAAAAAATTTTATATCAAGCAAATTTAATAAACTGCCACATGCGCCCACTCACTTTATGGAGACAAGAAGAAGTGGTTAAGGGTAAAGACAAAAAGTTGTTTGGCGAGGAGTTTTTTAACGATTTAGTCAACTTAAATAAGGCGGATAGATTTGCTCATTAGGTGGTTATATGACTAAAAATTCAGTAATATGTAATTTCATAAACGAAAACCCTTCTAATTGGGAAGAATTATTAAGTTCTTTTGACGTAAAAGTTAAAAGAACTGGTTGTTATGCAATTTTTAACTATGAAATTATAAGTGATTTTAAAAACCCTATCGTTCAAGAAGCAAGGGGAATAATTATAAATTTAGACACGCTTGAAGTAGTTTGCTGGCCGTTTAGAAAATTTGGAAACTATAACGAAGGTTACGTTGACGATATTGACTGGTCTAGCGCAAAGGTACTTGAAAAGGTTGACGGTTCAATTATTAAACTATGGTACGACGGCTTGCAAGGAAAATGGCAATTTTCAACTAACGGCGTTATTTATTGTGAAAGCGCCCCCGTTTACGGATTGGTAGGCGTATACTACGGTGACGTTATTAAGCAAGCGGTAAATTATAAAGATATTGATTTTGAAATTTTAAATAAAGACTATACTTATATTTTTGAATTGGTAAGTCCGTTAACTCAAGTAGTAGTTAGATACGATAAGCCTATGCTTTATCACTTAGGCACTAGAAACAACAAAACGGGTGAAGAATATAATATAGATATAGGTATTAATAAGCCAAAAGAATATCCCTTATGCTGTTTAAGCGACTGTATCAATAGCGTTGTTGAATTAAATAAAGACAGCAGTGAAATTGATAAAGAAGGGTACGTTGTAGTAGATAAAAACTTTCATAGAATAAAAGTTAAATCGCCCGACTATATAATGATGCACCACGTTGCTTCAAAAGAAGGGTTTTCTAAAAAAGAGTGTATTGGCGTTTTATTAAACCAAAGGGAAAAGTTAGAAACGGTTATGAAAAACTGTCCATCTTTCGTTCCGGCTATAAAGTATTACGATTATAAATTAAGCGAAGTTTTACAAACGGCTGATAAAATGGCGATTTTAGCCGTAAGTTTGTATAAAGAATACGGTTACGATAGAAAGGCAGTTGCAAACGTAATTAAAAAGCACCCTTTAAGCGATATCGGGTTTAAAAGTTTAGCGTCTAATAAAACGGGTAGCGAAATATTGCTTTCTTGCACTCTTGAGAGAATTTGTAAACTTATTCCCGACTACGAAGCCGAAGATTTAACCAAACTTTTTACAAACAACTAAGGTAAATTATGAGTGATTATAGAAGATTTTTTGTAGATAAAATTAGTGATGTTGTTACCATTGACGGAGAAGAATTCCGTCACGCCGTAAACGTGCTTAGAATTAAAGAAGGTGAACGCATCGTTATTTTAGATAATTCGAGTTACGAGTATATTTGCACGGTTGAAAAAATAAATAAAAAAGATTTAACTGCAAAGGTTATAGATAAAGTTTTAAGCGAAAACGAGCCTAAAACTAAAGTTGCGCTTTTATCGGGATACTTAAAAGGTGATAAAACGGAACTTGTCGTTCAAAAGGCTGTAGAACTTGGCATTAGTGAAATTGCCGTGTTTAACTCAAAATTTTGTTCAAGTTATATGAACGATAATAAACTTGCAAGGCTTAATAAGGTTGCTGTTGAATCAGCGAAACAATGCAAAAGGGCAGTAGCCCCAACCGTTAAGTATTTTGATAATTTTCAAGATGCACTTAAAGATTATTCAAATTACGAAAACAAACTTTTTGCTTGCGAATTTGCCACTAAAACGGAAGTGGACTTTAACAAGTTAAAAGGCAGTACGGCGATAGTAGTTGGTAGCGAAGGCGGGTTTTGTCAAGAAGAATTTGACCTATCAAAAACTTTAGGCTACAAAACGGTATATTTAGGCAAGCGCATTTTACGAGCCGAAACGGCTTGTATTAGTTTATGCGCCATAACAATGAACGCTTTAGAAGAATTAAAATAATCGAAAAATTACATAAATTAAAACACGCAGTATTAACTAATACAGCGTGTTTTTAATATATTGATTTAATTGCATTTTAAAACGAGTCAAAGTTTTCTATATATAATAATAAGAAAATATAGAATAAAACCTTAACATTTTTCTTCAACGCCTAAAAGTTCGGCAATAGAACAATCGTATAGACGGGCTAATTGGATAAGTTTTTCATATTCTGGGCGAGACACGTCGTTTTCCCAATCACTTACGTTTGATTGATAGATACCAAGTTTTTCGGCTACTTCAGTTTGAGACAATCTTGCTTCTCGTCTCAATTTTTTAAAATTTTCCCCGAACGTCATAATTTTATTTTAGCACAACTATAATTATTTTAATCAATTATGTGTAAAGCACATACACAAATGGTGTAGGAAATACGCTATTTGTTTTTGTTATGAATAAAAAATTTGATATTTTCGTTAAAAACGTTTGACAAAAATGTGCAATACACATATAATAGGGTTTATTATTTATTTTTCGCTATGAAAGGTTCATTTTTAATAATAAACAAAACTTCGTGTACGGATTAAAGGTAATTAATGAAAAAGATAAAATATAATCTTATACTTGAAAAAACGTTAATAGTATTTGCGTGGATTACTCTTTTCGTTGCTACTGTTACTGCTATTTTAACAACGCTTGCGGTAATGAGTGGCGAAAATAACGGAAAAGAGATTTTTGGACACAAAATATTAATAGTAAACTCAAACTCAATGAGCAAGTCTGCTATTAGCGAGAACGAAAATATTTTTTTTAACGCTGGCGACGTTATTGTTATAAGTAAAATAAAAAACCCTAACGACCTTAAAGTTGGCGACGTTATTTCGTTTTTATCATACAACTCTGAGAGTATGGGAAAGACGGTATCGCACAAAATACGAGATATAAAATATTCAAGCACGGGCGAAGTAACGGGGTTTATTACTTACGGTATAAACACGGGGGTAAACGACGTAGTTGAAGTTAAGCCCGAACACCTTGTAGGAAAATACGTCTTTAAAATACCCGTAATAGGAAACTTATTTTCTGCTTTAAAAACGCCACGAGGGTTTTATTTAAGTATTTTAATTCCCGGTGTGTCGCTAATAATATTTTTTAGTATTAAAATAGGTGAAGTTTTAGGTAAAAAAGAATTTGAAAAACTGCACCAAAAAGAAAGTGATACAACCCAAACTATGACAATGAAAAACAGTATGAAAGATAGCGAACAACCACTAGAACAATTTATAACCGAGCAACAAGAACCTATCAACGAGCAATCGCAATCACCTATGATACATCAAACGATATCTATAACGTATGCTCCTTCGCCTTATATGTCGCAACCAGCAATATATCAAACTGCACCTAGTCAAGAAATGACGGCACGCCAAGATATTAGTATTGCTCCGGCACAAATACCTATGGCAAATCAAACGGCTGAAAACACTGTACCAACACAGTCGCACGTTTTGTATCAAACACCTATAACGATATATCAAGTAATAGGGAATAATTTGCAAATACCACAACTTGCCGTACAACCTATTTCAACTATTTATCACGGTGCACCAATTTCAAACGACAAACCGTGTACTACACAACAAATAGATGAAACGTCTACGCTTGATACGGTAGCAACGACTCTTGACGACACGGTGACTGAAAATGACAAATTAAATATTCCAGAAACGCAAAAAAAACCGTTTGCTGAAAAAATAATTAGTTCAAAAAAAGACGTACGAAACTTTTTTAACAAAGTGCATAACGAACTTGCTTCTTATAAAAAGGTAAACGCTAGAATTTCGTTTAGAGGAATGTCTTATAAAAAGGGAAGAACCTTACTTGCTAAAATAGGAATTCGCGGAAAAACTTTAACGGCTTATTTTAATTTAGACGTAAACGCATTTAACCCTAACGTATACTTCCAAAAAAATATGGTAGACGTAAAGGCTTATGAAGAAGTTCCGTTTGCAGTTAAAATTAAAAGCGAGCGTGCTTGTAACAACGCTATAAAACTTGTCTTGGCAATTGCTGAAAAGTTCAATCTTGAAAAAGACCCTAATTTTAAAGAAATCAATATTGTAAAAGATTTAAAAAACAAAAAATAAAAATTTTTAATTATAATAGGAGAAACGACAATGAAAGTTAAAAACGCAGGTAAAATTATAATTAGTAGCCTTATTGCTATCGTAATTAGTTTTAGTTCGCTTATAGGTACGACGTTTGCTTGGTTTACAGACGTTTCTACAAGTGGAATAAATAAAATTCAGTCAGGTAATTTAGACGTTTGTTTAACTTACTGTAATTCTTATAACGGAAATGCTGAAGAAGTTAACGAAAACACTAAAATCTTTACAGATATAAACGGAGAAAAGATATTGTGGGAGCCCGGCGCTTTTGCAAGTGGCCGTTTTAATGTATCTAATAACGGTTCGCTTGCTCTTAAATATCAGTTAAGTATAATAAGTGCAAACGAAACTTTAACCCCTACAGGCAAAACACTTGCCGATGCTCTTACGGTTTACGCATTAACGCGTAATAAAAATACGGGAACTGACGACGTTATGGGCGATGCTAATCTTGAAGCGTTACAAATAGATGCGGCTGTTCCTAACTACGACCCAATGATTAAATCTTCATTTAAAGACGGTTTTTCTTTAGAAGCGTACTTGCTCCCACAAGAATCTATTACTTACGAAATCGGTGTTTTTTGGGAACCTACTGAAAATGATAACCAATTTAACGTACCGGGGGGATTATCAATTGACTTTGCAGTTGCTTTAGTTGCAACGCAAGTAAGTTACGAAAATGACGGAGACGGATTTTATTACGATACGAACGCTAACTTTCCAACGCTCCCAACAATTCCATCAACTTGGAACGGAACTGCTGACGAAAGTTGGTACGACGAAAACGCTATTGAGTTTACTCTTACCAATGCGCAACAATTAGCCGGTTTAACGAATTTAGTTGACAGTGGCGAATCGTTTGAAGGTAAAACGATTACCCTTAGTGCCGATTTAGACCTTGGGATAAAAGATAAGAACGGTGAATACGTTTGTTTCGACCCTATCGGCTCATATAGAAACGACAACGTTTTTAAAGGCACGTTTGATGGAAATGGGCACACTATTTCTAATCTTTATCAAAATACTTGGGCTCTTAATAACGGTTATTATTACGGTGACCTTGGTTTAGGATTATTTGGTGCTGTTGAAAACGCAACGATTAAAAACTTAACACTTGACGGTGTAGAAGTTTCAGGCGAAAGTGCTTTATGCGGTGGTGTTGTTGCAGTTGCAGGCGATAATTGTGTTTTTGAAAATATTACCGTTAAAAACGCTAACGTTGCAGACTATCAATATTATGCCGGTGGCATAGTAGGTTGGGCTTCAGGTAAACAAACTTATACTAACTGTAACGTAGACTCTACTACTAAAATTGCTGCTCAATGGGGAGATTTTGATAACTCCATCGGTGGTCTTATAGGGGGTATAAGTTCAAGTGCTGAAATCCAAATTAAAGACTGCATCGTTGCTTGTAGAATAGACTCGTTTAGCGACGTTACTTCTTCTTATCAATGGTACGCATATCGTAGAGCAGGTATGCTTGTTGGTAATAGTGGAAAAGCAGAAGAAATTGATGGAAAAACGGTTGCAGTTGCTCCACAACTTAAATGTGAAAACGTAACGGTTATTTACGGCGAATGGGCAAATTATACTTATTGTGAATTTGCTGGTACGTCATGGCCGTTCGTTAGAGTTCAAGCAGGCGTTAGCAATTCTGCATACTCTAACCCAAGATACGGACATCCTACAGACGCTAACGGAAACGAAGTAGTTGACGATAACCACGCACATAACGACGGCGAAGTTCACCACGAATTAATAGTTTTCGACCAACTTTACGGTGGTGGTCAAGGTGTTTACGGCAACCCTATACACGAAGGTGTTACGGTTATTTACAATAATAAATAATAAATATTACAAAACAGCAACGCTTTTTGCATTGCTGTTTTTTTAATAATAAACTTTATATAAGCACAACCCGTTAGGGGGCATCGTTTTGCCTAATAACTTTCTATTTTTTAACTCAATAGCATTTTTAAGGTCGTCAACCAATAATTTTCCTTGGCTAATTTCAAGTAAAGTTCCAACGATAATTCTTACCATATTGTATAAAAAACCGTTGCCTTTTATAGTAAAGGTTACCGTTTTACCCCTTTTATTTATCTTAATATAGTCAACGGTTCTAACTGTGTTTTGAACTTGACTACCACTTGCTAAAAAGCATTTAAAATCGTGAGTACCAACAATTTCTTTTATAGCATCGTCAATCTTTAAAAAGTCGATATTATATGGATAAAAAGTCATATAGCGAGAAGATAAAGGATTTTCAACGTTGCCGTTATATATAGTATACTTGTATATTTTACTTTTAGCGTCGTACCTAGCGTGGAAATCATTTTTTACTTGTTTTGACTTTAAAACGCGTACGTCTTTGTCTAAAATACTGTTTAACGCATCTTTAAACTTACTTGCAGGAATATGGCTAGAAGTGTCAAAATGAACGACTTGACCTTGAGCGTGAACGCCACTATCAGTTCTACCACTTGCAACGCATTTAATATCTTCGCCCGTTAATTTTTTAAGAGCGTCTTGCAAAACTTTTTGTACGGTTCTATTTTCATTTTGAATTTGGTAGCCTAAAAAGTCAGTGCCGTCATAGGCTATAACAAGCATAATTCTTCTCATATAAGCACACCTATCATATTAGTAAAGACAATTCCTACGATAGTTGCCGTCGTAAAAAGGGTAGCAACTAAATCACGCCAAGAAAGTTTAAGTTTACGGTATTTAGTTCTTATTTTAGAGCCACTGTAACATCTACTATCCATAGCGTCGCCAAGTTCTTCAGCCTTTTTAAAGGCACTAATTAAAAGTGGAATAAGTACGGGAATTAACGCTTTAGCCTTTTTAAAAATATTTCCACTATCAAAATCAGCACCCCTTGCTTTTTGCGCCATAATAATTCTATCCGTTTCGTTCATTAAAATAGGAATAAACCTAAGGGCAATGCTCATAACAAGGGCTAATTCGTGTACAGGGAATTTAATATATTTTAAAGGTTTAAGTAAACTTTCAATACCGTCGGTTAAAGCAACAGGAGTAGTTGTTAAAGTTAAAAGTGAAGTGCCTATAACGAGTAAAATAAGTCTTAACGCCATAAACGCTGAAAAAATTAACGCTTCTTTTGAAATTATCCAAAATAGTATGGTAGCGTTTTCGGGCTTATAAAAGAAAATATTTAAAATTACCGTTAAAATAATAATAAACAATATGGCTTTTAAACTTTTTAAAACCGAACCGAACGGAACTTTTGAAAATACTATTGCCATTGCCAAAAAAAACGACACGACTAAAAATCCATAGAAGTTATTTACTATGAAGATAATAACTATATATGCAATTAAAAGCAATAATTTTATTCTAGCATCCATTTTGTGAACAAAACTGTTAGATTGATAATATTGCCCAAAAGTAATGTCGTTTAACATTTTTAGTCCTTAATTTTTATATTCTTTAATAATTTTTTTAATAAAATCTTCTATTTTGTAATTAGTGGCGATTTTTACCCCTTTATTTGCAAGCGCACTTGCAATTTTAGCCGTAATTGGTACGTCAAGGCGTAACTTTTCAAGCATTTCTTTTTGTGAAAAAAGTTGTTCTGGCGATGAAGTTAATATACATTTACCGTTACTAAATACTGCAATTTTATTACAGTTTTCACAAACTTCGTCCATATCGTGTGAAACTATTATGATAGTTTTACAAATGGTTTTATGAAGAGAGTGTAATAAATTCATTAAATCTTTTTTACCAATAGGGTCTAAACCAGCAACGGGCTCGTCTAAAATCAAAATTTCGGGCATCGTTACGATAACCCCGGCAATAGCAATTCTTCTTTTTTGACCGCCCGACAAGTCGAAAGGAGACTTGTTTTTAACTTCGTCAAAGTTAAGTCCAACACTTTCAATGGCATACTTAACTGAAAGCAATTCTTCTTCTTTAGTGCCACCAATAAAATTCCTATAACCAAAAGCAACGTCTTCGTAGCACGTTTCAGCAAAAAGTTGGTATTCGGGATACTGAAAAACCATACCCACCTTTTTACGCAATTCTTTTAAAAGTTTTTTATCAGTTTTTTTGCCGTTAGATAAATCGAACTCGCCAACTTTAAGACAGCCTTTTTGAAGCAAAATTAAACCGTTTAAATGTTGAATAAAGGTGCTTTTACCACTACCGGTATGACCAATTATTCCAAAAAAGTCACCTTCTTCAATAGTTAAAGATACGTTATTTAAGGCTTGACGGCTAAATTCTGTCTTTTCATTGTAAATAAAATTTACTTCTTTACAAGTAATTTGCATAATTCCTCCGTCAAAGACGTTTCGTCTAAAATATTATCGCTTAAAGGCAAGCCGGCTTCTTTTAATTGGTTAGCAATGTAAATTGCCCTAGGTAAAGAAAGCCCGTATCTTTCAACGTTAACGCTTGAATTAAATATTTCTTTGGCTGTACCCCTTTTAACGATTTCACCGTCTTGCATTATAAATATTTTGTCAGCCATTAAGGCTTCTTCCATATAGTGAGTAATACAAATAACCGTCATACCGTCGTCGTTTAATCTTTTAACGACGTTCATTACTTCTTTACGACCTTTAGGGTCTAACATAGCCGTAGACTCGTCTAAAATTATAATTTCTGGTTTTAAAGCAAGTACGCCGGCAATAGCAATTCTTTGTTTTTGCCCGCCCGAAAGTTTATGTCCTTGCGAAAATCTAAAATCTTGCATATCGGTAGCGTTAAGGGCAAAATCAATTCTTTCACCAATTTCGCTTGACGGCAAACCTATATTTTCGGGAGCGAAAGCAATATCGTCTTCTACTATCGTAGCAACCATTTGATTGTCGGGGTTTTGAAATACCATACCAACCCTTTTTCTAATTTCAAAAAGGTTAGACTTGTCCGTCGTTAAAAGACCGTTTACTTCAACCGTTCCGTTTTCTGGTAAAAGCAAACCGTTAATTAGTTTACTTAAAGTGCTTTTACCACTACCGTTTTTACCAACGATACACACGAATTCACCCTTTTCAACCGTAAGGCTAACGTTATTTATGACGGGCAGAGAACTATCCCCGTATTTGAAAGTTGCATTTTTAATTTCAATAACGTTCATATTATAAAATTATATCAAATTTATACGCTTTTTACAACTGTTTTTAGTAAGACTTGTTAAAAACTAAAAGTTAAGTTGATATTTTGTAGGATAGTATTAAAAAACGACGCTGAAAAGCGTCGAAAAATATTATAATTTTATTCCGTATGTTTTTGTAATAGGGTCTAAAAATAATGGTATTTTAGGTGGAAAAAAGGTAAGTAATCCAAACAAAACGGCAGTTATGCAAAGGGTAATAAAGGCTAAAGTAGAGTGTTTACACGGCTCGTTTTTACTTAAAAGTTTGCCTTCGTAAGCACTACTTGCAAAAGCCGAAGCAAAAAATATTAAAATGTTGATAAAGTCGTAAAGCCTACCAAAAATTCCCGAAAGAGTATAAAAAAGGGTGGGAATTAAAATTATTCCTAAAAATATACCTTTTAGTTTTACACACCAAAACCCTTTATAATAGTCTTTAAAAAAGAACCACTCGATAATTGCAAATATAAACGCTGGGAAAAACAAAATTTTAATATGCTCAAAAGTCGATTCGTTCACGCTTGAAAACACAGCAAATGGTGTAAAATTAGTCCACTCGTAAAGGAAATGTAAAAAACTACCTAACGCACAAATAAAAGTAAAGGCTGTAAACTGCCATAAATTAACGTCTTTTTTCATAATAACTATTATATTACTAAAAAAAGTTTTTATGAAAAAAAGACTAACGTTTGAGCGTTAGTCTTTATAAAGATTTAAGTATTAGTCGTTGTTTTGAGTTTTTGCTTCTTTTTTAGTAACGATATATTTTGTAACGAAAAGTGAAGCAACCATAATAACCATAGCGATAGGAAGCGCAATCCAAGCGTTTGGAATAAAGCCTGCGATTATGTAGCATACGAACGAAATTACAGCAATGTATAAAGCGTAAGGAATTTGTGTTTGAACGTAATTTAAGTGTTCACATTCAGCACCCGCGCTTGACATAATAGTCGTATCTGAAATAGGCGAGCAGTGGTCACCACAAACAGCACCTGCAAGACAAGCAGAAATACCTACGATTTGTAATGGGTCAGTGTCAGCAAACATTGCAAGCACTATAGGAATTAAAATACCAAACGTACCCCAAGACGTACCAGTTGCAAACGCTAAAACACAAGCAACTAAGAATATAACTGCTGGTAATAAACTTGCTAATGCTTTAGGGAATTGGCTCATCATATTGCCAACGAAATAGTCAGCGCCGAGAACACCGGTAATATTCTTTAAAGCCGTAGCGAAAGTTAATATTAAAATTGCTGGAACCATTGCGATAAAGCCCTTAGGAATAGCGTTCATAGATTCTTTAAACGAACAAACTTTTCTAATAGCCATATATATTATAGTTGCAACTAACGTTAAAAGACCACCCCAAGGGAGAGCAACCGTAGCGTCAGTGTTACCAAATGCGCCGATAAAGTTACCAGCGTTTTCCGTACCACCCCAAATATCAACGCCGAAGAAACCACCAACGTAAATAAGTGCAAATACGCAAGAAATAATCAATGCAACGATAGGAAGAATTAAGTCGATAATTCTACCACGTTCATTTACAACTGATTCTTCGCCAGAAGAAACTTTAGCACCACTAAATAAGTCGCCGTTTTCTGCATTAATTTCGTGCTTTTTCATAAGACCGAAGTCAAATTTCATTAAAATTAAAGCAAGAACGAATACTAGTGTTAAAAGCGAATAGAAGTTAAACGGAATAGCGGCAACGAATAAACTAATGCCTTGACCGTCTGCTGCATATTGAGAAACAGCGGCAGCCCAAGAAGAAATTGGGGCTATCATACAAATTGGTGCAGCCGTAGCGTCGATTAAAAAGGCAAGTTTAGAACGGCTAATTTTGTGTTTATCAGTAAGTGGACGCATTACTGAGCCAACAGTTAAGCAGTTAAAGTAGTCGTCAATAAATATTAAAATACCTAATACGAAAGTGCAAAGAGCAGCGCCAACTTTAGTTTTAATGTGTTTTTGAGCCCAATCACCAAACGCTTTAGAGCCACCGGCTTTATTGATAAGAGCAACTATAATACCAAGTTCAATTAAGAATACAAAAATACCAGCTGTGCCAGAAACAGCATCAATTAAACCAGTGCTTATAACCGTATCAACCGTGCCTGCAAAAGCAAAATTGTTTGCTAAAATAGCACCAGAAACGATACCGATAAAAAGTGAAGAGAACACTTCTTTAGTAATAAGAGCAAGACCGATAGCAATAACTGGTGGAAGTAATGCCCAAATTGAACCTATAACGTTACCAGAGCCACCACACGTTTCACAATCAGCACTTGCACCGCAATTTTCAGGACAAGGTAACAAGTTGTTTACCGTGCCAGTTAAAACTGCAACCAACAAAAGAGCAATAATTACTACGCCTGCAATAAGAGTGGCGATAGTTTTGCCTGAAAGTTTTTTAAACATAACTTTCTCCTTTAAAAAATGAATTTAAAAAATCACGGTACTATCAAATACCGTGATTATTATAATCGAAATATTTAATAGCACTCCACAAGAAACTTGTGACAGTCGAACGTATATTTTACGTTCGCCCAGAATACCCTTTTTGGCGAAAGAATATCTTCGGCAACATCCCCTAAAAACACCCCAATTTGCCGTGATGAGCGTTCGTAATGTTTGTTGCGCCTCTATATGATTTTTCAGTTGATAGAGTTAGTTTATAGCATTTTTTACTAAAAGTCAACAAAATTTTGCCAAAAAACCTAATTTTTTATTAAACTAATTGGCGTTCATACATTTTACAAAGATTTGATTTGTTATTTGGTCTTTTATCGTGTATTTATTGGCTTCGTATTTGCTAGGGTGGTATTTGTAAAGCAAATTAACGTATTCAAAAACATCGCTACCACTTTCATTAGTTTTTTCAAAAAGAGTATTTATCATTTCTTCAACGTAGGTTTTTGTTTTATAAAGCGTTTCGTCGTTAAGTTTTCCTAAATTAGAAACTTCGTTCAACGATTGCGATACGTTTGAGTCGCTAACTTTTAGCCATAAATCAAGGTAAACGGTAAACACGGGCTTATCGTTAATAAAAGTTAGTTTACGCCTATGCGTCGCTTTGGTTACGCTTATTAAAAAAGTTCCTTCTTTACCGTCGCTATCGTGTGACGTTATTGAAAACGACGCTTCGTTTACGCTTTTAAATAAAAACGAAAAGAACAAAGATAACTCGCCGTCAATTTGACCTACCTTTTTACCGTTGTCGAATAAAAGGGTTGTAGTTGCGTCGTACACCACCGACTTAGTTTTCGAGCCACCGTTTTGCGATGAGCCACCCGACGACGAACCCGAACTACTTTCTCCGCTTGAACCACTTAAACCTTTATCGGCTTGCGTAGATTTGTCGTCTAACTCTTTAATTTTTACTAGTGGCATAAAACCGTAGTTGGATTTTGAAAAGTAACCTATTGAAAAGTTTTTAATAGTCGTCGTCATAACTCTACTTGCCGTGTTAAAATCTCTTACGAATATTTTTGAAAGAGCAAAACCTGAAACGCTATCAAGTGGCGAAACGGAAGCGAGCAAGTCTTTTGCCGAGCCTTCCGTAGCGCATAAAATTGCCGAGTCCTCAACCTTGTAAGAACGCACGAAAAAATCTACAACGCTCATTACGTCGGCTAAAACGCTTTCGCCTAAAACTATTAAGTTGCAAAAACTTAGTTTAGGGTACCAACCCGTTTGTTCGCCGATTTGAGATATTGCTGAGTAAATAGTGTCGCCTTCCCCCGTGATAATTGACTCAGAGTTTTGCGCCGTGTCTGCCGACGCTTGTGGTATAGCAATTTGAGTAGTTACCGAATATAAGCCGTCTTTTTTATCAACGCCTATAGAGACAATAAGCGCCGTCTTTTCTATATTAATATAATTATAATCAGCCGATAAAAACATCACGAAAATTGCTAAAAACAGTAACATAAAAAATTTAAGTCTTTTGCGTGGCATTATTTTTTCTCCTACATACGTTGTTATTTATTTTATATATAATAAAGGTAATAAGTGGAATAGCGTAGGTAAAGGTTACTAATATCCATATACCGTAACGTTGAAACCAGTCTAAAAGGTCAAAAAATCCGTTTTCAAAAACAAGCGTTAAAAGTAACGCTAAACCGTTCACAAGTAAAGGGGCAATATAACCCTTTTTTAAGTCGTAAGTCCTTTTAATTATGCTTGATGAAAACATTAACGGCATAGCAATTAAAAATATGCTTGCAAACGATAGAAGTAGCGTGCCAACATAGTCGAACCGACCTATATTTGAAAGAGTAATAGAATATTTACTCATTTTAATAGGCGCGTAAAACTGCCTTTTTGCAATACTTGCAAAAATTGCGTAAAAGATTATTAAAGTTACTATAATAATTAACGCCGAAACAACAAACGAAATAATTAGTTTTTTAGTTATTTTGTTATCTTTTTTGACTTCGTTTAAAAAGAATAATATATAAACGGGGTCGCCAAACCATAGCAACGTTTTAAACGAAGCGTCTATTAATGTCCTAGGGTTCTTTGCAAAAAACGGTAATAAATTGTCGTAATCGCCCACGTTAAAGGACAATAAACAAACGATAAAAATACCCGTAAAAAATAAAATAGTAACAATATCCATACTTTTTGCAAAAGATTTTATACCCTTTAAAGAAATATAAAAAGTTATTGCAAAAATAGGAATATACGTTAAAACGTTAGGTTGCGTTTCATAAAAAGTTAGTTCAATCGAATTCTTTTCTTCTATCATAGGAATAAACACTTTTAATATAAAAAAAATAGCGTATAGTGTGATTATCACCTTAGAAACGACTTTTCCATAACTGCTTTCAAGCATATTGTAAAATGAAAAATTTTCTTCAGTTTTATAAACTTTTAAAATAAAAAACAATAAAATAAAATCAATAGCGTAGTTGATTAAAGCCGATATAATTAAGCCTTCTTCGGCTATACCTGAAAGAAGCCCCGGCAAAAAGAAAAGTTTACCAACTGAAGACGTTGTTATTAAAATAAAACATAACTGTCTACTGTTTAGTTTGTTCATTAAAAAATCTCCTTCTCACTCTGTTTTGGCTTTTAAGTGACAACGGGCGTGTTTTCATATTGTCGTAAAAAGACATTACGAATCCGTCTTGCATATCGTTTAAAATAAGTGGTGAATACGGCGCGCATACCGAAACGCCGAAACTTTCAAGCGAGCATAAATAAATTACTAACCCAGCCGATAAAAGAAGAATTCCGTATCCACCGAAAGTGCCTGCAACAATTAAGTAAATTATTCTTAATACGCTAAGGCTTTCCATTAAATCGGGTACGGTATAAAGACTTATACCCGATAGTGCGATTATCAATATCGTAGGGGTTGAAATTATGCCGGCGTTTACGGCTGTATCGCCTAAAACTAGCGCACCTACTACGCTCATTGCAATACCTACATATCTTGGCATACGAATACTTGCTTCGTTTAGTATTTCAAAAATTAATAAGGTAAAAAACATTTCGGCACTTGGGGAAAGTGGTATACCTTTTATACTATTTACGATAGTAAGCAAAAAGTTTAGTGGAATTAACTGCAAATGGAAAAGTTGCGCCGACACATAAAATGCTGGAGCCATTATTGCAACGAACACCGAAATTAAGCGTAAAAAACGCGAGATATTCGCCCTATATGTGTTTGAATAGTAATCTTCGCTTGACTGAAAGTCTTCTAAAAGAAGGTAAGGAACGGTTAGCACGATAGGAGAGCCGTCTACAATAATTCCCACCCTACCTTCTAACAGTTTACTTGCTAAAATATCGGGTTTTTCAGTAGAGCCAACTTGTTTAAAAAGCGAAGCCTTTTTACTTGAAATACACTTAGCAACGTACGAACTGTCGCTTAAACCTTCAACGTCAATGCTTTTAAGTTTATCTGTTACCATTTTAACGATTTTTTTATCAACGATTGAATTAATAAAAACCACGCCTACTACGGTAGACGAATATTTGCCTATTATAAATTTTTTGTAAACTAAGTCGGGGCTTTTTAACCTTTGGCGAAGCAAACTTAAATTAGTTTGTAAACTTTCAACGAAGCCTTCACGCGGGCCTTTCAAAATCGTTGAAGTAGGTGGTTCGGCAACGGGGCGGGTAGCGTGTTTTTTACAAGCAACCGAAATGCCTTCGTTAAAACTGTCGATTAACAAAACGGTATCGCCAAAAGTTACCTTTTCAACGCAATCTTCAACCGTTTTTAAAATTTCGCCTTCGGGCAAAGTAAGGTTAGACAAAATCTCTTTACACGAGTTTTTCTTTTCCATTAACGAAATTGGCTCTAAAACTTGTTTGCCTAGCAAAGCCTTGTCTTGTAAATGGTCAAAAAATATACAAACGGCGTTTTTAGTCTGCACTTTCAACTCAAAAAATATAATATCGTCGCTATTTAAAATAGTTTTAATAGCGTTTACGTTTTTTTGTAAACTTTCATTTAACTTCATACAGTTACTATTAGTTATTTATAAAAAATTATGTACGAAATAAAAAAACGGGCGCAATGCCCGTTAAAAAAATTATTTTTTATTCTTCGTTTCTTCAAAAGCCTTAATAATTATGCTGGTAAGCGCATTGCACTCGTCTTCGCTTATACTAGCGTTACCTGCGATTATATTATATACGGCTTGTGAACTAACTTCGTTGTCTTGACCAAAATTTAATTCTTTTAGTATATTTTTAGTCGTTTTTTCAATAGTGGTTGGTGAAATTATGCCCTTTAAAATATTGCTTATGATTTTAGATATATTCGCCTTGCCAGAAAACAATTGTTTGATAATGGCGTAGTAAAGGGTTGCTATACCGCCAACTCTTAAACCTTTGCTAAATAGGTCGTCAAGCGAAAATGATAATAGAATAATTTTAGTATATAAAAAATAAAAAATGATACCCAATACGAAAGGCATTAGAACTATTAAATTGTTATGAGTTGTAGGAACGAATTTTTTTAAAATATTCGTTAAAATAAAGACGATTAAAGCAATTAAAGGAATATCTAAACCCATTACCGAAAGTTGACTAAAAAATGTGGTAACAGCCTGCATTTTATCACCTTTTTAGACAAATCTCTTTTAAAATTTAAGGTAGCCGATATTATCATAAAAGATAGATAATACAAAATTTTACTTGGAGGTTTTGTCTATATTCAATTAAATTCCAGACGCATTATCATTATAAACTAAAAGGTAAATTATTCAATATCTATATGACCGTTTTTTGAAAAAATTCTTACGGCAAGCACCGTCATATCGTCTTTAGGTGAGTGGTTATCTAACTCTAGGGCCTTTTTTAAAATATTATCGGCAATAAGTTGTGGGTTTTTGTTATCAAGCGTGCGAATAAAATCAATAAGGTCGGTTGACGAAGTAAAAGCGTCTGAAATTCCGTCTGTAAAAACGATAACGGTGTCGCCGTCTTTTATTTCGGCACGGCAACCACTAGGCGTTAAATCGTCTAAAATACCTAGGGGGAGCGACGAGCCTTCAATAATTTTAACGCTTTCGTCGCTTAATATAAAACTGTAAGGCGCACCTATTTTTATAAAGTCGGCAACTAGTGTGTGCAAGTCGACTACGACTATATCTATTGCTGAAAAATTATCGTCGGTATTAATTGCTAAAACTTTGTTTACTATGTTTAAAATTAAGTTGCTGTCAAGCCCAGCCTTGTAAAAGGATTCTATAAGCGAGATGGCTGTTTTAGACGTGTTTTCGGCACGGATACCACTACCCATACCGTCGCTTAAAGCAATTAAAAACTTGCCTTCGTCAATTTTAAACAAACTGTGTGTATCCCCGCTAAGCGTTTGATTTTGTTTAACGCTACTAGCCACCCCGAAAGATGCGTCTTTTAACGGTGCGTTTTTTATAGTTATTGCCGAAAGTTGCATTGAAACGTTAGTTTTTGATGAAATGCACATAGGCCTACCGGTTACCGTGCTAATAGTCTTTAAAAACTTAGGCTTATTTAAGACTGAAGTGTTGCAAACGAGATTTATTTCAATTTCGTCACCACTAGATAAGACGAATAATTCGTTAAAAGGTAGGTTGTTACGCCTTAAGGCTACGGCTAATTCCTTTTCAATTTGGCTATAAAAGGTAGCAGTTGAAGAATAATTAACAGCCATATTTTTTAATAACGAAGCAACGCCTTGCGACTGCAAGCAAATTAATTCTTTGCCCTTTGAAACGTCTTCAATTTCTTTAATTTTTTGCTGGTACTCGCCAATTAGACGGTTCATTTCAAATAAAACGCCGTTAGCATAACTGCATTTTTTTATAAAATCGTTGGTTAAATCAATAAGCGAAACTTTGTTTTTAGCAACGCCGATTGACAAAATTTTTACAAGTTCAGCGTGGTGAGTTATATTACTTTGCTTACACAGCGAGTATTTTGGACAACTTTCGCAAACCCTTATAATTACTTCGTCAGCCATTTTAGATAAAAGTTCGGGGCTTGACGTAATGTTGTTTTTTAACTTTTTAAAACTGTCTTCAATTTGATAAAAAACGCTACTTACGTTATGTAATTTGTCGGCAACTGAAATTCTAAGTCTATTTATAGCGTATTTAGGTAGTAGTTTTGCTGAAAGGTTGTTAATTTTATTTTTAGTGTTTTCTAAAAGTTTATTAGGCAAAAACAAATATATAACGACGGCAACGACGCTATAAATAATAGAATATAAGTCGTAAGGACCGTATGCTTTTAAAACTATCATAAAAACTAGGTCTAAAAACAAAACTAAAAACGCCGAAAATATTTGATTGTTTTTTCTAAATATAAGACAGCCAAGCCCCAAAAACGAGTAAATTGCCATATAGTTAAGCGACTCGGTTAAAAGGGTAGGCGCAATTGACAAAACTACCGCACACGCCACGCAAATAGCCCCGTTAAAAAAGTTAGAAGCAAGCAAAATTATTAAAATAGAAAGTGCTTTTGCCGTTTCGATATTTATAAGATTGATTATTCCTAAAAATAATGGGAGCGAAAATAAGGCTAAACAGCCAATTTCGTCGCCAAGTAGTTTATAGTTGAACCTTTTTACGAAAATAATTCTTGATGAAGATATAAAAACGAAAGTAAAAATGGTAGAAAGTGAAAGATAAATAATTTTATATATAAGTTCACCTTTGTGCGTTAAGAAAACTAACGCAGTGCAAGAAAGTAAAGCGTAGGCAATAAGTTCGCTTTTAACCGTTTTATTCTTTTTACGGTAAATAAAAAATACTATGCAAAGCAATAAACTTATAACTAAGCAAGGAATAACGTAACTTAAATTAAACGGCAATAAAAAAGGAAGAAAAAAGGCTAGTCCACCGTCAACGATAGGGAAGCCCAAATATAATAAAGAAATAAAAAACGGCAAGGCTAAAACGGGCGAATTTTGCAAAGAAAATTTTAATAAAACCGATATAGCCAAAGCCAAAATAAAACTAAATAAACGCTTGTAAGTAAATTGATTATTTAACATAAAAACCACCCTATAATGACATTATCATTATTAGAGTGGCTAATTTTGTATTATTTTAAAAGGTTTTGTAGAATAATGTAAATTATTCAATCCTCGTAGCGCCCACGTTTCTAACGTTTGCCTTAAACACGTTATCTGCACCAAAAAGTTTTTTCATTTTTAAAATGTATTTATCAACTTCTTTATCGTTAACTATTGCTAAAACTGAGCCGGCAAACCCACCGCCGTGAATACGGCAAGCACCGTCTTTTATAATCAATTTCGAGTATTCTACTGCGAGTAGAATAGGTTGTTTTTCATCATTAGGAACGTAATAGTTTTGAAGCAACGCTAAACTAGAAGTTCCCGATTCGTTTACTAAGTTTAAAAAGGCTTTATAATCGTTATTTAGAAGTGCCGTTTTACATAATTCAACTCTTTTGTTTTCTTTGTAAAAATGAACGCAACGCATAATAGCCCTACCCGTAAAATGCCTTTTTAAAAAAGGCATTTGACTTAAAAACTCCTTAAAAGGAACGTCTCTTAACACTTCTTTACCAAAGTAGTTAGCAACTAAATTCATTTCCTTTCTAATACTAGCGTAGTGTGAAGTAAGCGAAGCGTGGTCACCACCGGTATTAGTTATTACGATAGAATAACCAATAGGTGCGCTAAGTTTAGTCGCAATCGGTTGTTTAGCGTTCTTAAAATCAAGTGAAATGAGCGAGCCGATAGCAATACTGCTTTGGTCTAAAAGACCGCACGGCTTGTTAAAAAACACGTTTTCAGCGTATTGAGAAATAACGGCTTTCTCAACAGGCGCGAGCGCACCGTTTAAATATAATTCATTAAAAATTTCGCAAATAAGTAGTTCAAACGAAGCCGAAGACGATACCCCCGCTCCCTTAAAAATATTACTTTCGGTATACGCTGTAAAACCACCTATCGACAACCCCTTTTCTTTAATAGCCGTGGCAATCCCTTTAACGAGTGCAGTTGACGTAGAATATTCTTCTTTTTTTAAAGACAAGTCGTTTAAATCGATTATTACAGGGTCGTAGCCTTTTGAAATTACTTTAACTACGTTATTTTCAGTTTTATTAACTACGGCAAGCGTGTCGCAACTAATTGAAGCAACTAAAACTAGCCCACCGTTGTGGTCGGTATGGTTGCCTAAAATTTCGCATCTGCCGGGAGAAGAAAATACGAAACGACTATTTTGATTTTCGTATTTTAAAAAATCTTTTTTTAAATTTTCAATGCGTTTTTCGGCTTTTTTAACTAAGGTAGAAGTGCCGTATAAAAGTTCTAAATTCATTACTTTCACCTATAAAATTTATCGTCGAATCTTATTATATCAAAACGAAGCCGTTTTGTAAATGGGTAAAAGAGTATTTATTAAAATAATAAAAAATGCAAAATCACCCCCTTAAATAATTGCAAAATGCAAAAAAATGTGTTAATATAGATAACGATAAAATTCACACTACGTTGCTTGCCCTAGTTCGAGAGATGGTAAATTTCACTTTTCTATGCCGTCTTTTTAGGGAATAACAACTCGTAGGAGGAATATCGGAGGTATAATTATGGCAGTATGTTCAATGAAACAATTACTCGAAGCAGGCGTACACTTTGGTCACCAAACGTCAAGGTGGAATCCAAAAATGAAGAAGTACATTTACGGTGCAAGAAATAATATTCATATTATTGACTTACAACTCACCGTAGAAGAAATTGAAAAGGCTTATAAATTCGTTGTTGAAACGGTTAAGCAAGGCAAATCAGTTTTATTCGTAGGTACTAAAAAACAAGCGCAAGAAGCAATTAAGCAAGAAGCAGAAAGATGTGGTCAATTTTATATGAACACAAGATGGCTTGGTGGTACATTAACAAACTTTAAAACGATTAAATCAAGAGTTGAAAGGCTTGACAAACTCGACAATATGGAAAAAACAGGTCAATTTGATTTACTCCCTAAAAAAGAAGTAATCGCTCTTAAAGCAGAAAGGGAAAAATTAGAATCAGTTTTAGGTGGTATTAGACAAATGAATACGCTTCCAGGCGTTTTATTCGTAGTTGACCCACACAGCGAAGACATCGCTATTAAAGAAGCAAAAAATCTTGGTATCCCAGTAGTTGCTATTACGGACACTAACTGTGACCCTACTCCAATAGATTACGTTATCCCAGGTAACGACGATGCTATTAGGGCAGTTAAACTCGTTGCATCAATTATTGCTGACGCAGTAATCGAAGCAAATCAAGGTGAAGATGCAGTTAGACGTGACGTTGAAGACGAAGCAGTTTCTATGACTGACGCTATCGAACAAGCCGACGCTACTGAAACGCCAAGCCAAGCAGAATAATTTTAAAGGAGAATTAATATGAGTTTTACAGCAAAAGACGTTATGGCACTTCGTGAAAGAACGGGTGCAGGTATGATGGATTGTAAAAAAGCCCTTATGGAAACTGACGGTAATATGGAAAAGGCAATCGACTATTTAAGAGAAAAGGGTATTGCTAAGGCCGCTAAAAAAGCAGGTAGAATTGCTGCTGAAGGTATCGTTGACAGTTATATTCACATGGGTGGTAGAGTTGGCGTTTTACTTGAAGTAAACTGTGAAACAGACTTCGTTGCTCGTGGCGATATGTTTAAAGATTTAGTACACGACATTGCTCTTCAAATTGCTGCATCTAACCCACTTTATCTTGCAAAAGAAGACGTTCCAGCAGACGTTTTAGAAAAAGAAAAAGAAATTTTAAAGGCTCAAGCACTTGAAGAAGGCAAACCAGAAAAAATAGTTGAAAAAATGGTAGAAGGTAGAATTAAAACTTTCTATGACGAAAACTGTTTACTTTGTCAAAAATTCGTTAAAGACCCTTCTAAGACTATCGAACAAGTAGTAGTTGAAGCAACTGCAACTATCGGTGAAAAAATTAGTATTAGAAGATTCGTTCGTTACGAAATGGGCGAAGGCTTACAAAAAAAGAGTGAAAACTTAGCAGATGAAGTTGCTGCACAAGTAGGTAAAATGAAACAATAATTATTAAAAAGGAACTCTGTGTTCCTTTTTTTTTAAAAACCATTAAAAACGGAGAATTTTTATGAAAAGCAAGTATAAAAGAGTTATAATAAAAATAAGTGGCGAAGCGTTAGCGGGAGCAAGTGGTTTCGGTTTCGACCATAGCGTAATTGACGGCGTTGTTGAACAGATAAAAACGGTTGCCGAAAGTGGTGTTGAAGTTGCTATCGTAGTAGGTG
Source organism: Christensenellaceae bacterium (assembly GCA_045658325.1). GTDB lineage: Bacteria > Bacillota > Clostridia > Christensenellales > Borkfalkiaceae > HGM11412. The sequence continues at coordinate 4,495 of JAZOUX010000011.1, read as the reverse complement.
GTGGTAATTTTTGGCGTGGTAGACAAGGCACTGAAATGGAAAGAAGCACTGCCGACCACATGGGTATGCTTGCAACGGTACTTAACGCCCTTTGTTTACAAGACGCGTTAGAAAGAAAAGGCGTTGCAACAAGAGTTCAAACGGCTCTTACTATCACAAGGGTTGCAGAACCGTATATTTTAAGAAAGGCTTTAAATCACCTTTCAAAAGGTAGGGTAGTAATATTTGCTTGTGGAACGGGCAATCCGTTCTTCTCAACGGATACGGCAGTTGCTTTAAGGGCTGCTGAAATTAACGCCGACGTTATATTACTTGCTAAAAACGTCGATGGTATTTACGATAGCGACCCTAAACTCAATAAAAACGCTAAAAAATATGAAGAAATTAAGTATATTGACTTTATAAGTCAAGAATTAAAGGCAATGGATACGGCAGCAGTTGCAATTTGTATGGAAAATAAAACTCCAATATTAGCCTTTGGATTAAACGAAGATAATGCAATCGTTAGGGTTGTTGAAGGCGAAAAACTCGGTACTTGGATTAGATAAAAACGTTAAAAACACTTTGGAAAACCAAGGTGTTTTTTTAATTACGCTAATTAAAAAAGCAATTTAAGTAAAAATAACGAAAACCCTTTACAAAATTGCGATATTAATATAAAATATATTTGTTAATAATAAAATTAAGTAGGAGAGTTTATTTATGGCAATCGATTTAGAAAGTTTAGAAATGATAATGTTAGAATGTGAAGAAAAGATGAGCAAATCTTTAGACGTTTTAAAGGCAGACGTTATTCAAATTAGGGCTGGTAGGGCAAACCCACGCATTTTAGATAAAATTTTAGTTGAAGCGTACGGTGGTATGAGTCCTATTAACCAATTAGGTAATATTTCTGTTTCAGACGGTCAATGCCTTGTAATTTCACCTTGGGATAAAAGTTTACTTAAAAGCATTGAAAAGGCTATACTTTTATCAAACATTGGCTTAACCCCAACTAACGACGGTAACTTAATAAGAATTGTATTCCCAACACTTACCGACGAAAGAAGAAGGGAACTTTGCAAACAAGTTAGAAAAATGGGTGAAGACGGTAAAGTTGCTATAAGAAATATTCGCCGTGAATTTTTAGATTCGTTCAAAAAACTTAAAACGGCAAAAGATATAACTGAAGACCAATACGCTCAATACGAAACTGAAGTAGATAAACTTACTTCTAAAAACGTTGAGGCGATTGATAAAGTTATAGGCGACAAAGAAAAGGAAATAATGACAGTATAATGCATAACGCAAATAAAATTCCACAACATATCGCCATTATAATGGATGGTAACGGAAGGTGGGCAAAACAAAGATTATTACCAAGGACTAGTGGGCACGTTAAAGGTGCAAATAACGTTGAAACGATTGTAAATCACTGCTTTAAGAAAGGTGTCAAAGTAGTGTCTTTGTATGCCTTTTCAACGGAAAATTGGAAACGACCTGAAAAAGAAATTAATAAAATTTTTGATATATTAGGAAAGTTTTTAATTAAATACGCTAAAACTTTAGTAAAAAATCAAGTACGTTTAACGTTCTCGGGTGATATTTCTAAATTGCCAAGTTCGTTATACGAACTTTGCGTAAAAAGGGTTGAAGAAACTCAATATTTTAGTAAAGGCATAGTTAATATAGCCTTAAATTATGGTGGCAGACAAGAAATTTTAATGGCGTGTAACGAACTTTTAAAAGAAGGTAAGCAAGAAATTACTTTAGAAGATTTTGAAAGCAAGTTATACACGCGTGGGCTTCCAGACGTTGACCTTGTCGTTAGAACTAGTGGCGAGCAACGTATAAGCAATTTCTTTTTATATCAGTCAAGTTATGCAGAACTTTATTTTACAGACTGTTTATGGCCCGATTTTGATAAAAAAGAGTTAGATAAAGCGTTAGATTGGTACGCACATAGGCACAGAAGATTTGGAGAGGTGTAAAATGTTAAAAAGGACGATTACGGGAATTTTGCTGACGGTGGTTGTGCTTGCTTTCTTTTTGCTTAGGCAATTAGTTCATGTAAGATTTTTTGATTTATTTATATATTTAATTGCGCTTTGCTGTTCTTTCGAGTTTTTGCGTGCGCTTAAAGACGGCGTAACTAAACATCAAAAGGCACTTTCGTTTACCTACACCGTTTTAATTATACCGTGTATCTCTTTCGTGTACAATTACGCCCTTACGTTTACTATTTTTTATGTAGCGTTAGTATTTTTATTTTCACTTTTTCATAGTAAATCTTCTTCGATTGATAAAATTTCAAAAACGATATTCTCAATGCTTTACCCTACGGGATTTTTTATTGCGTTCGCATACATCAACTCGTATAGCAAAATTTTCTTAACCGACGACGTGTTTTCACTTATAATTTTAGTTTTAATTTTCGGTTGTGCAAGCGCGACTGACGTTATGGCTTATTTAGTAGGTTCTCTTTTAAAAGGCAAAAAGTTATGTCCTAATATTAGCCCTAACAAAACTATTAGTGGTGCAATTGGTGGGCTAGTAGGTGGCACGGCAATGGCAATAATCGTTTACTTAGTTTTTCAAGGCTTGGGATACGATTTGTTTAGGTATTTATCACTTAATTTATTTGGCAATGCAACGCCGTTTATAAAAATCTTAACCGTTGGCGTGTTAGGTTTAGTATTCGCAGTAGTAGGCGAAGTTGGCGACTTAGCCGAAAGTTTAATTAAACGTCAACTTGGGGTTAAAGATATGGGTACGCTTCTTCCAGGCCACGGTGGAGTGCTTGATAGGGTAGATAGCGTAGTATTTATTTCTTTATTAGCGCATATTTTGTTCTCATTTTTAGTAATAGGATAGGATATAATAGTAATATGATAAAAATTGCATTACTTGGTTCAACGGGTTCTATCGGCAAACAAGTATTAAACGTCGTTGATAGATATCCTGAAAAATTTAAAATAGTTTCAATGTCGGCTGGTAGCAACGCTGTACTTTTTAACGAACAAATTAATAAGTATAAACCGCAAATAGCGTCACTGTACGACGTTAAAAACTTAAAAGATATTAAAGAAGTACCTCAAGGCACTTCTTTATATTATGGTGAAAATGCCATTATTCACGCCGTAGACGTTGACTGCGACGTTGTTTTCGTTGCAGTTATGGGTTTTAGTGGTGTTAAAGCCGTAAAATACGCTATCGAACAAGGTAAAAGGATTGCCCTTGCTAATAAAGAAGCGTTAGTTAGTGCCGGTGAACTTATAATGCCACTTGCTAAAAAACACGGCGTTGATATTATCCCCGTTGATAGCGAACACTCTGCAATATGGCAATGCTTAGATTATAATAAGCAAAAGCCTTTTAAAAATTTAATTCTCACGGCATCGGGAGGGGCGTTTAGGAATAAATCGCAACAAGAATTGCAAAACGTAACGTATAAAGATGCGTTATGCCACCCAACGTGGAAAATGGGGAATAAAATTACCATTGACTGCGCTACGATGATGAACAAAGGCTTTGAAGTTTTAGAAGCAATGCACTTATTTTCAGTAGGGATTGATAAAATAAAGGTGTTAATTCACCCAGAAAGTATAGTTCATTCAATGGTAGAGTTTTATGACGGTGGTATTATAGCGCAACTTGGCGACGCTAATATGGAATTGCCTATTCAGTTATCTTTAACTTATCCTAATAGGCTTCCGCTCAATAGTGAAAATTTTACTTTAATAGGCAAAAATCTTTCGTTTTACGAAGTGGATAGAGAAAAATATCCTTGTTTTGCCCTTTTTGAACAAGTTATAAAAAAAGGGGGAGTGTATCCTTGCGCCGTAGCGAGCGCCGACGAAGAAGCCGTTAATTTATTCTTGCAAGGCAGAATAAATTATACCGAAATAGTCGATTATATAGGATACGCGCTTGAAAAAACCGATTCGTTACCAATGACTTTTGAAAACTTGTATTACGTTGATTTTAATGCAAGAAGGCTGGTTAACGAGTTGTACGCTAAAAGGAACGGTAAAAAATGCTAGAAACCTTAAAAACTATTTTATATATCGGTTTAGCAATTTTAATATTGCTTTTTATGATAACGGTACACGAGTTTGGTCATTATATCGTAGGTAAAATTTTCGGTTTTAAAATAAACGAATTTGCCATAGGTATGGGGCCGGCATTATTTAAGCGCAAAAACAAAAAAACAGACGAAGTTTTTTCTATTAGAATTTTTCCGTTAGGGGGTTACTGTGCCTTTGATGGCGAAGATAGCGAAAGTCAAACTGAAAACGCCTTTAACAATAAAGCGCCGTATAAAAGGGTTTTAGTTTTAATTGCTGGTGCAATTATGAATATATTTTTCGGCGTAATAATTTTAATGCTTTCGGTAGGAATTTACGGTCAGTTATTAGTACAAACTTACGATATTAAAGCCGACCAAACTTACCAAGAGTATTCATTAAAAAACGACGATGTTATTCTAGCAATAAACAATAAAAACGTATTTATG
>JAZOUX010000010.1:0-9646 GCA_045658325.1 Christensenellaceae bacterium | reverse complement strand
CCTGTTACGGCGTAAATTTTATTGTTCATTACTTTGCCTCGAACCAAGTTTTACCTACGTTTGCTTCAACTAAAAGTGGTACTTTTAATTGTACTGCGTTTTGCATTTCTTCAATCAAAATACGTTTTGCAATCTCAACTTCACATAACGGACAGTCGATAATCAACTCGTCGTGTACTTGAAGAATTAATTTTGCTTTTAAATTTTCATTTTTAAGCCTATTATAAACGTTTACCATTGCAATTTTTATAATATCGGCACTACTGCCTTGAAGTGGCATATTCATTGCAGCCCTTTCACCAAAACTACGAAGATTAAAATTTGAAGAATTTATTTCTTTAATATGGCGTTTTCTATTTAATATCGTTGAAACGTAACCGTTTTTGCGAGCAAATTCAACGTTTGATTTCATATATTCTTTAACTTTAGGATAACTTTCGTAATATCTATTTATATAATTTTTAGCGTCTTGTGGGCTAATTTTTAAGTTTTTAGCCAAACCGTACTCACTAATACCGTAAATTATACCAAAATTAACGGCTTTTGAACTGCTACGCATTTTTGACGTAACTTCGTTTAAAGGAACGTCAAATACTTGACTTGCAGTAATTGAGTGTATATCTTTATTTTCGTGATACGCTTTAATTAACTCGTCACTTTTTGAAAAATGCGCTAATAACCTTAACTCAATTTGCGAATAGTCTGCATCGATAAGAACGTTATCTTCGCCTTTTGCTATAAATAACTTTCTTAAAACCTTACCTTCGTCGTCTCGAACGGGAATATTTTGTAAATTTGGCTCTTTTGAAGATAATCTGCCCGTTTGTGTTAAAGTTTGATTAAACACCGTGTGTACGATACCTGTGTTTTTATCAATTAACGGTTTAAAGCCTTCTATATACGTTGAATAGAGTTTTTGAATTTGACGATACCTTATAATTAACGGCACGATTTCGTGTGTTTGGGCTAAATTTTCTAACTGCTCGGCATTAGTTGACATCGAACCAGATTTAGTCTTTTTGCCTTTACCTAAAGCAAGTTTTTCGTACAAAATATAACCTAATTGCTTTGGCGAATTAATATTAAAGTCTTCACCTGCTAAAGTTTTTATTTGTTTTGATAAACCGTCAAGTTCTTCTTTATAAGTTTTTGACAAATTTTCAAGTTCAACAAGGTCAATTTTAAAGCCTTGACTTTCCATATCGAATAAAACACGCCATAAAGGTAATTCTACGTCGTAATAAAGCCTATTTAAGTCTTCTTCATTAACTTTTTTGATAAATCTATCAAATAATTTATTTAAACTGTAGGCTGGCGTTTTTTCGTCTAATTCATAATAATATAAAGTATCTTTTAAACTTTCTTCTTTACCTGAAAAATCTATTAAATACCTTAAAATATCAACGTCTTCACTTTGTGCATTAAACGAAATATCAAATTCTTTTAAAGTATAGGCAAGTTTTTTTGCACCAAAACAAATTACCTTGTTATTTTTATTTTCAAAGTAATTTTTAAAAAGTTTTATTGCGTCGCTTAACAAAAAGCCTTCGTCAAAAAACATTTCTTTAATTTTGAATTGATATTCGTTGCCGTCGCCGTTATAAAAATTAACACCACTATCAATAACTATTGTTAGTTGGTTTGATTTTAATAAATCTTCGTTATAATTTGACGGTGTAATTTCAACTATTGTAGCCGTCTCATTTACAATTTTAGGTTCTTCTTCAGTTGAAAAAATTTCAGTTCTTTTTAAAAAGCCCCTAAATTCAAGTTCAGCAAATACTCGTTTAGCGTTATCGTTTAAAGGATAAGTATAAGTTAAATCATTTTCAGTCAACTCGATATCAACGTTTACGTCAATAGTTGCTAGAACCTTACTTAAAAAGCACAAATCTTTGCCGTTTACAATTTTTTCAAGTAATTTGCCTTTAAAATCGCCTAAATTATTATAAATGTTTTCAATATTTGAATAAATTTCAATTAAATTATGCGCCGTTTTTTCGCCAACGCCGACAATGCCGGGTATATTATCGGAACTGTCACCCATACAAGCCTTTAAATCGGTAACTTGACTTGGTAAAATGCCCGTTTTTTGTTTAAAATTTGCATTATCTAAAATATCAATGTCAGTTATGCCACGGCGAGTAAAATAAACGGTAGTCTTTTCATCAACGAGTTGAAAACTGTCTTTATCGCCCGTAATAATTATAGTTTCGCCCGAGTATTTTTTAGCAAAAGTGCCAATAATATCGTCGGCTTCAAATCCTGCTTTATCGTAGATTTTTATTCCCATTTTTGTTAAAACGTCTTTTAAAAGTGGAATTTGCGGGCGCAAATCTTCTGGCGACGGCTTTCTGGTGCCTTTATATTCAGCGTACATTTTATGCCTAAAAGTAGGCTCACGCCTATCAAATGCAACTAATATATGGTTAGGCTTTACGTCGTTTATAACTTTTAAAAGCATATTAATAAAGCCGTAAACAGCGTTAGTTGACACACCGTCTTTATTAGTTAAAGGTGGAGTTGCGTAAAACGCCCTATTTATTAAACTATTACCGTCGATTAAAACAAGTTTACTCATAATTTCCTTTTTTTGTATTAAAAATAATTGCTTTTTAGTTAATATTGTGATATTATATTTTTACACGCCGGTGTGTTGGAACTGGCAGACGAGATAGACTCAAAATCTATTATCCGCGAGGGTGTGTGGGTTCGAGTCCCACTACCGGCACCATAAAAGGTAAAACTTTGGTTTTACCTTTTTTATTTTAACATAAACCTATGAAAAAGTAAATAGATAATTAAAGGCAAGAATAATTTTATTCTTGCCTTTGTCATATTATTTTATTCAACTATTTTAGCAGTAAACGAACCAGTATATTCATCTAAGAAATGTTCGGCATATTTAGTCATTTTAACGTTAACTATATCGTCTTTATAAGTAAACATTATTGTTAAATTACCAAAATAAACATCAATAATTTGAACGAATAACATAAACCTATTGCCGTAAGTCCAAGCACCAGAAGCACCATACTCGTACATAAAGTCGCCACCTGCTGGAGTTATTGCAACGGTTTTACTATAACCAAGTTGTGGGAATTTGCCAAAAGCGTTTTCGCCGTATTTAAAAGCAATTTGTTTTTTGCCTTGAGCGTTTGTATAATCAAAAGTCCCACTACCGTCATCGTTAAACGATAATGAAAACTCGGTTATGCCTTGTGGATTTTTATCAAGTGGTTTATAAGTCTTACCGTTAATTTTTTCAATAAGTGGGTGTTCCTTTTTACCCCTAACCGACCTAAGTTTTAAATTATTGATATATTCTTCAAGTTCGTCGTTTGCCTTTTTATCAACTGGTAACGCATGGTCAACCATATCGTCGTAGATGTACGTTTGAATAAAATCAAAGAGAATATCTTCACTATAAGACGAGCCTTGAGTATCCATAGTACAAATGAAAATTACGTCGTTTTTAGTGTTACAAATCGTAAGTTGATTACCCATACCGATAAATGCAAAACAATCTTCACCAACACGCCAAATTTGATAGCCGTAGCCGTATGTATGATATTTTGACGGATGGTTATTTAATGAGTTATCTACAAGCGGAGAAGTAGCATCTCTTAAAAATTCTTCGCTCATTAAACGCTTACCGTTCCAAGTACCGTAATTTAATACGAACCTAGCAAACGTAGCCATATCACGAGTGGTACAAATCAGTGCCGAGTCGCCCCAAGATTCTCCACTTGGAATTGTTAATACAGAAGCGTTTTTAAATGAGCCGATATGATTAAAAATTCTTTCCTTTAAAAAGTCAAGTAACGATTTTTTAGCAACCCTTTCAACGAGAGCACATAAAACTAGCGAGCCTGTGCTATCGTAAGCCCAACTTGTACCCGACGGCTTAGTTATTTGGTGTCTATTAAAGTAAATATGCACTCTATCTCTATCGCCGTGTGGGTTTTTATATAATGGTTCGCTAACTAAACAAGTAGTCATAGTTAACATATCTCTTATAGTTTGCGCTTCTAAATATTCGTGAATAGGACCGTCTATTTTATCTCTAAAATAGTCGCAAATTTTATCGTCTAAATTAATTAAACCGTCTTCAACTAATAAACCGATGGCAATAGCTACGAAACTTTTAGTTTCAGAATACATTCTATGACAAAAATCTTTATGAAAAGGTTTCCAATAGGCTTCGGTAAAAATTTTGTCCCCCTTAAGCATTAATACGCTATGAGCAGTTAAGCCTATTTCTTCAATTTTTTCATAAAGTTTTTTAACGTTTGAACTTTTAACGCCTACTTCTTCTGGTTTTACCGTTTTAAAAATTTCTTGCATAATTATTTTTTCTCCACTGCAGTAAAACTTCCAGCATATTCATCTAAGAAATATTCTGCAACTTTTGACATATTTACATGTACAATATCGTCTTTATAAGTAAACATCATTGAAACGTTACCAAAATATTTATCTATAATTTGAACAAATAACATAAACCTATTGCCGTAAGTCCAAGCACCAGAAGCGGCGCAGTTATACATAAAGTCGCCACCTGCCGGAATACGTTCGTATTCGTCGCTATAACCAAGTTGTGGGAATTTACCAAAAGCGTTTTCGCCGTACTTAAAGGCAATTTGTTTTTTACCTTGTGCGTTAACGTAGTCGAAAGTGCCACTGCCGTCTTTGTTAAACGATAACGAAAATTCCGTTATACCTTGCGGATTTTTATCTGTTGGAACAAAAGTCTTACCGTTAATTTTTTCAATAAGTGGATGGTCTTTTTTACCCCTAACCGACCTAAGTTTTAAACCACTAATTAATTCGTCTACTTCGGCGTTTGTTTTTTCGTTAATAGGTAACGCTTCGTCAACGATAGTATCGAAAATATACATTTGTACAAGATTAATCATTGCGTCGTAGCTGTAGTACGAGCCTTGGTTATCTGAATTACATACAAAAATAACGTCTTTTTTAGTATTGCAAATAGTTAATTGGCAACCCATACCGATAAATGCAAAACAATCTTCACCAACACGCCAAATTTGATAGCCGTAGCCGTACGTATGATATTTTGACGGATGGTTAATAAGCGAGTTATCTACGAGTGGAGAAGTTGCTTCCCTTAAATATTGTTCGCTCATTAAACGTTTACCGTTCCAAGTACCGTAGTTTAAAACGAACCTACCGAAAGAAGCAATATCTCTTGCAGTACAAATCATTGCAGAATCGCCCCAAGAAACACCGTTAGGTGCTTTTAAAACTTGTGCCGTTTTAAACGAGCCTATATGATTGAAAATCTTTTCTTTCATATAATCTAAAAGCGATTTACCCGTAAGCCTTTCAACTAGGTCGCATAAAACTTGCGAACCTGGGCTATCATATGCCCAAGTTGTTCCCGATGGTTTGGTAATTGTATGATTATTTAAATATGCATGAGTTCTATCTGGGTCTTTGCTTAAAAAGTGATTACCTGCAACTAAACAAGTAGTCATAGTAAGCATATCACGAATTGTTTGATTTTCTAAATATTCGTGAATAGGTCCGTCAATTTTATCTCTAAAATAGTCGCAAATTTTATCGTCTAAGTTAATTAAACCGTCGTCAACCAATAAACCGATTGCTACACCAACAAAACTTTTAGTTTCCGAATACATTCTATGACAAAAATCTTTATGGAAAGGATACCAATAGGCTTCAGTAAAAATTTTATCTCCTCTAAGCATTAAAATGCTGTGAGTCGTTAAACCCATATCTTCTAATTTTTTATAAAATTTTTTAACGTTTTCACTTTTAACGCCGACTTCTTCCGGTTTTACCGTTTTAAATATTTCACTCATAATTAATCCTCCATGTAAGTTATATTACCTAGTTTTAAATTTTTTACGTTTTTAATTATCATTGTTTGATAAGGAACAAAGTTCCTTTTTATAAACTTAATATCGTTTATTTCAACGTCTTCAATACAATGTTCACCTTCATACCCTTGCATTACGATGGCTGGCCTTATTAACGCCCTATTGCCTTTTGTAAAATATTGTATTCCGGCAAGTTTTATATCGTTAAAATAAAATTTCCTTGCTTTTGGATAAACCGGAGCCGGCTCACCATCGTCGTTTATAGTATAATAAGCAATACTAACGTCAGTAAGCGTACAGTGGTTTAGGCTAATGTTTTCTATAACGCCACCACGTTTTTTAGTGTATTTAACTAAGAAAGAACCACCCTTTCGGCTTAAAAAGTGTACGTTATATATGTTTACGTTTTTAATACCACCTGAAAGTTCACTACCTATGCCTATACCGTACCCGTCGATAGCATAACAGTCGAACACGGTAATATTTTCACATGGCCTACCTATTAAGTAACCTTCAAGGTTTTTACCAGACTTAATTGCAACGCAGTCGTCACCCGTGTCGAACGTTACGCCGAATATAGTACAGTTTTTAGAAGAATCTGGGTCCCAACCGTCACCGTTTGATATAGCGTGAGATACGATTTTACAATCACAAGTAACTATATCTTCACAGTATATAAAGTGCAAGTTCCAAGCAGGCGCGTTGCCCGTTTCACAATCGGCAATAATTACGTTTTTAACGTTTGAAAAGCAAATTGTTCTACCCCTTCTTCTACCTGGTAATATCGAAGAATAATATCCCGGTGGGTTTGGATGATTTTCTAAACCGTTTTCTTTGATTATTTCTACCTTTTCAGTATTAATAGTGTCTTTTCTAAGGTTAGCACCACCACCTAAAATTTTACCACCGTAAATTATTATGTTTTCGCAGTTTGGACCACCTTTACTATCCATAACACCAGCGTTTAAAAGTGAACGGTAAGCAACAACGTTATTACCTTCAAAACGACTATTTACTTTTGGTAAATAGTCAACGCATTTTTCACTACCTTGTAAAACGGCTTCGTCGTCTAAATAAATTTCAATATTGCTTTTTAAATCTAAGCCACCCGTCAAATATACACCTTTTGGTAAATAAATAAACTCGTCAATTTTACAGTCGTTAATTGCTTGTTGAAGCGCCTTAGTATTAAACGTAACCCCGTCGCCCACTGCGTTGTAAGGTGGCTTAGTTACGTCTATTGCCTTTTTAAATTTACAAGTTTTAACGGTAATTTCACCTAGGTCTTGTAATAACTCGCCGTCTGCGTTTTTATATTTAACACTAAAAGTATAAGCCGTGTCAAAACTTAAATCATAAAACGCATAGTGAAATTGATTAGTTGAAAACTTTTTATCACCACAAGTTATTTCAAAAACGTGGCTTTCGTCATAACCTTTAATAAAATCCCAATATATTTTAACTCTATTTGAATATACTACGCTTTTTAACATAATTACTCTCCTTTAGATATTAAACTAGCATCGTTTTCAAATTTGAATACGCAGTTGCTATTAAAAATTATGTTATTGGTAACGTAAGTACCCAAAGGAAATACCAAAACATCGTTAGGCTTGCAGTCGCTTATTGCTTTTAAGATAATTTCAGTATTATCGAATTCACCGTCACCAATAGCATTATAAGGATATTTTGTTATATCTATATAATTAATATTATCTTTAATCGTTTTATAATATTCAATTTCTGGCTCGGCTTCTGGTAAAGGTTTTTTGTTTTTATCACATATTTGTATTGAAACTTTATATTCAGTATCAGGCTTTAAGTTATAAAAATCGAATAAAAAATTCTTTACGAACGCTACGCTTTTATCGTTTAACGTTACTTTATAATAGTAACCGTCTTGATACAATTTATGTTGGTCCCACCACACATGTAATACAGTTGATTTTATAGTTACATATAACATAAACTACCCCCTTTTGTATGCAAAATGAAAAAATTTAATGTAGTTAAGTATAGTATAACTAATATAAAAACATAAAGCAAGCGAATTGCAAAAATTTTAGTGTAAATTTTTAAAAAGTATTGACTTTGGTATTTTGTTGCTGTATAATTTTTTTAGATGTTCTTTAAATAAAGTACTGCGATACTTTCAAGGCACATTGTTACTGTATGCCTTGCTATCGCAAGGTAATTTTTTTGGTGTAATATGGTTGAAAAGGCAATATTAATGGATAGTATGGCTAAACAACGCGCTCTTTTTAGAATTTCTCACGAGATTATTGAAAAGAATAAAGGTACTGACGATTTAGTTTTAATTGGCATTGTTACCCGTGGCGTTTGTATGGCTAATATTATTAAAGAAAATATACAAAAAATTGAAGGTGTAAACCTTCCTTGTGGTTATATTGATATAACCTTATATCGTGACGATTTGTCTGAAATTGGTAGCACGCCCGACGTAAAAGAATCGAATATTAATTTTGATATTAAAGATAAAAAAGTAATACTGTTTGACGACGTATTGTTTACTGGTAGAACTGCAAGGGCTGCTATTGAAGCCGTTTTAGCGTTAGGTAGACCTAAACTTATTCAACTTGCCGTTTTAGTCGACCGTGGACATAGGGAATTACCTATTAGGGCTGACTACGTTGGTAAAAATATTCCTACGTCATTAAACGAAATAGTTGCCGTTAATTTTAAGGAAATTGACGGTGAAGATAGTGTTAAACTTTACGAAAAAAAGAATTAGCAAGGGATAAAATAGCGTTTGCTATTAAAATATTTTTACAAGGAGAAAAATTTATGAAACTTGTTTACGACGTTCATGAGAAAGCACCTTTTGGTAAAAACCTTTTGTATGCTTTCCAACAATTGCTTGCTATTTTAGCGGCAACTGTACTCGTTCCTATTTTGGTTGACCCAAGTGGAACATATTTAAGCCAAGCGTCTGCTTTAATCGGTGCTGGTGTTGGTACTTTAGTTTACTTATTGTTTACTAAGTTTAAAAGCCCTGTATTTTTAGGTAGTTCGTTTGCATTTATCGCTCCACTTTTTACCGGTGTTGCTTTCGGTTACTTAGGTATAATTCTTGGTGCTGTTTTTGCTGGTTTAGTTTACGTTGTTATTGCTATTGCTATTAAATTCGTTGGCTCTAACTGGATTACAAAACTTATGCCACCTGTTATTATTGGACCTACGGTTGCTCTTATCGGTTTAAGTTTATCTGGCTCTGCTATTAATAACGTTATGAATATTTCAGTTACCACTGCTAATTATAACCTTTTACATATTGCAGTTGCTATAATCACTTTCCTTACAACTGTACTCGTTTCAGTAAAAGGCACTAAGGGTATGAAACTTATACCTTTCGTTATCGGTGTTGGTGCTGGTTACGTTGTTGCTTCATTACTTACTACTTTCGGTTATCATTTGGCTGGTAACGAATATTTTAAAATAGTTGATTTTGAACAATTTACAAAAATTGCAGACTTTAACAACTGGATACCAAACATTACTGTCGTTGGTGCTTTTAAAGAATTATTTAACGTTGACGGTGCTAAAGTTTTATTAGACGGCCCTGCAATTCTTTCAATATTCTTAGCATTTGCTCCCGTTGCTTTCGTTGTATTTGCTGAACACGTTGCTGACCACAAAAACATTTCTTCTATTATTGAAAAAGATTTACTTAAAGACCCTGGTCTTGACAGAACTTTACTTGGCGACGGCGTTGGCTCGATTGCCGGTGCTTTAATGGGTGGTTGCCCTAACACTACTTACGG
>JAZOUX010000009.1:0-3318 GCA_045658325.1 Christensenellaceae bacterium | reverse complement strand
ATTTTACGCCTTCATTTATCAACTGACCTTTCTTTATAAGTTCGCCGTGTAACATAATTCACCCATTACTTAAAATTAACGTTGCTCATTTGCAAGTTTTTAATATTATCAAGTTCAAAAATTTGTGGATTAACTATTTTACGCTTTAAAACAGTACAGTCTTTAATAGTAACGTTTTTAATTTCATTACCGTCGTTATCTGGGCCTACTATTGATATTGCCGGTCTATACTTCATTTCAGTTGTCAAAACTTTATCCATATCTCCGTTTGCACTTCTCATATTATAGTAAACGTGACTTACTCCCGTTAAATAAATATTTTCAAAATAGAAATTTTCAAAAGCAGTTGGAACTTTTGCACTTTCTCCGTCTAAATTACAAAAATATTTAGTAGTTATTGAAATATCACAAAGTTTACTATCTAAAACTTCAACGTTTTTAATATAGCCACCCCTAACCGTAGGCGCTTTAATTCTTACACCAAGCAAACCTTTTAACGAGTCAACGTCCCACAAATAAACGTTTTTTACACCACCAGACATTTCACTGCCGATAGCAAAACCACCACCACTATTAATTACGCAGTCAAAAATACAAACGTTTACCGTTGGTCTATTAATGATATTACCTTCTGGGTTTTTACCCGATTTAATTGCTACACAGTTATCACCCGTTTCAAAACTTGTACCGAAAATTACGCAGTTTTCACTTGAATCAGGATTCCAACCGTCACCGTTATGTACCGGACGTGAGTAAATATAACAGTTTTGAGTTACTATATTTTTACTATATATAAAGTGAGTTGTCCACGATGGACCGTTTTCAAAACGGATATCGCTTAAAATTAAGTTTTTAGTATTAGATACGCCTAACAACCTACCCCTTGCTCTACCCGGAATAGCATCAAGACTATCGTATGATTTAATTTTGTCGCCTAAAGATTTAATATATTCGGTTAACGCCTTCTTTTCCCTTTCAATTATATTTTCAGCAAGTAAGTAACTACCACCAGAAATAGTGCCACCACCCCTAATTATGACGTTTTTACAATTATATACCTTTTCACGCGTCATTGTACCAATATTAATAAGAGAACGGTAACATTGCATTTCGTAGCCTTCAAAACGGCTATTTACCTTAGGTAAATAATCTAATTCGTTAGTAGTTCCTTGAAGGGTTGCACCATTTTCAACGTAAAGTTCCATATCGCTATGCAAGTCAAGTGCGCCCGTTAAAAATACCCCTTTAGGTATATATACTCTTTCGCCTTTTTTACAGTCGTTAATTGCGTTTTGAATTGCTTTAGTGTTAAGCGTTTTGCCGTCACCAACGGCGTTATAAGGCGATTTAGTAACGTCGATAGTATTTGGGTTAAGTTTAGTCGTTACGCTACCTAAATACGTCTTTACCAACTTGTTTGATACATATATTTCAATTTTTACATCATACGCCGTATTTTGAGTTAAATTATTAAAAGTATAATGTGTTTTATACACTTTATCTACTACTTTATTATTTAAATAAATTAAATAATAATATTCACATTTTATTGATTTAGCCTTTTTCCAATAAACCGTAACGCTATCATTAAAAACGATAAAATTTAAATGTTTTAAATTCATAGTAACTCCTATATATTTTTTACAAATGTTTTAGCGTTATTATAAAAAATTCGATTATCTTCACTAAAACTTAGGTTTGTATACGACCAACGCTAATTAGTGCCGTACAAAAAATTGAGCACCAACCGTTTTTATAAAACAGTTGGTTTTGAATTGAACAGTCAACGTTTACGCCTTATATTTTTTTGCAAGGCCACCTTCAGACGTTTCACGATAAATAACTTTTAAATCTCTACCCGTTTCGTACATCGTTTCAACAATAGTGTCGAAAGAAATTTTTCTTGAATCAGCCAAAAAGTCGGCTAAATTTACGGCGTTTAAAGCGCGCATTGCAGCAATTGCGTTCCTTTCAATACAAGGAATTTGAACTAGACCACATACGGGGTCGCACGTTAAACCTAAATGGTGTTCGATTGACATTTCAGCAGAATATTCAATTTCGTCTAAATTAAGTTTATAAAGTTCCGATGCGCAAGCCGAAGCCATTGCGCAAGCAGTACCTATTTCGGCTTGACAACCACACTCAGCACCAGATATTGAAGCGTTGGTTTTAATTAAATTGCCTATAATTCCACCCGTCGCTAAGGCGTGCAAAATTTCTTCGTTAGAAAAGTTGCGCTTTTGTTGTAAATATTTTAAAACGGCGGGAACTACGCCACAAGCACCACAAGTAGGTGCCGTTGCAATCAACCCACCCGAAGCATTTTCTTCACTAACTGCAAAAGCGTAAGAACAAATTAACCTATTAGTTTTAGTTTCTTCACTTTCGTCAATATGGCTTTGTCGTGATAAAAATCTTGCCTTTCGTTGAGTTCCTAAACCACCTTGAAGAATTCCGTCGGTTGCTATACCCCTATTTATTGCGTTTTGCATTACTTGCCAAACTTGACTTAAATAGTCCCAAATTTCTTTACCTTCACACTCTTCAACGTATTGCCAAATTCTTATATCCTTTTTTTGACAATATTCGCAAATTTGAGTAAACGAATCGTGCGGGTAAACGTTAGGGTGTTCTCGCTTACTTTCACCGTCAAGCAATACTTCGCCACCACCTATACTATAATAACGTTGTTTTTTTATTTCAACGCCGTTTTTAAATGCAATAATATCTAAAGTGTTTGGGTGAAAATCAATTACGGTATCAAAATCGAACACGACTTCACATACGGCTTCGCCTAATGCTTGTTTTACGGCAACGTCAGTCATATGCCCTTTGCCTGTTTTAGCCAAAGAGCCGTATAAAACGACTTTAAAATTATCGACATTATCATTAACGCCTTGTAAAAATCTTTGACAAGCCGTAATAGGTCCCATAGTATGAGATGACGACGGTCCGTTACCTATTCTATACAAATATCTAAGTGATTGCATTTTTACCCCTTGATAATGTAAATTTTATTGTTTTTTTGTTAAACACACGACGCACTCAACGTGGCGAGTTTGTGGAAAAAGGTCGAAAGGTTTTATTTTTTCTATTTGATAAATTGGCGTTGCATTTTCATTTCTAACGATTGCATTATCTTCACATCTTAACGTATCAACCAATATGCCTATATCTCTTGCTAACGTTTGTGGTGAACAAGATACATATACGACTTTATCTGGTTTTGCGCTTAAAATTGACTGTAACACCTTTTTACCGCAACCCTTTCTAGGTGGGTCTAATACCAAAACTATTATACTACCTTTTTTACGC
>JAZOUX010000008.1:0-7836 GCA_045658325.1 Christensenellaceae bacterium | reverse complement strand
AACGTTTTTATTTGTTTTACACACGATTTTTAACGGGTATTGACTTTTTTAAATAAACTGTTATACTTAAAGTATAAAGGAGCAACAAATATGTTAGATAATAAACGTTTAGATACGTTACACGCTTCACGCTTTGCAACTATATTATCTAGGCTTGCAACCGTTTCAATAATATTAGGTTTAGTTTTGCTAGCAATACCACTTTTACAAACTTTTGTTATCTTATTGTACTTTATATTCATTATAATGGCTTTAATACTGTACGGTGCAATCACACTATTTAGTGTGTTTACGCTATTATTGACTGATGAGTGGCAAGCAATAGGGGGTTTTATAGTTGAGTTATTTACGGCTGTCGACGGGGCAAATGTATTTATGGAAATTGCCTTAAAACTATGCCCATACTTTTTAATAGTTGGCTTTATTGCAATGGCTATTTCTTTAATAATTTTTATTATAACGAAAAAAGACGCACGTTCGCAAAAAGGAATAAAGTACACGTCTATTTTCTTAGGCGTTTCGCTTGGAATAGTGCTAATTACGCTATTATGCTTAATGTTTTTAGCGATGCAAGGGGGTGCTTGATATGAATAAGATAACGTTATCTTTCAATAACAGTCCCCAAACGGAAGCAGTAGTTTTAGTAGACGGTAATTGGATAAGTGGTAAAAACGTAAAAGGCAAAACGATATACGAATACCAAACTGAAAAGTCGCAAGTAGAGTTAAATATTTTTAGTCTACACGAGTTTAGTGGAAAATTTTGGTGGTTTTTTGCTTTAATTTATTACTTAATTAGTATTTTTGGTTTATTAAACCCAAAGTATGAAAAGTCTGGCAAAGTCTTTAACTATAAAGGCGTAGTAAATTTAGAAGAAAACACTTTTATTAAAATTTCGTACCCAATAGCAAAAGTGGGCGAAATGGCGTTAAATTTTTTTGAAAAAACTGAACTTAATAACGAAAGCAACGTTTATTACGTTGACGAAACTATTAAAAAACGCGTAAAAACGTTTAAATTTATTAAAATTATTGCTTTTGTTTTAGCGTTATTAGGTGTTTTAGCAATATTTATTTTATAAAGG
Organism: Christensenellaceae bacterium; assembly: GCA_045658325.1. Lineage (GTDB taxonomy): Bacteria > Bacillota > Clostridia > Christensenellales > Borkfalkiaceae > HGM11412. Next base: position 6,752 of record JAZOUX010000008.1, on the reverse strand, counting down.
AGCGTATTTATGGAACTTATAGTAAAAAACAAATTTATATCTTGGGGTGGCAGTTCAGTCGTAACTACGGCTGACGGTAAATCGGCGTATCAAGTAAAGGGCAAAGTCTTTTCAATTACTAAAAAGAAATGGGTTTGCGATATGGAAGGCAACAAATTATTTTTAGTTCGCAATAAGTATTGGAAATTTTTAAAAAATAAGGCACTTATATACGATAACGAAGGCAATTTAGTATGTATGCTAGTAAATAATTTATTTACTATTAAAAAAGCATTTACCGTTGAAAAATGCGCTAGCGAAATTGAAATCGCTAATCAAAAAATAAGTTTTGGTTATAATTGGCCTATTATTAAAGACGGTAAAGAAATTGGCTCAATCGGTTGTGATTTTAAATTAGTTAGGTTCGTTGACGAGTTTAAAATTAACGTTATTGACGAAAGCGAAGCGCCGTTTTTAATTGCTTTATCTATTGCGCTTGATAATATTAGAGATAAAAATAAAAAAGATAGAGATTGATAACGAATAAATAGAGTAAACTAAGTTAGATATTACAAGTAAGTGAGTTATTTGCGATAATTAAGTTTATTTAGTAAATATAACTTTAATTAACGACAAAGTTGTATTATATTTGCCTAAAATTTTCTAAAGGGTAAATAAAATTTTGCGTAGCAAAACTCGAAAGCGAAAGCAATATAACTTTTTATATGTAAAAATAGTAGTGGCGTAGCGATAGAAATTATCGCTACGCCACTAAACTTTACGCTTTTTTGTTAATAAGTAAAATTATCTTTTAATAATTCTTTCAAGTAACGCTCTTTCAGAGTCAGTAACTTCGCCGTCAGCAGTGATAATTAAAATACCTAAAGTAGCAACAGCAACTGCAACTTCTTGTGGAGCACAGTCAACAAGTTCGTCAATTTCTTTAATAAAGTTAGCGTCAGCACCGTAGTTAGTAATATTAAAGAAAGTATCTTTATCAATGCTTAAATTGAATAATTCTTTAAATAAAACGTATTCATCGTTTCTAGTCTTTTTATCGCCAGATACGAACAACTTGAAAATGTTGATTAAGAAAGTAGAAGTTGCGTCAGTACTAATATCAAGTTTCTTTAATTGGCTGATAATAGCACCTGTTGCTTCGTGAGCAATAGAAAGCCTTTGGTCCATAGACATTGTTTTACTTTGATTAATTAATTCGTTAATAGTAGCCATTTTAATTTACTTTTTGCGTAATCGTCTTGAAAATTACACAATCTCCTTACAAAAATTTAAAATACTTACCAAGACACAAGTATTATATTAGTATTATAATATATTAAATGCTAAAAAGCAATAGTTTTTTAGATTTTTTTCATAATAAGTTCGCCGTAATGAGTTTTGGTTATAAGTGAATAAACGTCGTTAGCAAATACGTCTTTGTTCATACATAATAACGCCGTATCGCTTAACTTGTTTAGTGAACTTTTTCTTTCTATAACGGGTAAAGTGTTAGCGTTTTTTAACTCTTTAAGTAACTGTTCATTACCTTTTTTTAAGGCTAAAACTCTAAAATATAACGGGGTTTTTAAACATTTTATAACGAAATTACTATCTATTTTAAGTAAATTGTTTATTAAAATACGCCTAATTCTTGCATCTGTGTAGCGTTTAGTGTTTAATTTTTTAATAATATCGTCAACGCTAAAACACTCGCTTAATGAATTTTTTAACTTATTTTCAAGCCCTTCGATACAGTCGGGAACTTGTTTCAACTCGTCTTTACTTGCTTGTAAAAGTGCGTACAAAATTTCGCTATCGCCGTTATAAATTTTTTTAGGTAAATCGTTGAAAACGTAAGGGGGAAGCGTATTTTTTATTTTATCAACTTCGCCTTTTATTAAAGCCGTTCGTATACTTAACGCCGACGAAAATTCACCGTTTAACTTTTCGCTATTATAGCCGTTATCTAGCCTTTTTAATATATTTATATTAAAGTCGTACCCTTTGTCAAGAATAGCCTTAACGTATTCTAAGCCTAAAATATTGTTTGGTTTATCTAATAAGGTAAGGTCTAAGTCGCTGTCTTTATAAACCGTACTTATCGCTTGTTTTCTTGCTAAAATATACGAAGCCCCGTCGTTTAAATATTCTTTTAAAACACGCTTGTATTCAGCCGTTTCATTATTTAAAACTTTTGCTAACTTTATAAAACTGTTTAGATTATCGTTTTCAGCGCCAAAGCATAAAGTCTTTTCTCCAGGGATTTTAGAAAGTATACTCAACGCACCTTTAGAAAACACTTCAGCGTTTTGAGTAGAAAAAACTTGGGGCAATTCTAATACTAGGTCTGCTCCGCCTAAAACAGCGTGAGAAGCCCTTGTGTACTTGTCTAAAATGGCAACGTCACCCCTTTCAGTAAAGTTGCCACTCATAATAACTATGACGTAATCGGGCTTTAAAGTGCTTCTAATATACTGTAATTGTTTTAAATGACCGTTATGAAACGGGTTGTATTCGGCTATAACCGTACAAATTTTCAAAATTAACCCCTTTTAACAATTTACTTTTACAAAATAATGGTATATAATATATAATGTCGTATACGTTATAAGTATATAATACACTAAAATTAAAAAATAATAAAGTAATTTTAACTTTTTTAAGGAGATTTGTATGAGAGATATTCTTAACGAAATTAAACAAAAAGCAATAGCCCTTAACAAAACCATCGTTTTACCAGAAGGTGAAGATAGTAGGGTTATAGTTGCAGCACAAAAAATTGCCGACGAAAAACTTGCAAAAATTATCGTTTTAGGTAATGAAGAACAAATTAAAAAAGACAATCCGTCAGTAACTATGCAAGGCGTTGTAATCGTAGACCCGGTAACTTATGAAAAGACGGAAGTTTATGCAAAAATGCTTTTTGATTTAAGGCAAGGCAAAATCAACAAAAAGACTGGCGCTCCAGAATACGCTACGGTTGAAGACGCTAAGGCTAGTATTTTAAAAGATTATACTATGTACGGTGCGTTAATGCTTAAAGCGGGCGACGTTGACGGTATGGTATCAGGTGCTTGCCACTCTACTGCAAACACGCTTAGACCAGGTTTACAAGTAATTAAAACAGCCCCAGGAATTAACACTGTATCAAGCAGTTTTATTATGATTTCTCCAAGAGAAAACGAATATAATCCAGACGGCGTTGCAGTATTTGGTGACTGTGCTATTAACATTGAGCCAGATGCTAACCAAATTGCTGACATTGCAATTTCTTCTGCTGAAACTGCTGAAGCGATTGCAGGTATTGAACCAAGGGTTGCAATGCTTTCTTTCTCAACTAAAGGTTCTGGTAACGACGACAAGTTCTTTAAATCTGTTCCAAAAATGCAAGAAGCAACTAGAATTGCTAAAGAACTAGCACCTAATATTAAAATTGACGGTGAATTCCAATTCGACGCAGCCGTTGCGCCAGAAGTTGGTTTATTAAAAGCACCTAATTCAGAAATTGCCGGCAAAGCAAACGTATTTATTTTCCCAAATATCAACGCTGGTAATATCGGTTATAAAATAGCACAACGTTTTGGTGGTTATATGGCGCTTGGCCCTATATGTCAAGGTTTTGCTAAACCTATTAACGACTTATCTCGTGGTTGTAACGTTGAAGATATCATTGCAGTTGTTGCAATCACTGCTTTACAAGCAAAATAATATTAAAGGAGTTAGAATATGAAAATTTTAGTTATCAACGCAGGTAGTTCGTCATTAAAATACCAACTTATTGATATGGAAACGGAAGGCGTTATCGCAAAAGGTTTATGTGAAAGAATTGGTATTGACGGTTCTTTATTAACTCATAAATACAATGGCAATTCTTATGAAGTTAAAGAAGATATGCCAACTCATACTGAAGCAATTAAACTCGTTTTAAACACTTTAATTGATGAAAAAATTGGTTGCATTAAGTCAATGGAAGAGATTGATGCCGTAGGTCATAGGGTGCTTCACAGTGGTGAAAGTTTCAACGGCCCAGCGTTAGCAACTGAAGAAAATATTCAAATTTGTTTAGATAACGCTGAACTTGGTCCTTTACACCAAAGACCAAATATCGCTGGTGTTAAAGCGTGTCAACAAGTTATGCCTAACACTCCAATGGTACTCGTATTTGATACGTCTTTCCACCAAACTATGCCAGAAAAGGCGTACATTTTCGGTTTACCTTACGAAGCGTACAAAGATTATAGAATTAGAAGATACGGATTCCACGGTACTAGTCACCGTTTCGTTTCGGGCGAAGCAATCAAATACCTTGGTTTAACGGGAGAAAGTAAAATTATCACTTGTCACCTTGGTAACGGTTCTTCAATTTCAGCCGTTAAAGACGGTAAATGTTACGATACTAGTATGAGTTTTACTCCACTTGGTGGTGTTCCTATGGGAACAAGGTGTGGTGAACTTGACCCAGCAATTATCGAATTCTTAATGAAGAAAACGGGTATGGATATTAAGCAAGCAATCGACTACTGTAATAAAAAGTCGGGTATGGCTGGTATTAGTGGCGTAAGTTCAGATTTTAGAGATTTACGCACTGCTGCAAACGAAGGTAATCACAGGGCACAACTTGCTCTTGACATTTTCTCTTACAGCGTTAAAAAATACGTTGGCTCATACGCTGCTGCTTTAGGTGGTGTTGACTGTTTAGTATTTACTGCTGGCGTTGGCGAAAACGACTCTAATATGAGAAAGGAAATTTGTGAAGGCTTAGAATTCCTTGGAATTAAAATTGACAACGAAAAAAATAATATGAAAAATAACGGCGAAATTAGAGATATTACGGCGGTAGACGGTAAAGTTAAGGTATTAATTATTCCAACTAACGAAGAACTTGTTATCGCAAGGGATACGGCTAGTCTTGCATTTTCTAAATAACAAATTATTTTAAAAATTGTCGGTTAAAAGTTTGACAATAAAAAACAAATATTATATAATTGATAAGCAATATAATGAAAATTGATGTAAGGAAGTTAAAATACAGCGGGATATATGAAAGTGATTTTGAATTTGATTATAACCCGAAAGACGATATAGTATTAATTCCAGATGCCCGTATCGACAAACTCGTTAAAGTAAAAGGTTCTTTGGAACTTCACAATGAGGACGTTTACGTTGACGGAACGGTTGAATGCACCATTGTTGGTAAATGTGCAAGGTGTCTTGAAGATGCAGTATATCTATTCAAGCGTAACTTTTCGTTTAAGTTCGTTTTGTTTGATGCAGAAGAAGACGATTATTATTACAAAAGTGGCGTTGTAGATTTACAAGATGCTATAAACGACGTGTTTTATACTGAAATGGTTACGTCAATATACTGCAAGGACGATTGCAAAGGTTTATGTCCGTCTTGTGGCGCAAATCTTAACAAATCTGCTTGCGATTGTAAATAATTAAAGAGAGGTATTAAAAATGGCAGTTCCAAAGTCAAAAGTTTCAAAACAAAGGGGTAATAAAAGGTTTGCAAGTAACTATAAAGCAAGCGTACCTACACTTGTTGAATGTCCTCAATGCCACGAAATGAAACAATCTCATAGAGTTTGTCTTAAATGCGGTTATTACGACGGTAAACAAGTAATTAACGTTGCAGATAAAAACAACGATTAATAAAGTAAAAAAGTCATATTGAATATGACTTTTTTTATTTTTTAAAGGAAATTATGTTAAACCAAAAGGTAGTTTTATTTATTAGTAAAATAGGCACTAGTGACGGTGAGTTGCCGTCTTACGTCGTTAGCGAAATTGAAAAGACGACGAACGAAGCCTTAAAAGAACAAAAATACTCGGCTTATAGACTTTTAAATAGGGGTTTAATTTATCTTGGTTATAAGGGTGGTTTAAATGAAAAACTCTTAAAAAAGGGTAGTGATAATAAACCGTATTTTGACGATTTGTGCGTATCGTTAACGCATACTAAGGGAGTAGTGGCAGTTTGCTTTTTTAGCAAAAACGTAGGGGTTGATATTGAAAAAATCTCTCGCTTTGATAAATTTAAGTTACCACAACTTATGGGACTTCCGTACCACTTGCCTAAAGAAACATACGCTTTAGAGTGGACTAAAAAGGAAGCGTCTTTTAAGGTTAATGGTGGCACTGTTTTTAGCCCTGTAAACGTAAATAGCGACGATTTTAAAACGTTATCTATAAAAGTGTTTAACGACGACGAAGGGTACTTTTTAACGCTTTCTGCTAAGTGTGAGTACGGCGTTGACTGTTTTATTGTTGACGGCGAAATTGTTACTAGCCGTAGCGTGAGCGATGAAATTAAATTATAATAAAAAAGTATAAAAACAAAGCGTGAGTTTGATTAACTCACGCTTTTATTTTGTTTTAAAATGGGAATAATATTGTTAAACTTTAATAATTTCACATGTAGGGGGTTCTATAAAAAAGCCGTTAATATCTCCGTCAGTTATTAAAACGTCAACGTCACTTAAATGGCAAAGCGAGTAAGCCGAAGGGGCTTCAAACTTAGTTTTGTCAATAAGTAAAACTTTCTTTTTACTGTTTTTAATCATTGCTTTACGCATAGGAATTTCTTCTTCAAAACAGTCGTACAAATTGCCGTTTTTCATAATCGACGCTACTGAAAAGAAAACTATATCGGCGCTAAATTGGTCAATTATACTTTCACCTTGATAGCCAACTAGTACAGAGTTGTTCGTTTGGGAAATTGCACCACCCGTCGAGTATATTTTTAAACTAGTTTTTGAAAGTTCGCTTAA
>JAZOUX010000007.1:0-3997 GCA_045658325.1 Christensenellaceae bacterium | reverse complement strand
TCCGACTTATACTTTTAAGCACTCTTGAGTGCCTATTTTTTGACGAGCAAGCAGAGCCCGTACCTACGATTATACCGTAAGATTCAAGTTTATGTAACAAAACTTCGCCTTTTAGACCTTTTGCCGAAAAATTTACTATATAAGGCGAACAGTTATCGTTGGAGATTAACTCAACTAAACTTGTATCTAGTTTACCTAAAAACCTTGCTTTTAACTCTTTAACCTTGTCAAAATTAGCCTTTATATTTTCAAAATGGTGTAAAAAAGCGTATTCAAATACCTTTACACCAAAAACGTTTTCCGTTCCACTACGGTATCCGTTTTCTTGCCCACCACCCAAAATTAAAGGTTTTAACGTGTTAAGTTTTTTGTTTTTAATTATTGCACCTACGCCTTTTAAACCGTTAATTTTATGAGCGGACAACGAATACAAGTCGATATCGTTACTCAAAACATAAGGCATTTTCATAAACGCTTGAACCCCGTCACTGTGAAAAACGAGGCGAGGGCTTATTTTTTTACAAAGTGAAGCAATTTTGTTTATATCGTTTATTGCGCCCGTTTCATTATTTACATGAACTACTGACACGAATACGGTATTTTTATCAATTAACGATAATAAATGGTCTACATTTACGCTACCATCAGCGTTAAGTGAAGCAAAACGACTATCGTATCCGTTATTTTTAAACTGCATAAACGGATTATAAACGGCTGAATGCTCGCCCATAGTCGTTACGGCGTTACCCCTTTTTAAGTATGAGTTTATCGCCATATTATCACTTTCGCTACCACACGACGTAAAAATCACTTCAAAATTACTGCCAAAATACTTTAATAGAGAGTTTTTTGCTTGGGTTAGCTCTTTAAAGCAAGTTATAGCATTATGATGCACGCTTGACGCATTATAAAAAAGTTCGTCGTTAAATTTAGAAGCCTTTTCTATTGCGAAATTATACGGTTTTGTCGTTGCTGCGTTGTCAAGATAAATAATTTTATCCATTATTTTTTAATCCACCTTCTTTTACATACGAAATAAAGTCATTATCCAATTTTTTAACGCCTACCGACCTAATAACGTAAGAAGTAAAATTTTCGTCGTTTTCTAAAATAATTAAATTGTATTTATTATTTTGTAAAAATAAAATTACTATATCGTTATCAGTTAAATCAAACCTATTTTTTGCATAAAGTCTACGCGTAGTTCCATCTCTAAAATATTTTTTAAACGTTTCACCATTAACTTTTCCTACCGAAATCACTTCTTTATTATTAAAAATTGCAACTTTTTTACGGTATTTATTGTTGACAAGTTTTATAAACTTAAATTCACCGTCATAAAAATTGTAATCGTAAAAATTGTAAAAGCAATTCCTAATTAACATAAAAATTACCATCGTTGCTAATATACCTAGCATAACTGAAGTCAACTCTATTACAAAATAGAAAATTATTATAAATAGCAAAAGCAACATTTGAACTATTGATAGCACGTCAAAAAGTATTGCTAAAAATTTTTGAAATTTTAAATTTTTTGGTTGTAAAGAAAACTCGTAAAAATTATTTTCCATAAATACTCCTATATTATTTTAAATTTACTATCGTAACGCCGTCTTCACCTTCACCGTACTTGCCGAAACGGTACGAAACAACTCTTTTATCTTTCTTTAAAAAGGCTTGAATATTGGTTGCTAAAATTCTTAACCCTTTACCGTGAACGATTCTTACTTCTTCAAGCGAAGAAAGTACACATTTATCTAAAAATGCGTCTACTTCCATAAGCGCTTCGTCTGTATTTTTACCTATAACGTTTAACTCGGTAATCGCCACGTTGATTGCTTGCGCCCTTTTAAAAGTAAACTCTCCACTTTTTTTAGCGTTTTTATTAGGCTTAGTTGAAACGAAAGACAAATCGTCAATTTTGGCATTATAACGAACTTGTCCTACAATAACCCAAACGGTATTTTTTCGTAAATTAACACTCTCTACAATACCTTCACCGTTTAACGAATTAACGAAAACTACGTCGTCTTTTTTTAACTTAGTTATATCGGCTTTTTGATATAAATTAACTCCCTTATCTTCAGCAAAAGTTAAGTCGCTTTCCTTATATATTTTATTTTTAAGCGTTGCCATTTTAACCAAGTCACTTTTATCGTACTCAGTCTTTGAAAAAATATCTTTCATTTCTAAAAGCATTTCTTCAGCCTTTTCAAGTTTATCTTCAAAAAGTTTTTGCGCTTTTATTTTAGCCTTTTCAATATAAATTTGCTTGTCTTTTTCAAATTTTTCTTTCTCTTTTAGTAAATTATCGTATAATATTTGACTTTCTTTTTTAATTTTATTGACGTATTCTTTGTCCTTTTCGGCTTGATAACGAACTTTTTCGGCTTCTAATAAAACGTTATCAAAATTACGCTTACTATCGGTCAAATTAAGTTTTGCATCTTCATATAATTTTTTAGAAAGCCCTAATCTTTTAGCAATTTCAATAGCGTTTGACGAACCGGGATAACCAATTCTTATTTTATAAAGTGGTTTAAACGTTGTAACGTCAAAATCCATACTAGCATTTACAATTTTATTTGAAGTTAAAGCGTATTCTTTGAGCGAAGAATAATGCGTTGTAATAACGCCGTAACTACCTTTAAAAATCAACTCTTTTAATATCGATTTTGCAAGTGCGCTACCTTCTTCTGGGTCAGTTCCAGCACCAATTTCGTCAATTAATACAAGCGACCTTTCGTCAACGTTTTCAACGATATTTATTATGTTTTTAAGGTGTGACGAAAAAGTTGAAAGACTTTGCTCAATACTTTGTTCGTCACCGATATCAACGAAAATATTGTTAAATACTGATATTTTACTATCGTCAAACGCCGGAATAAACAACCCACTCATACTCATTAACGTAAATAAACCAATAAGTTTTAGCGTAACTGTTTTACCACCTGTATTTGGACCTGTAACCAATATATAATTGTAATCTTTACCTAAATGAACCGATATAGGCACTACTTGATTTTTATCAATTAAAGGGTGACGACCGTATTTTATATCAATTTCACCATTGCTAGTTAAAATAGGTTTAGTTGCTTTAATATTAAATGCAAATTGCGCTTTAGCGTAAATTGAGTCAATTTCAACGATAATATCTTTACTTTTAGTTAATTTATCACTAAAACTAGCAATTTTGTTTGATAGTTCTACTAAAATACGTTCAATTTCTGCTTGTTCTTCTAATATTTCGTTACGCAAGTCGTTGTTTAATTCTAAAATTTCAGTAGGTTCAATAAATAACGTACTTCCACTTTGCGACCTATCGTGAATAAAGCCTTTTACTTGCGAGCGATTTTCAGTTTTTACTGGTAAAACGTACCTTCCGTTACGAATTGAAATAGTTTCACCTTGCAAGTATTTTGTAGCGTCTTTTTTTATAAGTTGAGTTAATCTTTCGCGTATTCTTTCGTTAATACGTTTTATGTTTTGCCTAATTATAAACAACTTTTCACTTGCGTTATCACTAATAGTATCTTCATTTAGAATTTTTGTAAAAATTTCCCTTTCTATCGCAAAATTATAATAAATTTGCATTGATAAATCTTTCAAATAAACTATCTCGTCGTCGTTAATATCGCCGATAGACGTTGCTACAATTCTAAGTGAACGAAGAAGCCTAGCCACCTTTAACAACTCGCTAAAAGTTAAGGTTGCGCCACGCTTTACCCTATCTAATTCTTCAGTAATTTTATCAAAATATTCAATTTGACAAATTCCGTGCGTGTAAAAAAGTTTATACGCTTCTTGAGTATAATCAAGTAGATTTTTACAACTATCGTAATCAAACGTCGGTGAAGTATTTAATATTAAATTTTTAGTATCGTCTAATACGGCATAATTTTGGACTAATTTTAAAATTTTATCAAAATCTAATGCCAAATAAGTCTTTTTACTAATCATAATATTCCTTTATTTAAAACACCTTGAGTATGGTTCT
>JAZOUX010000006.1:0-2254 GCA_045658325.1 Christensenellaceae bacterium | reverse complement strand
AAGATATTGAGTTTGCAATACAAAGTTTAAAATTAAACGACGATATGCTTGTTATTGCAGGTGATAATTTATTAGATTTTTCATTAACCAAATTCATAAATTACGCTACTTTAAAAAATTCGTCGTGCATTATGCGTTATTTTGAAAGTGACCAACTAAAATTGCAAAAAACGGGCGTAATTGAAATTGACGAAAACGATAAGGTTTTAAATATGGTTGAAAAACCAAGCGAGCCTAAGACTAACTATGCTTGTCCACCGTTTTATTTTTACAAAAAAAGTGATGCAATGTTAATATCAAAAGCAATTAGAGACGGTTGTAACGTAGACGCGCCAGGTAGTTTTATAGTGTGGTTATGTAAAAAATCTAACGTATACGCTATGAAAATGCAAGGCAAACGTTATGATATAGGTAATCTTGAAAGTTACGAAAGAGTTAAAAAGGAATTTAAAGGCTATTTATTAAAATAATTTTAACTAAATTTATAAAGGCATTAAAAATAAATTAAAGGTATTATATGAATCAAATAGTAGAAAGTGTGTTTTTTTCGTTGCTTGGTTATGAGTTAGGAAAAGAACTATCAACAGACGTTAAAAACTTAATAACACAAGAAATGCTAAAACCACTTTATGCCATAGCGAAAAAGCACGATTTAGCCCACTTAATATGTGATGCTTTAGATAAAAACGGATTTTTAATTGACGGCACTGAAGCCAAAAAAGTTTATGAAAACGAACGATTTATTGCTATTTATAGGCACGAACAGTTAATTTATGAAAGTCAAAGGGTTTTTGAAGCGTTAGAGTTTTTAAAAATTCCGTATATTCCGTTAAAAGGCTCAGTAATTAAAAAACTTTATAAAGAAGAGTGGATGCGCACTAGTGCAGACGTTGATATTTTAATTAAATACGAAAATTTAGATAATATTAGTAACTATTTAATTAATGAATTAAATTTTAAAAAAGACGCTATTAGCGCGTACGACGCTATTTTTATTTCAGAAACGGGTTTTCACGTTGAAATGCATTTTGATTTAATTACCGAGTACGACAATAAACACGCCCACAATTTACTTTCAAACGTATGGAATTACGCCGTACAAATTGAAAATACCTACCGTTACGCTTTGCAAGACGATTATTTTTATTATTATCATTTAGCCCATATGGCAAGGCATTTGCTAGACGGTGGTTGTGGAATAAAACCGTTTATAGATATTTATATTTTAAATAACACCTATGATTTTGACAGTCAAAAACGGTACGACTTATTGCAAAAAGGCAATTTGTTAGACTTTGCTAAAGCGTGTGAATTTTTAACTAGCGTTTGGTTTTTAAATCAACAGCATACTAAAGAAAGTTTATTATTTGAAGATTATGTTTTAAAAGGTGGCGTTTACGGTACAACCGACAATAAAGTTGTAATAAATCAAGGTAAGCAAGGAAGTAAATTCAAATATATTTTATCACGAATTTTTATGCCTTATAGCGAACTTAAAGAAAGATATCCCGTGTTAAAAAAATGTAAAATTTTATATCCTATAATGATAATTCGTAGATGCTTTGACGTTTTATTAAAAAATGATACTAAGCGAATTAATAGAGAACTTAAACGTACTAGTAGCGTAGACAAGCAAACTCAAAACCAATTAAAATCATTAATAAATTATTTAGGACTTTAATAATATATACTAAAAACCCCACCAAAAGTGGGGTTTTACTGTTAAACGTTACGTTACTAAATAAAAAACACTTGCCCAAAAGGCAAGTGTTTTAAAATTTACGCTTAATTATTCAGCGTCTTTTTTTGTTTTAACGTCTTTACCAAACATGTTTTTGTCAACGTCAACGTCTTTTTCGTAAGAAACTTGTTTTTGTACGTTAGCCTTAGGTGGGTTTAATAAAAGGTTTACTATAATACCTAAAATTAAAGCACAAGCAATAGAAGAAATTTGAATTACAGGATTAGAATAAGTACCACCAAAGTTGAGTTTTAAACCGCCAAGACCAGTAACTAAAATAGCAGCAACGATAAATAAGTTTTTGCTATCGTCAAGGTCAACGTTTTTAAACATTCTTAAACCACTAACTGCGATAAAGCCGTAAAGCGCAATCGAAATACCGCCAACTACACAACCAGGAATTGATTGAATAAATAACATAACAGGGTAGATAAACGCAAGAACGATACACATAATAGCAGTAGTAAAGATAGTAGTAACTGAAGCGTTACCAGTAATAGCAACACAACCAAC
>JAZOUX010000005.1:0-7478 GCA_045658325.1 Christensenellaceae bacterium | reverse complement strand
ATTAACGAAAACAAAATATAAGTTACTAAAGTAATAACCGTACCTAAAACTAAACCTTTTAAAAGCCCCTTTTCCCCTTCAATAGTAAAAAAGCAACCTATAAATACCGATAAAATTTTTATTACTTGATTAATCGGTTTTATCGCTTGGTTAGGAACGTTAAATATCATTATAAAAAGAGCAAAAACCAAAATAAAAAACAAAGTAAATATAAGTGAAAATATTAACCCCTTAACTACGGTTAGAAAAAAACTGTTACTTTTCAAAATAACCCCCTCTAAAACACAGTAGTATTTTATGAAAGTTTTTAAAAAGTTAGAACTTTAGTAAAATAAAAAGCACGCTACCTTCGTTATAACGAAAGAGACGTGCTTACGTTTTGCGTAGTCGCAACTAAGCCGACAACTAATCAAAGATTAGTTCGCTACCTTAAATTATTTTTCTTCATCAGTTTTTGTTTCTGCTGGAGTTTCTTCAGTAGTAGTTTCAACTGGTTTAGCGTCTTGAGGGAGTTCCATTTGGTAAATAGCCCTTTTATCAAAAACGATTTGACTATTAGCCGTTTCTAAAACGAAAGTATTGTTTTCGTGGTCAACAGATACTACAACGCCACTAATACCACCAATAGTAAGTATTTTAGTGCCTGCGCAAAGACTGTCTTTTTTTGCTTGGTCTTCTTGCGCTTGTTTTTGACGTTTTTTGTTAGAAATAACGTTCATTACGATAAACGCTACGATAACAACACCGATTACGATATACATAAACCAACTATTGCCACCGTTTTGTGTTTCTGGTGCAGTGCTTTCAAGTAAATTAAATAAAAACATAGTATTTTCTCCTTTTATGATATAAGTATATAATATTTTTTGTTTTTAAGCAAGCATATTAACAACTTATTTATTGCCTGTTTACTAAAAACCGTTGTTATTTTGCGTTTTAACCGTTAAAATCGTATTTTTTGTAGAATTCGTTTGTAAAATCTTGCAAATAATCGCCTAAAATAGCGTTACGCATATCGTCCATTAATTTAACTAAAAAGGCAATGTTGTGTAAACTTATTAGCATACCACCCATCATTTCGCCTACGTTTATCATATGGCGCAAATAAGCCTTAGTATAGTTACGGCAACAGTAACAATTACAGTTAGGGTCAAGCGTCGTAAAATCTTCTTTATACTTAGCGTTACGAACTACTATTTTACCTTGACTAGTCATAGCCGTGCCGTTCCTTGCAATTCTTGTAGCAAGAACGCAGTCGAACATATCAACGCCCCTTTTTACACCTTCTATTAGACAGTCTGGACTGCCTACGCCCATTAAATAGCGTGGAATATCGGTTGGATAATACGGTAACATTTCGTCTAAAATTTCGTACATTATTTCTTTTGGCTCGCCTACCGATAACCCACCTATACCAAAGCCGTATTTAGCGTAAGGCAACGTTTCTTTAAGACTTTTTAGTCTTAAATCTTTATACATATTGCCTTGCACTATTGGAAACAACGCTTGGTCTTGGTTTTTATGGTGATTATAACACCTATCAAGCCAATTTAAAGTACGGTGCATTGCTTTTTTAGAGCCGTTATAATCAGTTCCGTAAGCCGTACACTCATCAAAAGCCATTATAATATCTGCGCCTAAGTTGTTTTCGATTTCAATAGCCTTTTCTGGAGTGATAAAGTGTTTTGAGCCGTCGATATTAGAACGGAAAGTAACGCCTTCGTCTTTAATATCGTTTAGTTTAGCAAGTGAAAAAATTTGAAAACCACCACTATCTGTAAGCATTGGCTTTGAATAGTTCATAAATTTATGAACGCCACCTGCTTTTTTAACGATTTCGTCGCCCGGACGCATATATAAGTGATAAGTGTTTGCTAAAATAATTTGAGCGCCAACTTCATCTAAATCCCTAGGGTACACGCCTTTAACGGTTGCTTGAGTACCTACGGGCATATAAACCGGCGTTTTAATATCGCCGTGCGGAGTATGTAAAATACCAGCCCTAGCACCACTTTTGCTATCTTGTTTTATAGTTTCAAAATAAAATTTTTCCATATTTTTAATTTTATAAGTTGTTTTATTAATTTGAATTGATTAGTTTTTGTTTTTGCGTTAGTTATTATTTTTTAATTTTTGAGCCTAGGTAGATACGATGCATAACGCTTTGCTAAATTTTATTCTATGCCTAATTTTAGAAACGAGTTAGGCAACGCTCTTGATGTTTGACGGATGAGATTGACCTATTTGGTCATCGAATTCGGCAAATATCAAAGGAACACAGCATAACGAAGTTTATAAGATTAGGCAAGACTCTTGATGTTTGACGGTTAAGATTAACCTTTTTGGTCATTGAATTCGGCAAATATCAAAGAAACACAGCATAACGCTTGGCTAAATTTTATTCTATGCCTAATTTTAGAAACGAGTTAGGCAAGGCTCTTGATGTTTGACGGATGAGATTGACCTATTTGGTCATCGAATTCGGCAAATATCAAAGAAACACAGCATAACGAAGTTTATAAGATTAGGCAAGCGTCGCCGAAAGAAAAAAATCTATAACCCTTTTGTACTGCCCTTTCGTAAAGTGAAAGTATTTTATCACGGTTTACGAAAGCCGAAACTAGCATAATTAAAGTTGATTCTGGCAAATGAAAGTTAGTTATTAATCCGTCAACGCACTTAAAATTATACGGTGGATAAATAAAAATACTCGTATCTCCACTACACTCTTTGACGTAACCGTTTTGGTCTGCAACCGTTTCAAGAGTTCTAACCGACGTAGTGCCTACTGCGATAATTCTACGACCTTCGCTTTTTGCTTTGTTAATAATATCGGCATTTTCTTTGGTAATCGAATATCTTTCAGTGTGCATAACGTGTTTAGTTACGTCGTCAACTTTTACGGGGCGAAAAGTTCCTAAGCCTACCTGAAGTTCAACTTCGCAAAACTCAACGCCTTTATCTTTTAATTTTTGAATAAGTTCGTTCGTAAAGTGAAGCCCAGCCGTAGGCGCTGCCGAACTACCCATATTTTTAGCGTATACCGTTTGGTACCTATTACCGTCTTCTAATTTTTTGTGAATATATGGTGGAAGTGGCATTTCGCCTACCCTTGAAATAATGTCTTCAAAAACGCCGTTAAAATGGAATTCAACTATTCTGCCACCACTTTCAGTCCTTTCTAAAACGGTAAACGAAAGTTCTTCGTTTATGGTAAAAGTTTTACCTTCTTTACATTTTTTACCCGGTTTAACCATTACTTCCCAACGAGTTAAGTCTATTCTTTTTAAAAGCAATATTTCAACTTTACCACCGAAATACGACGTTGCGTACATTCTTGCAGGCAATACTTTCGTGTTGTTTACAACTAATAAATCGCCTTTTTTTAATAAGTTTAAAATATCGTAAAAATGCAAATCACTAACACTGTCAGCACTTTTATCGTAGACCATTAACCTAGAAGAATCTCTTGGGTTTGCAGGAGTTTGAGCAATTAATTCTTCGGGTAAATTGTAATTAAAATCGCTTGTTGATAACATATTATTTTTTACCCTTTTTATCGTCGAAAATAGAAATTTGGCTATCAGTAATTTCGGGGAATTCAACGCCTAAATGGTCGTATGCTTTTTTAAGACATACCCTACCCCTTGTTGTTCTAGCAATAAAGCCTAGTTGTAATAAATACGGCTCGTAAACGTCTTCAATAGTATTAGCGTCTTCGTTTACCGTTGCACTTAACGTATCAAGTCCAACAGGGCCACCGTTAAACTTAATTATAATTGATTCTAAAATCTTTTTGTCAATACCGTCAAGACCTAAATCGTCAATTTCTAAACGGTTAAGGGCAAGTTTAGTATCTTCGTAAGTAATTTCGTCGTGTCCAAGTACCGTCGAAAAATCGCGTACCCTTTTTAAAAGACGGTTTACTATTCGTGGAGTTCCCCTACTGCGCTTAGCAAGTTCGATAGACGCTTCAGTTGAAATAGGCGCGCCTAAAGTATTAGCCGAACGCCTTGCAATTTCAGCAAGCTCTTCAACGGTGTACATTTCAAGCCTACAAAGAACGCCAAACCTATCTCTAAGTGGTGAAGACAACATACCAGCCTTAGTAGTTGCCCCTATTAAAGTAAATTTTTTAAGCGGAATTTGTATACTTCTTGCCGACGGACCTTTACCAATAATTAAATCCATAGTAAAGTCTTCCATCGCGGGATATAAAACTTCTTCAACGTTGTGGCGAAGTCGGTGAATTTCGTCAATAAACAAAACGTCACCTTCGTTAAGGTTGGTTAAAATAGACGCTAAATCGCCCGCCTTTTCAATCGACGGACCACTCGTTATTTTAATTTGTGCCGACATTTCGTTGGCAACTATATGGGCAAGCGTAGTTTTACCTAAACCGGGTGGGCCGTAAAGTAAAATATGGTCTAAAACTTCCCCCCTTAATTTTGCCGACTGCATAAAAATATTTAAGTTGTTTTTCACTTTTGTTTGACCAACGTAGTTTTCCATTGACTTTGGTCTTAAAATATTTTCAACGTCGTCGTATATGCTTTTGTCTTGCGAAACAACCCTTTCGTCTTCGCTACCTAATACAATATCTTGTTCGTCTATCATAATTACCTACTTTATTACTTGAAGTGCGATAGTTATTATACTTTCAATAGTATCTGCTCCCTTAGAAACGGCAGTTTTAACGGCAACTTCCGACGTAGCACGGTTAAAACCTAAACTCATAAGCGCGATAATAGCGTCGTTTTCAATAGGAGTAACGGCTTGCGCCATTGCTTTTTGCTCTTTTTTATCGGTTGGAAGGTCAAGTGTTGAAATATTTTCACGCAATTCTAATATAATTCTTTCAGCCGTCTTTTTACCTAACCCTTTTACCTTTGATAAACTTTTTACGTCTTGCGATGCAATAATAAACGCCAAGTCTTTAAGTGGCATTGAAGACAATATTCCTATACCCATTTTTGGACCAATACCCGAAACGGTTATAAGTTTTAAAAACATACTTTTTTCTTCTAAAGAGTCAAAACCGTATAAACTTACGCCGTTTTCAGTAGCGTTAAGGTAGGTAAAAATTGCACCTTCGCCAGCCGTAGATAATTTACAAAAGGCTTGCGAAGAACAAGTTACTTCGTACCCTATACCGTTACAATCTAATAAAATATTGCCGTTATTTGAATATAAAACTTTACCATTTAAATATCCTATCATAATTACCTACTTAATTTCAAAAGAGCCTTTTAATTTATTTGTATGTGAGTGAGTGAGCGCAACTGCTAACGCGTCGGCGGCATCGTCTGGCTTGGGAACGCTTTGCAAATTTAAAAAAGTTTTAGTCATTTGTTGAATTTGGCGTTTTTCAGCCCTACCGTAACCCGTCAACGCTTGTTTTATTTGTAAAGGCGTATACTCAAAAAGTTTGCCTACCTTTTTTAAACAAGTTAAAACGATTACCCCCCTAGCGTGAGCAACGTTAATGCCCGTAGTAATATTGGTATTAAAAAACAATTCTTCAATAGCCACTTCGTCAGGCGAAAACCTTTCGATAATGGTTATTAAATCGCTTTCAATAATAGCCAGCCTTTCAGGCATAGTTTTATCTTTTGGGGTTGATATAACACCGTAAGATATTACCTTGCTTTTTGAGTTTTCAACGTCGATTATACCGTAGCCTATAGTTGCTAAGCCGGGGTCAATCCCTAAAATGCGCATATTTCACCTATTGTATACTTTATATATTTTAATACATATTTATAATTAAGTCAAGTTGAGTACGCTAAAATTATAACTGTTTGTGCAACAAACAATATCAGTTTAAATTAATTAAAATAAAAACCTTGCGTTTGCAAGGTTTTTTATAAATGATATTAATTAAATTGTAGCAAAATTATTAAGTTGCTATAATCTCTGATTATAGGCTCTACTCAACACTAATTAAAAAATTATATATTTTTTGACCACCGTCGAAAACCGTTACCGATAAATCTGGATAATTTTCTTCTAACTCGTCTAAAAATCTTTGCTTTTCATCATTAGAAACGTCTTTACCAACGAATATCGTTATAAGTTCTTTGTCTTCAATATCGTCAACTAACGATAACGCCTTTAAAGTTGACGTAATTTCGTCTTGGTCGGTACACGCTAAACTCCCGTTAATAAAAGTCATATAATGGTCTTTTTTTATGCTAATACCGTTAATTACGGCGTTCCTTACGGCATAAGTAGTTTCTAAATTGGTAACGCCTTCAATAGTTGCGTATATGTCGCTTTTAAGCATATCAACGTCAGCCGTATCGCTATCGAAAACTGAAAGGGCAACGTAGCCTTGTTGTATTGACTTAGTTTTAATAACAATAACGTTAGCCTTTTTATATAATTTACCTGCTTGTTCGGCTGCTAAATAAATATTTGAATTATTAGGTAAAACGAAAATATTTTCACAGTTTAACGAGTCGAACGCTTTAACGAAATCATCGCTTGACGGATTGCCCGTTTGACCACCGTTAATAATAGCGTCACAACCAAGTTCAGTAAACAAATTAATTAAACCGTCGCCGTTTACCACGCTAACTATAGCGTTGCGTTTATATTCAGCCTTTTTTACTTCAGTTTCGCTATGTTGAAGGTTCATATTTTCAATTTTTAAATTGAGATATTCGCCGTATTTTTGCATTTCACTTAAAACTGCGCCAGGCGTTAAAGTATGAACGTGAACTTTAACGATATCTTCGTCTTTATAGCACACGATAGACTCGCCGTCAATACTCTTTAAAAAGTCGATAATAACCCTTTCGTCAAACGCGTCAACGTCTACTTTTGCTGACTGTAACCTTAAAATGAATTCAGTACAATAACCGTACGTTAACACGCTATCTCTCGTAAACAACGAGTAGTCGGTTTTTTCAGTTTTTTGCTCGCTAAAATCTTCGGTAACGGCAATTTCATCTCCGATTAAACCTCTGTACATACCGTCAACGAAGCAAACGTAACCAGCGCCACCACTATCAACAACGTCTGCTTCTTTTAATACAGGCAACATTTCTTTAGTTTTAGATAAAGTTAATTTTGCTTGTTCTAAATGATTTTTTAAAAACACGTCAACGCCGTCAGTTTCGTGCGTTTCGTGACAAGCATATTCAGTTGCTTCCCTTACTACCGTTAAAATAGTACCTTCAACTGGATGTTCAACAGCACGATAAGCCGTTTCAACACCCAACTTAAAAGCGTTAGCAAGTTCGTGAACACCAAAATTTTTTAACCCGTCAAGCCCAAGGCTTAACCCTTTTAAAATTTGTGATAAAATAACGCCACTATTACCCCTAGCGCCGAATAACGCACCGTGAGCGAATTTACTTGCAACAACGCTAGCGTCAGTTTCTTCAACAGAATAAATTTTATCAACACCACCTTCAAGCGTCTTGCACATATTTAAACCCGTGTCACCGTCTGGAACGGGGAAAACGTTTAAA
>JAZOUX010000004.1:0-15814 GCA_045658325.1 Christensenellaceae bacterium | reverse complement strand
AAAGGTCTTGAATTTTATAAAATTTGGTGTATAATAAATATGTTATGTATTATATATAACAAAATGATAAGGGGAAAAAATATGAAGATTTCAGACATTAGAGTAAGGTTGGTGCAAAAAGAAGACAGCAAACTTAAAGCAGTAGCGTCGATGACGATTGACGATTGTTTCGTCGTTCACGACATTAAGGTAATTGAAGGCAGTGAAGGTTATTTTATAGCAATGCCGTCAAGAAAAACAAATGAAGGTGAATATAAAGATATAGTTCACCCTATTAACACGGAAACGAGAGAGACTATTATTAAACTTATACTTGAAGCCTTTGACGCTGAAAAAGCAAAAGCCGAATAAATTAATTGCCTAATGGCAATTTTTTTATTTTATGAAATTTTTTTTAATAAAAGAAGCCCCGTTATGATGTGGGCTTTTTTCAACTTAGTTTTGAGCGTTAACTCCGTTTTTATAGTTAAGCATATAATTTTTGCAAAAAATAAAGCCTACGAATTGTAGGCTTTTAATTTATTATTTTTTACCAAATAACTTTCTTACGAAAGGTGGTATTTCACGCTTTTTTTCAACGGGTTTTTCTTCTTCAACTACTTGCGTTGCTTCTTGAGTAATTTGAGTTTGCTCTACGGGTTGAGATTGCGTAGTTTCTTCAACTACCTGTTCGGTTGGTTGAGTTTCTTGCACTGGATTTACTAGCGTTGCAAAGGCTTGTTGAGATTGTGTAGACGGTTGTGAAATTCTTTGCGGATTTTCAGCAAAACCCGTTGCAATAATAGTTATTACTATTTGGTCTTTTAAACTAGGGTCTACGTTTGCACCGAAAATAAAGTTAGCCGAATAGTCAACTACGCCGTTAATTAAGTTTGCGGCTTCGTTTACTTCGCCTATTGATAACGTTTGATCGCCCGTGATATTCATTATTATTCCCCTAGCGCCTTCAATAGTAGTTTCAAGCATTGGAGATGATACGGCTTGTCTTACGGCTTCTAACACCCTATTTTCGCCTTTAGCCCTACCTATACCCATGTGGGCTAAGCCTTGTCCTTTAATAATAGTTCTAACGTCGGCAAAGTCTAAGTTGATAAGTGCGGGATTAGTAATTAAGTCAGATATACCACATACGGCTTGTTTTAAATTATCGTCAGCAAATCTAAAGGCTTCTTCTATAGGAGTGTTTTTATTGAGAGCGTCTAAAATTTTATCGTTAGGAATTACGATTAACGTATCAACGAATTTGCGAAGATTTGCTATACCTTTTTTAGCATTTTCTTCACGCTTACGCGCTTCAAAAGAGAACGGCTTAGTTACTACTGCAACCGTGATACAGCCCTTTTCTTTAGCAACCTTTGCAATTACCGGTGCTGCACCCGTACCGGTACCACCACCCATACCTGCAGTTATGAATAAAAGGTTTACGCCGTCTACTAACTTTTCAATTTCTTCAATGCTTTCTTCGGCTGCCTTTTCACCAATTTCTGGGTATGAACCTGCGCCTAAACCTTTAGTTACTTCTTTACCTATTTGAATTCTATTTTGTAAATCGGCTTTTGATAACATTAAGGCTTGCATATCAGTATTAACGGCAACGAATTCAGCACTTTGAATACCAGCGTCTATCATTCTGTTTATTGCGTTGTTACCTGCACCACCTACGCCTATTACTTTGATTTTACAAACGTTAGTTGAGTTTAAGTCTTGTTCTAACATAATTTACTCCTTATTATTTACGAAAAATACTTTATCTTTACATAGCGAAAGAGCCGTATCAATTAAAGATATAAAGCCCGAACACCATGGTTTGTTATAATGCGGAACTGACGGTTTTACTACTTTATTATAAGTGCTTAGACGGTTAGATAAATATTCTAAAGCACCCCTAATATCACTAATTCCACTACCCGTAAACGATATTACTATATCGCTTGGAACTTTTAAAGGACAATTAGATATTGATTTAATAATATTTTCGGCTAACCTATCTAAAACTTCTTTACCGATAGCGTTGGCACTATCTCTTGAAAAAGTATAATCACCGTCTTTATTCGAGATAATATAAAGTGCGTTTGGATTATCTATAAACCCTAAGTTTAATTTAGTAGTTAACTCTTCGGCTACGCCATACTCACAACCTAAGTCACTAGATAAATACGCAGTTATCATTGCTCCACCAAAAGAGAACGCGTCGGTATAAAGTAAACCGTTACCAGACGCTATAGCAATTTCAGTCGTAGTATAGCCTACGTCGATTAAAATTAAGGTATTATCTCTTTCTTGTTGAGAAAATAAGGTGTTACACTTAGCGTATAGCGAACTAACGTAATAAACGTCGCTAACGCCGATTTTATGAAAAATATTATCAATAATGCCTTTAAAATAGTTGCTAACGTATATATACGAAAGCCTTGACGCTAAACTTTCACCCTTTTCACCTATTGGCGTGTGAGTTTTTAACGAACCAACTTGATAATATACAGCAGACCTATTAATTAAAGTATAGTCGCTTAATTCTTGAAAACCTAAGTCAAATAAATTAATTACGTCGCTTTCAGTGATTTTTTTAACTTTATTAAAAACCGTGCGATAATTTTTAGAAACGGTTTTAGTAAACTCACCCGGTACGCTTACATAAATTTTACTAATCTCTTGTATATTTTGACTTTTTAAGATATTTTGATAACAATTTGCTATAACCTTTTCTAAATTTTCAACGTCAAAAAAGGCACTTTCATAAAAGGTGTCGGTATTGATAAATTCTTTATAGCGAAAAGCAAACGCACCGTTTACACTACGTTCGCCAATTAAAAACGCTATATTTAAAGAATTAATATCTAATACTGCAATGCAATCTTTTATCATCTCGTGCCCTACTTTATATATTTTATAAATATATAATAATATATTGTTTCGTTTTTGTCAATTCAAATTATGTTCTTACTACAATTTGATTAGAATTTTTATCAACGGTAATAAAATAATGACCTTGTTTTACCGTATCTACTAAACTGTACCAATTTTTGAAAAACTCAAATTTCTCAACCGTTAAAATATTAATATTATCAAACTGTACAGTCATTCCTTCAACGGTAGTGAGCGTTAAAATCCTATTAAATACGCCACTAGTCAAAACGTTTATGCTTACGTTAGACAAATTTTCTTTAAAAGAGCAAATATTAGGAATTAAGTTAACTAAATACTCGTTAGTAACGCTATCTAAAAAAGTTAAAGTGCTACCGTTAATTAAAGGCTGATAATCACTTTCGTCAACGGTGATAGGTAAATTTGCCCTACCCGTTACGTTGTTTACGTTTTGAGTAGTTTTACTTAAAACTCGTAGAGATTTATCAAGCATATAGTAATTTGCGCCACTTTTTATAGAAAAAATTTCTTCATACTCGCTTACGGTGATTTTTATTGAACAAGGGAAAATCTTTTCAATAGAAATAATATTAACGTAAGGCGAAAACTCTAAAATATCTCGTTCAATATCCTTTTCGCTTAAAAATATTAAATTTTGACCTTCTAAAGTTTTGGCGTAGTCGCTAACCTTTTCTTCAATTAACTCGGGAGAACCGTCAACGCTTGTTACCGTAATTTTTACGTCGGTAATTTTAAATAAAAAATTAAAACATATTACCGATATTACTACGAAAAACAGTATAGTTACGCCCGCTAATAACCTTTTGTATTTCATTATAAGACCCTTTTTATATTTGCTCCTATATTTTTTAACTTTTCTTCAATTTGGTTGTAGCCCCTATCTAAAATTTCAGCATTGTCAATAGTAGTTACACCTTGCGCTTTTAACGACGCTATTACTAATGCTGCCCCACCACGAAGGTCGAAAGCCGTAACGAAATTACTTTTTAACTTATCGACACCGTCTACGATAGCAACGTTGCCCTCTACCTTTATTTTCGCTCCCATTTTAACGAGTTGGCTTGCCGTACTGAACCTATTAGGAAAAACGTGTTCTTTTATTATGGTTTGACCTTTTAGCGTCGTGGCGTACGCCATTAGGGGTGATTGTAGGTCGGTTGGAAAATCGGGATACGGTAAAACGTTAATTAAACCTAAGCCGTTACCAGCACCACTACACTTAATATATATTCTATCATTAAATATACCTATTTTGCAAGTGTTATTGAAAATTTTTTTTATTAAACTAGAGTTATATGTATAATTTGCGTTTTCTAAAATTAATTCGCCACCGGTTGAAAGCACTGAAAGCATAAACGTGCCTGCTTCTATTCTATCTGGTATAGGCGTAAACTCGATATTACGTTTTTTTAAACTTTTTACACCTTCAATGGTTATAACGTCAGTCCCCATACCTACTATTTTTGCACCCATCAAATTTAAAAATTTGCATAAGCAAACGATCTCCGGCTCTTTTGCCGAGTTTTTGATGACGGTAATTCCTTCGCAAGTGACTGAAGCCGTTATTAAGTTTAACGTTGCGCCCACGCTTGGAAAAGACAGCACTATCGTTGTGCCTACTATTTTATTTGCTTTGCAGTTAATAACTTCGCTTTCATCTATTTTTACGCCCAATTTTTTTAAGCCGTTTAAATGAATATCAATAGGTCGATTACCTAAGTTACAGCCACCCGGAGTCGATATTTGCGCTTTTTTAAACCTTTGAATTAACGGACCTAACATAAAAAGCGAAGCCCTTACTTGATTTACTAAATTTTCTGGCAAAACGTAATTGTTAACTGAAGAACAGTCTATTTTTAAAACGCCTTTTTCATAAGTATAATTACCACCCAAACTTTTTATAATATCAAGTAAACAAGTAACGTCTTTAAGCATCGCAACGTTTAAAAAAGTTACTTGAGTTTCTAACATAATACACGCTGAAATTAAGGGTAACAAAGAATTTTTTGCACTTTCTATTTTAACGCTACCGTATAATTTTTTACCACCTTCAACTAAAAATCTACTCATTATTTCCCCTATAAATAATATATTTTATGACGAGAAAACAATTAAAGTTAATTAAAATTTTTCGTTTTGCTTTGATATTGAATACAGCACGCCAAACGCTGACAAAAAGACGATAAGCGACGTGTTACCTGCGCTAATTAAAGGTACGGGAAGCCCAGTCGGTGGTATACTACCCGTTACTACTAAAGCGTTTACGCTAACTTGTATTAGATAAATTGAAGTTATTCCTACGCTTAATAGATATGCGAAAAAATTTTTACATTTGCTTGCCGTTTTAATTCCCCTAATTACTAATAAAAACATTAAAAAGAATAATGCGCTTAGTCCTATTAACCCAATTTCTTCACCGATTACCGACAAAATAAAGTCGCTTTCGGCAAAAGGTAAAAATTTGTATTTTTGGCGAGAATTAAAAATTCCTACCCCAAAAAGCCCACCGTTACCTAGCGCGTATAACGACTGTAATAATTGATAACCTTCGCCTTTAGGCGATGCCCACGGATTTAAAAACGCCGTTAAACGCTTTAATCTATACGGTTCTAAAATTATTAATAGGGGTACTGCAACTAATATAGGTATTGAAATTATTATAAAAAATTTTATACTAACACCCGATAAATACAGCATTATTAACAATAGTAATACTACGCATACAGTGATAGACATATTTGGTTCTAGCATAATAAGTACGGCTAAAACACCACCGTATAATAGTACGGGTAATATTCCTTTAAAACTTTTTGTTCTTTCTACCTTTTTATCAAAATAATACGCCGTAAATAATATTAGGGCAAATTTGGCTATTTCGCTTGGTTGAATCGTTATTGATAAAAATTTAAGCCAACGCCTTGCCCCGTAAACTTCTACCCCTAACGGAGTAAAAATTAAAGCAAGCAATATTACGGCTATAATCATTAATGGATACACCAATTTTTTTAGCACTTTATAATCGGTTTTACCTATTAAAAACATTAATATTACGCCTATAACGAATCCTACGCCTTGCTTTTTTACATAAAATAATTTATCACCGTATGTAGCGTTTGCCGAATAACTTGATGCCGAATATATAAATAAAATTCCTATTAAAGATATTATAATTGACAGTATTGGTATTAATAGGTCGCCACGGCTTTTTTTAGCATAAAGAAGTTGCAATTTCAATAAACTTTTCACCCCTTTCTTCATAACCTGAAAACTCGTCGAAACTTGAAGTTGCCGGCGATAATAACACTTTATAGTTTGGTTTTGCTATTGCGTAGGCTACTTTTACGGCACTATCAAAATTACTAACCAATATAACGTTAGATAACTTTTGCGATTTAGCGTATTCATATAATTTTAAAGAATTTTGCCCTGTAAAAACCAAACCTTTTATATTGCTTTTTAACGAAATTTCTTTAAAAAGTTCATTATAGTCAAGCCCTTTATCAAAACCCCCTAGTATTACTATTAAGTCACTGTCAAAACTTTTGATTGCTTTAATAGTTGCGTCGGGATTAGTGGCTTTACTGTCGTTATAAAAGGTTATGCCGTTGACCGTTGCTACTTCTTCAATTCTGTGCTTTACGCCTTTAAAGGTTGTTAAACCGCAAATAATTTCTTCGTTAGTTAAACCTAATAGACGTAAAACTGCAACCGAAAATAAAGCGTTTTCAACGTTGTGGCTACCTTTTAACGATAATTTTTCTACGTCGATAATTTCTTCGTCTCCACTATAAATTTTATTGTCTTGTAAATAAACGCCGTCAACCTTTTCTTTTAAAGATATCCATATAATTTTGGCTTTGGTTTTATATGCTAAATTCCTAACCAACTCGTCGTCGTAATTAAGTACGGCGTATTCGCTTTCTTTAAGCGTTAAAAGTAATTTGCTTTTTAAAAAGGTGTAGTTTTCCATTGTAAAATGCCTGTCTAAATGGTCGGGGGTAATATTTAAAATGCAAGATATATGCGGGGTAAAACGGCAAGTCGTTTCAAGTTGAAAACTAGACACTTCAACAACTAAAACGTCTTCGTCATTTCCCCCTACTGCCGTAGATAAAGGCGTTCCTACGTTGCCTACAAGTTTATTGCTTACGCCCGATTTTGTTAAAGCGTAACTTATTAGCGAACAAGTAGTGGTTTTGCCGTTAGTACCGGTTACTGCAACCATAGGGTTAGATATAAAGTAACTAGCAAGTTCTAACTCACCTATTATTCTTATGCCTTGACTTTTTGCACTAACGACGATTTCGTTTAAAACGCTAACGCCGGGACTTACTACTAAAAGGTCAATTTTATGTAATATCTCGTAAACGTTATTTGTAAATTCGCAACCTAAACTAGTTAAGTCTTGAATATTTTTTAACGTCTTTTCGTTTGTAGAATTATCGTAAATATAAACTTTTGCACACCTGTTTACAAGCAGTTTTGATACGCTTATTCCAGAAGTGGCTAAACCTAATACTAATACGTTTGATAATTTTAAATACATAACTCTCCTATAAAATACTAATTATTACCGTTAAGGCTAAAAGTAAAGTTATTAAGGAATAAACGGTTGCTATTTTATTTTCGCTTAGTCCTTTCATTTGAAAATGGTGATGTATCGGCGACATTAAAAATACGCGCTTCTTAGTCTTTTTAAATACTATAACTTGTATTATTACCGATAGCGCAGTTATAACGTAAACTACGCCTATTATCAAAATGTAAAATTGGTTCGCCGAGAATATTGAGACGGTTGAAACTACCCCACCTAACATTAACGAGCCTGTGTCCCCCATAAAAACCGTTGCTTTAAACCCGTTGAAAACTAAAAATCCTAATAAAGCGCCACTAACGCTTACGGCGTATAAAAATAGGTTTTTGTATTCAGTTATATTTGCGTATGAATTACCGTTAAAAGTTAACTCGATAACGCCTATAACTGCTAAGGCTAATAAATAAACGAAAGTGGTTGATGAACAAAGTCCGTCTAGTCCGTCTAATAAATTAACGCTGTTTACCGTTGCTATAAATATAAAAAAGTTTAAAAATAAACTTATAACGCCTAAGTCAATAAAGTTAAGCGTGTACGGAATATATACTAACGTATTAGCATTTTTAAATAAAAATACGCTAGATATTAACGCTATTGCCGTTTGGAAAAGTATTTTTTGTAAACTTGTTAAGCCTAAATTTCGAGAGTTTTTAATTTTAATAAAATCGTCGATAAACCCAACTATACAAAAACTTACGCTAATTATTAAAGACAAGGTTGCAAGCGAACTTTCCCCCCTTTTAACAAATAAAAAGGCAAGCGTTGACGAGAGTAAAAAAATTATTCCACCCATCGTTGGCGTGCCTTCTTTTGATTTATGTTCTTTAACGTAACCTAAAATTGATTGTTTTAATTTTAATTTTTTTAATAAAGGTAATAAAATTAAACCGAATATTACAGTCAATAAAACCGATATTAAAAAGCAAATTGCGTAACTTTTCAACTATTTTCACCACCGTTTTTTATTTTATAAATTATACTTTTTACCGCCTGCTTATCGCTATAAGGATATTTAACCCCTTTTATTTCTTGATAAGTTTCAGCACCTTTACCAAGTATACATAAAATATCACCATTATTTAGTAATTTTACACCGTACGTCGTCGCTAAATATCTATTTTCAACCGTTGCATATTTACTTGTTTTGCTTTTTACACCTTTTTCAATTTGGTTTATTATTTTTAATGGTTCTTCGTACCTAGGGTTATCGCTGGTAATAATAGTAAAACTTGCTATTTCGCCTGCAATTTCACCCATAACGCTACGTTTTGTTCCATCTCGGTTGCCACCACAACCAAAAATTACAACCAATTTACCTTTGCATATATTTTTAAAACTTAAAAGTGTGTTTTTAATTCCGTCTGGCGTATGAGCGTAGTCGACGTATATACGAGCACCGTTAAAGATTGCTACTAATTCGTTGCGACCTTCTACCCCGTTAAATGAATCAAGTGAACATATTGCTTGTTTATGAGAAATTCCGTTAAGTACGCTTGCAGTTAGGCTTGCTAAAATATTATAAACGTTATAAATACCTACCGTTTTTACCGTTATAAAATCTATGTAGTCGAATAAATTGACGGTAAAAGATAAACTATTTAATTTTTGCTCTATTTTTACTGCAAAAACGTCACTTGGATTATTTAAACCGTAAACGTAATTGTCGGCATTACTTTCTTTTATAATTTCAAAACCAATAGGGTCGTCAGTATTAATTACGGCGTATTTGCAAAACTGCTTGTTAAATATACTTTTTTTGACGTTTTTGTACTCATCAAAAGTTTTAAAATAATCTAAATGGTCGTGAGTGCAGTTTGTAAAAATTAACGTTTCAAAATATAAAAAAGACACTCGTTTTTGAAAAATAGCGTGGGCTGAAACTTCAATAAAACAATACTCTACGCCACTTTTTTGCATTTCGCTTAGTATTTTACAAATAGTAATAGCATCGGGCGTGGTCATTTCGTAATCAATTTTTTCACCGTTAAAAACTGCACCTAAAGTACCTATTATACCTACCTTTTTATTAGCATAATCAAATATGTGTTTAAGCATATAA
Organism: Christensenellaceae bacterium; assembly: GCA_045658325.1. Taxonomy (GTDB): domain Bacteria; phylum Bacillota; class Clostridia; order Christensenellales; family Borkfalkiaceae; genus HGM11412. Next base: position 6,275 of record JAZOUX010000004.1, on the reverse strand, counting down.
GTAATACTAGTTTTACCGTTAGTTCCAACAACGCCGATTAATTTTATTGAGTTTTTTATTTGGTAAAAGTTGTAGGCTATTTGACCTTTTAGTAAATTTACGTCGTTACAAATTATATAATTACACTTGATTTTAGGTTTTTTATTAGTAACTATTACTTTTGCGCCCTTTTTTAACGCGTCTTTGATATACAAGTTACCGTCGTTTCGACTTCCTTTTATAGCGAAAAATATAGCGTTTTTGCAATTAGATAAACTTGACGTAGTTAAAAATTCAATTTCGTAATCAGTTGTAAAATTTTTTTCGGTATAATCGACGTTTTTTAGTAATTTAGATATCTTCATACTTAACCTACAAATTTTTTACTTTAATAATAGAACTAAATACTTCTTTTACAAGTGGTGCTGCAACCGTTGAACCGTAAGTTCCACCAATAGGTTCGTCAACTATTGCCAAACATAAATATTTAGGATTGTTGCTAGGAAAAAAGCCTACAAAACTCATAACGTATTTACCTACGTTTATAATTCCGTTTTCGTACTTTTGCGCAGTTCCTGTTTTACCACCTACTTTGTAGTTTTCAATATAGGCTTGCTTGCCTGAACCATCGCTTACTACCTTTTCTAAATAATCACGAATTACAGAAGAAGTTTGCGCTGATACTATCGTTTTTGTTTTTGAAAATTCGGGCGTTACTGTAACGCTACCCGTACTATCGTAAATTTCTTTAACTAGTCGTGGCGTAATTTTATAACCACCGTTTATTGCAACTGCTGTTGCAGTTAAAAGTTGTAACGGCGTACACGCTATTGACTGTCCAAAAGCAATTCTTGCTAAATCGCCGTCAGTTACGCTAGTTTTAGGAATTACCATACCTTGCGCTTCGCCGTTTAGGTCAATTCCCGTACATTTACCGTAACCAAAAGCGTCTAAATACTCGTAAAAATTTTCTTTGCCGAGTGATAAAGCAATATCTACGAAAATAGGATTACAACTGTTATTTAACGCCATACTTAAATTTTCGTTGGCGTGCTTGCCTTTTTCGTGAGTTGACCAACATTTTATTTTAGAGCCGTTTATTACCCTATACCGTGACGAAGAAAATATATGCGATAGCGAAAACGCCTTATTATTGCCTAAAAAATGTTCTTCAATATTTGCACTTGCAGTTAAAATTTTAAAAGTCGATCCTGGCTCGTAACTGTCGCAAATTAACGTGTTTCGCCCTAATTTATTAAGCAAGTCTATATCGTTATACGGCACTTGATTTAGATTAAAAGACGGCTTTTGACTCATGCCTAATATTTCGCCGTTATTTGGGTCTAACACGATTATAGAGCAAGATTTAGGCGTGTATTGACTCATTGCTGTGTCGGTTACGGACTCTAATATTTCTTGAATTTCATAGTCGACGGTTAGTCGTAAATTTAAGCCGTCGGTTGCTGGAATATAATAAGGTTTTGCACCTTGCAAATCGTTGCCGGTTAAGTCGGCTTCGTATAAAATTTCACCGTTTATGCCTTGCAAGTATTTGTCGTAATAAAGTTCTAAGCCAGATATACCGTTACCGTCTTGCGACGTGTAGCCTAACGTTTGACATAAAAGTTCGCCGTAGGGGTAATATCTTGTAACGTCGTCAGCATAATAGACTCCGTTTAAACGATGCTTTTCAAGTTCAACGACTTTGTCTTTAGATACATGCTTAGCCACTTTAATTTCACTAACCGAAGTCGTTTTTATTTTGTCTTTTAACTTTTCTTTATCTAGTGAAAAAATATCGCCTAGCGTATCTGCTACCTTGTCGATATCGGTTACTGCCCTTTTTCTAACGAAAATAGTGTAACTTTCACTCGTAGTAGACAAAATTACGCCGTTTCTATCAACGATATCGCCCCTTTTTGCTAAGATAGGTATATTTCTAGTCCATTGGTCTATTGCTTTTTTTTGCAAATCAACGCCCCAAATTACTTGAACGTAAAAAAATCTTGAAATTATAAACAAAAAAATAAAGGTTATTGCAATAATTATTGCAAATAACCTCTTTCGTACCTTTGATAAAGAAAATATATTAATTTTTTAAACTCCTATTAATTCATGCCTAATTGTTGAGCCTTTTCAATAATAGTTTGGTCGCTTGATACTTCATTTAAAGTATTTTGAGCCGTTTTATTTTCTTCAAGTAACGCTTCAACTTGCGCTTGCTTATCTAAAATTACTTGATTCATATTTTTAAGTAAAGCCGTGTTAAACACGATTAAAACTGATAATACCACTATTGCAACCGTGCATAAGGCAAGAATAAGTTTGCTTTTTTTAGACGTTTTTACGCCCGTATCATACATAGTCGTAGCGTTTTCTCTTACGTCGTTATAAATTTCGGCTTTATTCATACCTTGAAATTGCATTGTTGTTGACGTTGGACGTAAATTTTGATTAACACCCGTTGCGTGTTCTACGTTAACTTGATATACGTCTTTAACTTGTTGTGGTCTAGCGTAACTATCATAATGAATTATTTTATCAAAATTTTCGGGTATTTTTGAATTAAATTTAACGGCTTCGTCATCTCTTTCTAACACGGCAGTTTGTGTTTGAGCGTTTGAAGTAGTTTGATAATCAAATTCATCAAAATATGTATCGCTTTTAGCAATTTGTTGTTTATAATTATTCATATTTTGTTACCCCCTAATTTATTCTTAAATTACAGTTTTTCTGCTATTCTTAATTTTGCACATTTAGAACGACTGTTAGCGTCCATTTCTTCTTGAGTTGCCGTAATAGGCTTTTTGTTTACTATTTTTACAATTTGTTTTCTGTTACACACGCAAGGATAACGCTTGTCGCATATACAACTTGTTGATAAATCGTTAAATACGTTTTTTACAATTCTATCTTCTAAACTGTGAAAGGTTAAAATTGCTATTCTGCCACCCGTTTTAAGTTTACTTATTACGTCTTTTATCGCTTTATCAAGACCGTCTAATTCTTCGTTAACTGCAATTCGTATTGCTTGGAAAGTCCTTTTTGCCGGATGCCCGTCCTTTTGGAATTTTAACGGAATACTTTTTTTAATTATTTCAACGAGTTCGCCACACGTTTCAATAGGTTTTTCTTGCCTATATAGAACGACGTTTTTTGCTACGTTTTTTGCAAACTTTTCTTCGCCGTAAGTTTCTAAAATGTATTTGATACGATTTTCGCTATATTCGTTTATAAGTTCGTATGCGCTAAGCGGTGACGACTTGTCCATTCGCATATCTAACTTAACGTCGTCAGCCATATAAGAAAAGCCCCTTTCACGATTATCAAGTTGATATGAACTAACGCCTAAGTCGATTATCGCACCGTCTATTTGACTAACGCCTAAACTCTCTAAAACAACGCTAAAGTTTTTAAAATTATCTTTTACAGCCGTAAAGCGTGAACCGTAGCCCGCCAACCTTTTAGACGCTTCGCGTATTGCTTCTTCATCTCTATCGGTTGCTATCAACGAGCCGTTTGGATAAGTCCTTTTTAAAATTTCACCAGAGTGTCCACCACCACCTAAAGTACCGTCAAAATATACGCCGTTGTCTTTTAAGTTTAAGGCTTGCATACATTCTTCTAACATTACGGGTATATGCTTAAATTCCATAAATTACTTGTCCCTATTACGCAAAAAATCAATTCTTTCTTCGTAGGTTTTTGCCGAACGCATTTCGTCACGAACGTGTTTTGCGTATATATCTATATGATTAAGCATACCTACAATCGTTATTTCTTTATCAATTTCTGCATACTTTTTTAACTTGTCAGGTAAAACTACCCTACCTTGACCGTCTTCGTTTGCCGTAAATACTAAACTTAATACTTCAGTTAAACTTTCAAGCGCTTCTTTATCAAATACGCTTATGTTTTTTATGCTACCGAACTGCTCGTCAAATGCCGTTTTTGAGTATACGCTTATACATTTTGTCGTTCCGCGCATAAAGACGTAGTCGTTTGTAAGTTCTTGACGAAGCCTTGACGGTATTCTTATTCTATTTTTAGCGTCTACTTGATGCTCGAACTCACCAAAAAACATAGTCTACCCCCCTTTTTTAGCATTTGTAAATAAATTTTAGCATACTTTTATGGGAATTGCAACCACTTTTAGTAAATTTTATCCACTTTTTTTAATTTTTTTATAAAAATTTGGGAATTAATTAATTTTTTAGGCAAAAAGTTTGGTAAACGTATCTATTAAAGTTAGCACTTTCGCCTATAAATAAGATTTTTCCGTCACTAGTTGAGTTGTTTTTTAAGCCGTTTTCGTTTAAAAAGTCGTTTAAAGATAGCATCGTACAAAATTCAGGCTGAATAATTTGGGTGTTAGGCAAAAGTTTTTTAAATTTTTTTAGTAAAAAGGCGTAATGAGTGCAACCTAATATTAACGTTGACGGTTTTTTCGATTTTAGCGTTGTAAAAATTTCGTCTTCTATACTATTTAGCGAAAATATATCTCGTTCGATTTTGCTTGCTAAATTTAAGGCTGGCAAGACTTTTACACTACCTTTATTCTTTTTTACAAAGGTACTGTTTGCCGTGTTAAAAGTGCAAATTAGATAAGTTTTTTCGCCGTAGTAACCGTTTTTTATTGGTGGTAAAGTTTTAATAAACTTTATTTTAGTGCGCTTTACTAATTTTTCGTAGCAGACGGCAGATAAAGTATTGCACGCTAAAACAACGGCTTTTATGCCGTACGGCTCGAAACTTTTTACGTTTTTTATTGCAAGTTTGTTTAGTAGTTCGCTTTTTTTATTTCCGTATGGAGCGTTAGCACTGTCGCTAAAATATAAATAGTTTTCGTATGGGAGATATTTTTTAAGTAATTTTAATACGTTAAGCCCACCTATTCCACTGTCGTACACTGCAATATAATCGCCGTTATTTACGCTTTTAGAGTTTTTCATTTTACAAATATATTCAAAATAGTCTTTTTATAGAATTTTATATTAAAAAATTTGCAATTTTATGTATAAAAAGTGTTGCAAGTTTTAAAAAAATGTGCTAATATATTGCTGTTATAATGATTAGATTTAAAGGAGATTAATACTGTGCCTAATATTAAATCAGCAAAAAAGCGTGTACTTGTTAATAATAAAAAGACTGAAATTAACAAAAGTGAAAAATCAGCAGTTAAAACTGCACTTAAAGCAATTAACGGTGTAATTGCATCTGGCAACTACGAAGAAGCAATGAAAATGCTTCCTGCAACTTTTTCAATTTTAGATAAAGCAGTAACGAAAGGCATTATGGCTAAAAATACGGCTGCAAACAAAAAGTCAAGAATTAACAACAAAATTAACGCTTTAAAAGTAGTAAGTAATTAAAAAACAATTTTTAAAGGGTCACCTTTGGGTGACCCTTTTTATCGTACGAAGATATTTTGGTTTTTATAAATGAAAAAAGCACCCTTTGGTACTCTTTCCATAGGGATTTTTAATCCATAACAAAAGTGTAGCCCACTATACTTCACTAAAAGTGAAATGTAGTGGGCTTTTCTTATCCACAAAAGATAAAATGATTTCAGTTATATTTTTAGCTTTGTGGCTAAAAGTGATATGCAAAACAGGTTTTGCGTTATATTTTGACTTGTAAGCCAAAGTTATATTAAATAAATCCTTAACTCGCCGATAGGCGAATATAACTGCCGTAAGGCAATATCACTCGTCGTTAGACGAATATCACAAATCCGTTTACGGATTTATTTAGTTGTCGCTTTTCCCTACGGGAAGATCGACTTTGGTGCTTTTTGTTTTTTAAATTTTAACTAACGAGTGGGCATTTACCCGTAACGTTAAACCTAACGTTGTTACCTACTAACGAATTCATAAAACCAAATTCAAATTTATACGAGTAAGAATTTCCCTTTTTAAGATTAGTTTTAGAAATAGTGTCAGAATAAACTTCTTCGTTGCCTGAACTATATAAAGTTAACATAACGTCGCAATTAGTCATATCAACTTTTGGCGTAATTGTAATTGTATAAGACGTTAAACCTTGTGACGTAGAGTAAGAATAATCGTTTTTATTAATATCTCGACTTAATAAAGTTGAACAACCTACCGAACTAATTATTGCCATAAATAGAAAAAGACTTAGTAATAATGAAGTTATCTTTGCCATAAAGTTTACTTGTTTAAATTGATTAGAACGCATAGCCATATTTTCTCCTATGAAAAAATTTTGCTAACGAAAGCCGAGATAATCGTTTTCGTTAGCAATTTTGGAGCTGATGACGGGACTTGAACCCG
>JAZOUX010000003.1:0-3857 GCA_045658325.1 Christensenellaceae bacterium | reverse complement strand
GCTACTGCTGTTGCTGAATAATTTTAAGCCGTTATTAACGGCGTAAAAGTTCGTTTCTGCTAATATCCTATGACTACAATGACCAACAAGGTCTATTGTACCCATAGTAAATTAGCGAGCCTTCTTTTACTTGTTACTAACGCCTTAAAAGGCTAACGAAATTAAAAAAGACTTGATTTTTAATCAAGTCTTTTTCGTTTAAATAAAAAATCGTTTATTACTAACAACATTAAAGTTCTTTACTACAATTAGTCTATGACCGTAATGACCGACAAGGTCAATTACGTCCATATACTACTTGTGTGCCTACTCTCACTTGTTTTTAGCACCTTAAAATAGTTAGTAATAGTAAATGTTTTTGTAAGATAGCCTATGATTACAATGACCAACAAAGTCTATTGTACCCATAGTAAATTAGCGAGCCTTCTTTTACTTGTTACTAACGCCTTAAAAGGTTAACGAAATTAAAAAGGACTTGATGTTTAATCAAGTCTTTTTCTATATTAAAATTAAAGTGGTAAAACGCCAAATAAAACGTTCAAAAAGTTAAATAAAAATATCATAAGGAAAATGCTCGGTATTAACGAAAGTAAAAACATCGTTGACCAGCCATTAACAAAAGATTCTCTATCATGCGATTGTGGGGCGTACATACATAATCCTATAATCAATCCTAAAAAACCATAGATTAATGAAAAAACAATTCCTAACCCAAATTTTGAGTGTCGCTTTGGTGTTTCTACTTTTTGATTAATAACAACTCCACAACAAGGGCAAGTTATCATATCTCCTTCTATTTTATTTCCGCAATTCTTACAGAACATAATTCTTCCTCCTAAGTAAAATATACACACATTATATTCTCAAATATTGAGAAAGTCAAGCATTTTTCTCAATTATTGATACAATTTAAATATAGGGGATTAAACTTTTATAAATGTGCTTTAAGTTTTAAAAGCGAAAAAGTTAAATTGTAGGGGGTGTGTTATGGGTTTTTGTGAAAACTTAAAAGAATTACGCAAAATAAATAAAATTGACCAGCGTGCTTTTGCTAAAATTTTAAATATATCACCTAAAACTATATCTCACTGGGAAACGGGCTATACTGAGCCGTCAATTGCACAACTTATCTTTATTGCAAATTATTTTGACGTTTCGCTTGACGAGTTGTTAGATAGAAAATAGAATTTTTAGAACTTGAAATATTTTCAAGTTCTTTTTTTATACTGTAAAAAATAAAGTTTACAAGTAAAAATTTTTAAAAAAAATAAGCAAAAAAATTAAAAAAATATCTATCTTTTTCAAGTAAAATATGTTATAATTCAAATGGTGTTTTTTCATATACTAATAACAAATGAAAGGAGTATTTTTTATGGGCAAGATGTGGTTATTTATTATGATTGCTATTTGCGTTTTAGCAATTTTTTACGTTGTTTATAACTATATAAGCATTAAAAAATTGAAAGAAGGTAATGAGCGCATGGTGAAAATGAGTGCCATTATTCGTGAAGGTGCTAGCGTATTCTTAAAAAAAGAATTTACGACGATTGGTATCGTGGTTTTAATTATTGCACTTTTACTTTCTTTATTTATTGAAAAGTTTAGTGGGCTTACCTATATATTCGGAGCGCTTATGAGTAGCGTTGTATGTATATTAGGTATGAAGAGTGCTACTTACGCTAACGTTAGAACGGCTAACGTAGCAAAAGAAACGCTTTCAATAGGCAAAACTGTTAAAGTTGCGCTTACCGGTGGTTCAATTAGTGGTATTTCAGTACAAGCATTTGGTCTACTCGGTCTTTTAATAGTAGTTTTAATTAGTGGTATTGGTCCTCAAACGTTTGCTGGTATTGAAACGCTTTCGGGCGGTGGTATTCAAGCGTACGAAGGTTGTGGTATTATCTTTATCGACGCGTTACTTACAAACGCTTCTATTATGAGAGTTACGGCTTACTCGTTAGGTTGTTCAACAGTTGCAATGTTCAACCGTGTAGCAGGTGGTAACTTTACAAAAGCAGCCGACATTTCAGCCGATATTTTAGGTAAAATTCGTAACGATTTACCTGAAGACGATAGTCGTGTTCCTAACGTAATTGCCGACTTTATCGGTGACAACGTAAACGATATTGCAGGTAACTGTTCAGACCTTTTAGAAAGTTTTGTTGCAACAATGTCTGCTTCTATCGTAGTTGCAGTAGGTCTTATAGCGACTAGTGGTATGAATAGTGCGTTATTCACGTCTTCTTATATATTCCCACTTGTAATTGCTGGTGGTGGTTTACTTGGTTGTGTAATCGGTTTATTGTATGCACAAATTAAAAAGATGGGCGACGACCCTTCAAAAGAACTTAACCTAGCAACTTACATATCGGCTGGCGTATCTATCGTAACTTGTGGCGTAGCGTCTTTCTTAGCGTTTAATGGTACTGAAGCAAACGTTCTTACTGCTATGGGCTTTAAAATCGGCTGGGCATCGCCTTGGATATGTGCCGTACTTGGTATTTTAAGTGGTGTTGGTATCGGTGCTATAACTGAATATTACACAAGCGATAAATTCAAACCAACAAAACAAATTGCTGAATTTGCTATTGAAGGCGAAGCCTTCCTTGTAACTAAAGGTGACGCTGTAGGTTCACGTTCTTGTTTATATCCTATCGCAATTATAGCCGTATCGTTACTAGTTTCGGGCTTGCTTTGTGGAACTTACGGTATTGCTATTGCTTCACTTGGTATGTTATCTTTCGTAGGAACTACCGTTTCTATTGACGCTTTCGGTCCAATAGCCGACAATGCTGGTGGCCTTGCTGAATCTTGTCACTTATCGCCAGAAGTTCGTGTAATTACTGATAAACTTGACTCAGTTGGTAATACTACTGCCGCTATCGGTAAAGGATTTGCTATCGGCTCGGCAGCGTTTGCTACGGTTTCGCTTATAGTTGCGTTTATCGGCAACTACACTACTAGCATGATTACTCCACCAAGTTTCACTGACACGTCGTTAATTCCGGTAGTTGCAGGTTTAATTTTAGGTGGCGCGCTTATTGAATTTTTCAGCGCAATACTTACTGACAATACTATTCAGTCGGCAAAAGAACTTGCAAACGTTGGTGATAGGCAACTTTCAGACCCAGCAATTTTAAAGGGTGAAAAAGACCCAGACTATAACGAATTAGTTCGTTTAGCAACGGCTTCGGCTCTTAAAAGGATGTTATTTCCGTCAATTATCGCTTTAGCAGTTCCGCTTATCGGTGGTGCGGTATTTGGCGTTAACTTTGTATTAGGTATTTTGCTTGGCGCAACTGTCGTAGCAATTCCACGCGCTATCTTTATGGGCAACTCGGGTGGTGCTTTCGATAACGCTAAAAAATACATTGAACAAGGCAAACTTATTGGTCATGGTAAAGGCTCTAACGCTCATAAAGCAGCCGTTACAGGCGACACTATTGGTGATACGCGTAAAGACGTTGTAGGCGTAGCGCTTGATATCTTTATTAAAATGATGTCAACGGTAGCAACTACTTTATTCGTTTTAATTGCTGCGCTCAGTTCACTTATTGGCTTGTTTTAATTAATTTAAATAAAAAGAAAAGAACTTGAATTTGAAATGCACCTCCTTAAAGTGTCTAACTTTTGGGGTGCATTTCAAGTTTACAGCTTTTTAATTAGTCGTTTATATCTAAAATATAATTTGCGTCTAAATCAAGTTCTTTGCATAGTTTAGCAAACGTATCAAGTTTAGGTAATTTTTTAGTAGTTTTGTATTGCGTTATCATTTCAGGCGAAACGTTTATTCTCCTTGCTATTTCAATAGTGGTTAAGCCACTATTTTTTATTTCTTCTGCTAATCTTTGTTTAAT
>JAZOUX010000002.1:0-5437 GCA_045658325.1 Christensenellaceae bacterium | reverse complement strand
TGATTCATATCCGTATTTGTATAATGAGACATTATTAAAATATATACGAAATAAAATTACAAATAGTACAATTTCTATTATTTTTGTTAACACTATGGCTACTAGAAATATGCGAGATATTGATTATTTTAGAAAATATAGTGATTTGATTTATACAATAGACGTTAACGATTCAAAAACATATAATTTTATTTATTTAGAGGGTTTACATTCAAAAATCAATTCGTATCAACCCTTAAGTATAGAAAGCGATATTACTTTTGCAGGTGCAGATAAAAATCGTGGGCACTATGTTAAAATGGCAAGAGATATATGTTTAAAAAATAATTTTAAATATACTTTTACAGTTGTAAATATGCAAAATGCTCCATGCGATATAAATACAAAAAGAATACCTTATAAAAAAGTGTTAGAGCAGGAATTAGAATCTAAATGTATTTTGGAAATATGTGTTGGTGAGCAAAATGCTTTAACCTTAAGAGCGATTGAAGCAATTATGTACAATAAAATATTAATAACAAACAATAAAAACATTGTTAATTGTACTTATTACGATAGCAATAATATTAAAATTTTTAATAATAAACAAGAATTAGAACAGCATATTTTAAATATTAACAATAGTCATGTGGATTATAAATACAAAAATGATTATTCACCATTGACATTGTTTAATGATATTTGTAAAAAGATAAATAAGGAGGGTTAAGGTCATGGGTTTATTTACAAACAAAACTTTACTTATAACAGGTGGAACTGGTAGTTTTGGCAACGCAGTATTAAACAGATTTTTAAAAACCGATATAGGTGAAATTCGTATTTTTTCTCGTGATGAGAAAAAGCAAGACGATATGCGTCATGAATTTCAAATAAAAATGCCAGAAGTTGCCGATAAAATTAAGTTTTATATAGGCGATGTAAGAGATATAAATTCTATAGATAACGCAATGCACGGCGTTGATTACGTTTTCCACGCAGCAGCGTTAAAGCAAGTACCATCTTGTGAATTTTTTCCTATTGAAGCCGTAAAAACTAACGTTTTAGGAACTGAAAACGTGCTTAATTCAGCAATAAAAGCAGGGGTAAAAAATATAGTTTGCTTATCAACAGATAAAGCGGCGTATCCAGTTAACGCTATGGGGACAAGCAAGGCTATGATGGAAAAAGTAGTAGTTGCAAAATCCCGTACCGTAAACCCTGAAAAAACAAAAATATGTTGTACAAGATACGGTAACGTTATGTGCAGTCGTGGTAGTGTTATTCCGCTTTGGATTGACCAAATTAAATCAAACAATCCTATAACGCTCACAGACCCTAGTATGACTCGTTTTATAATGTCGCTTGACGAAGCAGTTGACCTTGTATTATTTGCCTTTGAAAATGGAGTTAACGGTGATATTTTAGTTCAAAAAGCGCCTGCTTGTACTATACAAACTCAAGCCGAAGCCGTTTGTGAATTGTTTGGTGGTGATAAGAATTCTATAAAAGTTATAGGTATCCGTCATGGTGAAAAAATGTACGAAACTTTACTAACTAACGAAGAATGTGCAAACGCAGTTGACCTTGGTAACTTTTACCGCGTGCCTTGTGATAAGCGTGGTCTTAATTACGATAAATATTATAATAACGGCGACGTTGAACGTAATCCTTTAACGGAATTTAACTCAAATAACACTAAACTTTTATCGGTTAGCGAAGTTAAAGAAAAATTACTTGCTTTATCTTATATAAAAGATGAACTTTTAAAAATAGGTAAATAATTGTATGAAAATTTTAGTAACGGGCGCAAAAGGTTTTGTAGGTAAAAATCTTTGCTGTGCCTTAAACAACGTAAAAAATGGTAAAGATAAGACTCGCCCAAATTTAGTTATTAGTGAAGTTTACGAATACGATATTGATAGTAGTGAAAATGACTTAGAATTTTACTGCAAAAACGCCGATTTCGTTTTTAATTTAGCAGGCGTAAACAGACCACAAAATCAAGAAGATTTTATGAAAGGCAACTTTGGTTTTGCAAGTCTTTTACTTGACACTCTAATTAAATATGGTAATACTTGTCCGGTTATGCTTTCTAGTTCAATTCAAGCAACGCTAATCGGCCGATACGATAACGATTACGGCAAAAGTAAAAAAGCAGGGGAAGATTTGTTTTTTGATTATGCTACAAAAACAGGCTCAAAAGTTCTGGTCTACCGTTTTCCTAACTTGTTTGGAAAGTGGTGTAAACCAAATTATAATTCAGCAGTTGCAACTTTTTGCTACAATATAGCAAACGATTTGCCTATTACCGTAAACGACGAAACGGCTAAGTTAGAATTGCTTTATATTGACGATTTAGTTAATGAAATGTTCAACGCTCTTGAGAATAAAGAAAGCCGTGCCGAATACGACGGTCTTAAAACTGTCTTTACTAAAAAGGGTAAATATTGTGCTTGTAAAAATACTCACAAAGTTACGCTTGGTCAAATAGTTAAATTGCTAAATCAATTTAGTAGTCAACCAAACACTTTACTTATGAGTGAAATACCAAACAATTCATTTGCTAAAAAATTATATTCTACTTATTTGTCGTACTTGCCTAAAGAAAAGGTAGCATTTGATTTAAAAATGAACGTTGACGATAGGGGCAATTTTACTGAACTACTTAAAACTAGAAAATGTGGTCAATTTAGCGTAAACGTATCAAAACCAGGTATTACAAAAGGCGAGCATTGGCATAATACAAAATGGGAATTTTTTATCGTTGTTAGTGGAAAAGGTTTAATACAACAGCGTAAAATCGGCACTGACGAAGTATTAAATTTTGAAGTCAGTGGCGATAAAATTCAAGCAGTGCATATGTTACCGGGCTACACTCACAATATAATAAATTTATCAAATACTGAAAATTTAATTACTTTAATGTGGGCTAACGAAACTTTTGACAAAACAAAACCAGATACTTTTAGCGAAAAGGTGGTAAAATAATGAATATTAAATTAGATTATAGCAACGTTTGTTTTAAAAACAACGGCAAACTTAAACTTTTAATAATAGTAGGTACAAGACCTGAAATTATAAGGTTATCATGCGTAATTAACAAAGCAAGAGAATATTTCGACTGTATTTTAGCACACACGGGGCAAAATTACGATTACAACTTGAACGGCGTATTTTTTAAAGATTTAAAAATTGACGCACCCGAAGTTTATATGGATGCCGTTGGCGACGACCTTGGTGAAACAATTGGTAATATTATCAACTGTTCGTATAAATTAATGCAATCAATTATGCCTGACGCGTTACTCGTTTTAGGTGATACAAATAGTTGTCTATCGGCAATTTCGGCAAAGCGTTTACATATTCCTATATTCCATATGGAAGCGGGTAATAGGTGTAAAGACGAATGTTTGCCAGAAGAAACTAATAGGCGTATTGTAGATATAATTTCAGACGTAAATTTAGCGTACTCTGAACACGCAAGAAGATATCTTGCCGATACGGGTTTACCTAAAGAAAGGACTTTCGTTACCGGTTCGCCAATGGCTGAAGTTTTAAAGTTTAACTTAGCCGATATCGAAAAGAGTGATATTTTACAAAAATTAGGCTTAAAATCTAAAAAATATATACTTTTATCTGCTCATAGAGAAGAAAATATTGATACGGAAAGTAACTTTATTTCACTTTTTACGGCAATTAACGAACTTGCTAAAAAATACGATATGCCTATTATTTACAGTTGCCACCCAAGAAGCAAAAAACGTTTAGAACAAAACGGTTTTAAACTTGATAAAAGGGTAGTAATGCACGAGCCATTAGGCTTCCACGATTACAACCATTTACAAATGAACGCTTTTTGCGTTGTTTCCGATAGTGGTACGCTTCCAGAAGAAAGTTCTTTTTTCACGTCGATTAATAAGCCGATTTCAGCAGTATGTATAAGAACTTCAACTGAAAGACCAGAAGCCTTAGATAGTGGCTGTTTTGTTTTAGCGGGCATTGACACAAATTCATTATTGCAAGCCGTTGAAACAGCGGTTACGAGTGTTAAAAAGGGAGATAACGGTTTACCGGTTGACGACTACGTAGATGAAAACGTTTCAAGTAAGGTTGTAAAAATAATACAGTCTTACACTAAAATAATTGATAAAATGGTTTGGAGAAAATTTTAATGTTATGTAATGAAAGTTTTGCCACGATATACAAAAGGGAAGCGCAAGACGTGGTTTTTTGCCCTTACCGTATATGTCCGCTTGGCGCGCATATCGACCACCAAAACGGAATAGTTACAGGGCTTGCCATAAACAAAGGTATACGCATAGCCTATTCGCCAAAACAAAACGGCGTAATCGAATTAGTTTCGTTACAGTTTAGTAAGCGTGCGCAATGGCACATATATTCAATTCCAGAAGAAAAACAAGGCGACTGGGCAGATTATTTGCGTGGTGCAACTTTAATTTTATCGCAAAAATATCATTTAAAAGTAGGTCTTTGTGGTGTAATTGAAGGCGAATTACCAATAGGCGGGCTATCTTCTTCAGCCGCCGTAATTATTGCTTTTTTATCGGCTCTTTGCAAAGTAAACGGTATTACTTTAACTCAAAGCGATATGATTAAAATGGCACAACTTGCTGAAAACGTTTACGTTGGCGTTTCTTGTGGTAAATTAGACCAATCTTGTGAAGTATTTTCTAAAAAAGGTAAACTTTTATATTTAGATACTAAAAACGGCGAGTACGAATTAATTAGCCCAAACTCTAATATTAAGCCCTATAAAATTGCAATATTCTTTTCGGGCATTGAACGAGTTTTAACTGCTAGTAATTACAACGTGCGCGTTGATGAGTGCCGTTCGTGTGCTTATACCGTTTTAGCCTTTAACGGTGATGAATATTCGCTTGTAAAAAACACTAATTTAAGAGACGTTCCGTACGAAACTTTTTTAAAGTATAAAGACAAATTGCCTAGTAATTGGCGTAAAAGGGCTGAGCATTATTATAGTGAAAGCAAGCGCGTACAAGACGGCGTTAAATTGTGGAAAGACGGTGATATTGAAAATTTTGGTAAACTCATTTTTGAAAGTGGTTATTCTTCAATAAATAATTACGAAACGGGTTCACCAGAACTTATTTCTTTATTTGAAATTTTAACCAAAACTAAGGGTGTTTACGGTGCAAGGTTTAGTGGTGCTGGTTATAAAGGCTGTTGTATGGCGTTAATCGACCCAGAGTATTGTGAAAGTATAGAAAGTTATGTAACTAAAGAATATTTAACTAAATATCCTAATTTAACGGGCAAATATTCAGTATATATTTGTGAAAGTGCCGACGGGGTAGATTTATGAAATGTTTAATTCTTGCAGCAGGCTACGGTACAAGGCTTTATCCTTTAACAAAAAATTTTCCTAAACCGTTATTAAAGGTTGGCGAAAAAACTATACTTGATTGGTTAATTGACG
>JAZOUX010000001.1:0-5535 GCA_045658325.1 Christensenellaceae bacterium | reverse complement strand
ACCACGAATAAAATATCTGTAATACCGCTATTTATCACTTCTTCGGTAATAATTTGAATTGCAGGTTTATTTATAATTGGCAACATTGCCTTTGGCACTGCTTTTGTATAAGGCAAAAACCTTGTGCCGTAGCCTGCAACGGGAATAACCGCTTTTTTAATTTTTTTCATAAAATACTCCAAATTCGTTAAATAAAAATAAAGGGAAAGATTTTATATATTAAATATATAAATCTCCCCCAAATATTATATGTTATTTTGTGCCGAAAAGTCTATCACCTGCATCGCCAAGACCTGGAACGATATAAGCGTGGTCGTTAAGTTTTTCGTCTAACGCAGCAACGTAAATATCAACGTCTGGATGTGCATCTTGAACAGTTTTAACACCTTCTGGTGCTGCAAGTAAGTTCATAAGTTTAATATCTTTACAACCACGTTGTTTAATAAAGTCAATAGCGGCAACTGCACTACCCCCCGTAGCAAGCATTGGGTCAACAACTATAATAGTTCTTTCTTCAGCGTCAACTGGAAGTTTGCAATAATATTCAACTGGTAAATGAGTTTCAGGGTCTCTATAAAGACCAATGTGACCTACTTTAGCGTTTGGTACTAAAGTTAAAATACCGTTTACCATACCTAAGCCAGCCCTTAAAATTGGTACTACGCCAATACTTCTACCCGCAATAAAGTTTGCTTGAGTTTTACAAATAGGCGTTTCAATTTCTCTTGATTCAAGCGGTAAATCTCTCGTAACTTCGTAAGCCATTAATAACGAAATTTCGTCTGCTAATTGCCTAAAATCTTTGGTTACCGTGTCAGTCATTCTTAGCATTGACACTTTGTGTTGAATAAGTGGGTGATTTAATACATGTAATTTACTCATAATATCTCCTGTATTTTTATGGTTTTATCCATTTTTAACTATCAAACATTTTCATATTCGCTAATTTTGTTCAACCTATTTAGATGCCTACCACCATCGAAAGGCGTAGTCAAAAATATTTCAATATAACTAATAATTTCGTCAGCCGTTGCAATTCTTGCACCTAACGCTATAACGTTTGAATTATTGTGTCTTCTAGTCATTTCGGCCGAAAACGCATCGTTTACATGAGCGCACCTAATTCCGTTAACTTTGTTAGCGCAAATACTCATACCAATGCCTGTACCACAAATTAATACGCCAACTTCGTTCACGCCATCAACGACAGATTTACAGCAAGGAAAGGCAAAATCGGGATAGTCGCAACTTTCGTTTGAAAACGTACCAAAATCTTCAACGGTATGACCTTTACTTTTTAAAAAACTAATTACTTTATCTTTTACGTCGTAACCACCGTGGTCACAAGCAAATGCAATTTTCATAACAACTCCTATATATAATATTTTAATAAATATTATATGTTTTGTCAAGACCTAATTTTAAACCTTTTTACAAGCCTTAGAAAGCCTATTCATAACACTTAAATCTATTTCGTCGCCGGTATCAATTTCAACGGCAATTAATAAATCGCAAACGGCTTCTGCTTTATGAAGCATATCGTATAAATTAGAAGCGATTTCTTTCGCCGTACTACCTAAAAGCAACTTTTTACCGTATAATTCACTTTCAATTAAATTATCACATAAAAAGCAAGGAGTTTTTCCTTTACTTAAATATTCGTCGTATAATTTTTGTGCGTTTAATATATTATCTCTACCAAATAACGCTGTTTCACATTTAGGCATATAATGACTATATTTCATACCCGGTGAACGAACTTTACCTTGAGAATTATCGTTAAAATATTCACAACTACCAACTACGGCTCTAATCATTTCAGCGGTAATTAAGCCACGCCTTAAAATTACGGGCGTACTTTTAGTAACGTCTAATACCGTACTTTCAATACCACCATCACATTTTCCACCGTCTAAAATTAAGTCGATTTTTCCATTAAAATCTTCATAAACGTGCTCAGCCGTAACCGGACTTGTGTGCTTTGATATATTTGCCGACGGTGCAGATATTGGCAAATTTAAACTTTTTAAGAATTTTTGACACTCTTTATGCGACGGCATACGAACGGCTACCGTATCAAGACCACAAGTAACGTAAGGAGAAACTGACTTTTTGCTTTTTAAAACTAAAGTTAAAGGTCCTGGCATAAACGCTTTAATTAAATCATAAACGTACTTTTGCTCTATTTCAACTAACGTTGATAAATCATACTCGCTATGTATGTGAACGATAAGTGGATTATCTTGCGGACGGCCTTTTACCGTAAAAGTTTTAATAACCGCACTATCGTCGGTGGCTAACGCCCCTAAACCATAAACTGTCTCGGTTGGAAAAGCAACCAACTCTCCACTTAAAATTAAATTTTTTGCAAAATCAAGTGAGTTATCGTCAATTTTGCAAATTTTTGTAATTTTATTAATCATCAAAAACCTCGTCTATTGAACCGTCGTCTGGTGGTGAATTATCGTCTTCTTCCATTGGAACGTCACTATCGTCAATAGTTCTTGCTTGCTTGCTTTGATAAGGGTCGCCGTATGCTTCAGGAGCAATATTAACGAACTTACTTAACTCACCGTTAAACGCTAACTTAAAGTTTGCAAGTGGACCAGAACGGTTTTTAGCAAGAATTAACAACACTTCGTCTTTTTTAATTTCAATACCACTATCGTCGGAAACGTCTTCACTGCTAGCAAAATTAGGTCTATGTATAAATAATACAACGTCAGCATCTTGTTCGATAGAGCCCGATTCACGAAGGTCGCTTAAAGCAGGTTTTTGACCGTTAGGTAAACGGCGTAATTGCGAAAGAGCAATAACGGGAACGTTTAATTCTTTAGCAATCATTTTTAAGCCCCTTGAAATTTCAGTAATTTCGGCTTGACGGTTTTCACTATTTTTAACGGCGTTCATAAGTTGCATATGGTCGACAACTACTAAATCAAGCCTACCCTTCATTGATTTTAATCTTCTACATTTACTTAAAATCATAGGAACGGTAGTCATTGCCGTATCGTCTATCATAATTTCACTTTTTTCAATTAATTTTTGAGCGTTCCAAAGTTTTTTCCAGTCGTCGCTAGTTAATTGACCTTTTCTAGTTTTAGTGCCAGATACACCACTTAAAGTATAAATCATTCTTTCAACCAACTCGTTTCTAGTCATTTCAAGTGAAAATACGGCACAAACGGCGTTAGTTCTTAAAGCAACGTTTTCAACAATATTCATTACAAGCGTCGATTTACCAACTGAAGGTCTTGCAGCAATAATAACTAAGTTACCATTGTGTAAACCGTTAGTGGCGTTATCGTAACAAGTAAAGCCGGTATTTAAACCTTGCAAAAAGTTTTTATCAACTTGAATATTTTCAAACAACGTTAAAACGTCTTTTATTGATTCTTTAGCGTTAACAAGCGTTGACGTATCTAAATTTTCTGAAATATCGTAAATTAATTTTTCAGCAATCGAAACGGCTTGCTTTTCGTCGGTTGACGATTGAGCAAGTTTTTTAATTTCTTCAGCACTTCTAATTAATCTTCTAAGCGTAGCGTCTCTTTTAACGATAGTTAAATAGTATTCGTAGTTAGCCGATGACGGAATTGACGTTGCTAGTTCAGTTAAGTATTGCATACCACCCACTTTTTCAAGCGTAGTCTTTTTCTCCATTTCTTGAGCAACTTGAGAAATATTAACCGTTCTTTTTCGCCTGTCTTGAGTTGTCTTTGATAATTGGTCTGAAACGGTAACTACGTCAACAAACTTGCTGTCAGTCAACATATTTTGCACACAATCAAAAACTAATTGGTGCGACTCTAAATAAAAGTCTTCAACGTTTAGTTTACTAACAATTTCATATTGTAATTCGTTGTCAATTAAAATCGAGCCTAATAAACATTGTTCGGCTTCAAAATTGTACGGTAAAGTTTGTACTGCTTTAGTAGACATAAAAATTCTTCCTTATTTTAAATTTTCAAATTGTATTAAAGCGTCTTCAAATGACTTAAACGCTAAATGGTAGGTTTCTTCATTTTCAAGGTCAACACCCGTTATTTTTAAAAGTTCAGTTGGTCTATCGCTTCCACCCGACGATAAAAATTTAAAGTAATCGTCACGCATTTTTTTATCATCCGTTAAGATTTTTTCACTAATTGCTATTGCGCTAATAATACCCGTTGCGTATTTGTAAACGTAAAAAGCCGTGTAAAAATGTGGAATTCTTGCCCACTCAAAAGAAATTTCTTTATCACTTTTAACGTGCTTGCCGTAATATTTTTTATTTAACTTTAAGTATAACGAGTTAAGCGTTTCTTTAGTAATAGCATTACCTTTTTCACATAAATCGTGGGCTAAATATTCAAATTCAGCAAACATCGTTTGTCTAAACAGCGTAGTCCTTATCATATCTAAGTAGTAAGATAAATAATACTTTTTAGCCTTGTCGCTTGTTGCGTTTTTAATTAAATATTTTAAAAGTAAAACTTCGTTTACGGTTGAAGCAACTTCGGCTACGAAAATTTTATAGCCTGCTTTAGTTATAGGTAACGCCCTATCAGACTTATACGAGTGAATAGCGTGTCCAAGTTCGTGAGCAATAGTAAATACCGAGTGCGTCGTTTTATTGTGGTTTAAAAGAACGTAAGGGTGCGAAACGTTATATGCGCTAGTTGAGTAAGCACCACTACGTTTACCGTCAGTTTCGTAAACGTCTATCCATCTTTCGTCGTGAGCCCTTTGAAGCAACGATAAATAATCTTCACCAAGTGGTTGTAAGCCTTTTTTAACTAAATCAAAGGCTTCTTCATAGTCAAGCGCTAATTCTTCACCTTCAATGAGTGGAACGTACAAATCGTACATATTTATTTTACAGTTAAGAAGTTGGCTTCTATCTTTAACGTATCTATGCAAAATAGGTAAAGCGTTATGAGTATTTTTTAACAAACTGTCATAAACTTTTTTATCAACCTTTTCGTTAAATAACGCCCTTTCAATACAAGTATTAAAGTTCCTTGCTTTAGTAATAAAAACGTCTTTATCAAGGTTACCTTTGTAAATTGCCGTAATCGTATTTAAGACGCTTTCATACGCCTTATAGTAACTTTTAAAGGCTTTTTTACGAACGTTTTTGTCTTTATTTTGTAAAAGTTCACTATACTTAGCGTGAGTAACCTTTACTTTTTGACCGTTTACCTTTATCGTAGGAAAATTTAAGTCAACGTTATCAATAATTGAAAAAATATCGTGATACCCACCTAAAACTTTACCACTTTTTGCTAAAAGTTCTTCACATTTTTCGTCTAAAACGTGGGGTTTTTCGTTAGCAATTTCTAAAAGCAAAAGGTCGTAGTCTTTTAAACTTTCGTCTTGACTAAAACTTGTTAAAGTTTGGGTGTCTAACTTTGATAATTCTGGCATAATAAACGAAGTTTTTTCGTCAAAAACAAGTGCTAAATCTTCAACTTTACTAACAAGTTCAATACCTTTTTTACTTGAAACGTCTTGGTCTTTTATCATATAAGCGTATAAACACGCCCTTTCAAA